>JANWHW010000045.1 GCA_025450195.1 Solirubrobacterales bacterium | reverse complement strand
GGTAAATATCGGACGCGATTGCTCTTCATTGGGGTGGCGCCCCCGCGGGGCCCTCCCCGGGGGCCGCGCCAGCTTGTTGCCTAATGAAGAGTGGATCCACCTAAAGCAGTCTCCGTGGAATCTGGTCCGCGGCTCAAAAGTCCTGTCTGCTGGTTTTTGGGTACGGCTCAAATGCGGATCTCCGTTTAGGTTCAAGCAAAAAGCTGCTGCTACGGGTGCGGCCGTGGTGGGATGCCGGTTTAAGAGTTCAGGGAGGCGGTGGATGGGCTGAGAGGGCGATGTCTTTTTTTTTTGGCTAAAAGCAGCTTTAGGTCTGAGGAGAGTGGCTGGAACGCGAGGGGATTCTTGCCAATGAGGTAAAGGACTGCCTAGCCGAAATTTTTTTGATGTTGGGCTGCGAATGTTGATGCGACAGATAGTGCGAACTGGATGTTCGCAGCCCTTTGGCTTGGTTAAAGAGAATTCGAGTGTTTTTTGGTCTGACCACCCGCAACCACGATGTTGTGTATGGGGTTGGTGGGTGTAGGAGTAGTAGTGATTGAGAGTGTTTGACGTTGGATTGGTTTGATGTTGGGTTGGTTGGATTTGTGAGGAAGAGTTTGGAGAAAGTGGGGTTTGAGAGAATTTTGTTTGGTTGTGCCCGGAGTGGCAGGCAGATGGGCTTGTGGAGGGTTGATGTTGATGGAGCATTGAGAGCGGAGAGGGCTAGCCCGGTGGTGATTGGTAGGGCTAGCGTGTGGCTTGTTTTTGTTGTCCTCTTCGTAGTCGAGCACGCCCCTCTGTGATGCAGCGGTTGACTTTGGTGTAGGTCCACCCGGTCAGCTGCCGAATCTCCGCGTAGGAGCAGCCCAGCGCTTGGTAGGTGAGCGCCGTCCGCTCTGCAGGCTTTAGTCTGGTTATTGCTTCACGGGCTTGTGTCTTGACCTCATTGAGTTCGACAGCTTCTTCAGGGGTAGTTGGCCAGGTTCCAGATCCGCTTCCTGGCGCCACTGGGAAGCTGCTTGGGGGTTGCGTTTGGACGAAACTGCTGTTCCCGGTCTGCCGCCGATAGAGAGCCCAGCAGCGGCGCTTGAGAGTTAGGGTGATCCAGGCTAGTGGCGGAGCGCCGCTGCTGGGCTCGAAGTGGTGGATGAACAGGGTAAAGGCGTCCTGAAGGGCTTCTTCGGCATCGGCCTTGGTTGGGGTGTTTCTGATTGCGATTGCAAGTAGGTATGGCTGGTGGTTGGTGTAGAGCTCCTGAACGATCTCTTCGATTGATGGTTTGCCGTTGACGTTTGCTTGGGTTTGCGTGGGCACTGTGCCGGCCTCCTCGGTTGCTGATGTGAGGAGGTCGCTTCGCGCCGGAATAGGCGATGCCGGAACCCGAGGGGAGTGAGGGCTTTGAGGAGCCTTCTGTTGGAAACAGAAAGCTTGTAGGGATCACCGCCGGCGCGAGAATTTGGAGCGATCCCGACTAGCAATCGAGGAGGCTTAGGATGCCCGCTCAGCTAGTTGGGATGAAAGCGCGCCGCAAACCTCGACGTCAACCTCGCCGCCAGTGTTTCGCTTATCGCCGTCAGCCCCCGCCCTCGAAGACCCCGGGGGCGAATTTTTGGTTTTTGTTGCTCAAGTTGTTGATGGCGACATCGACCGACAAGCAGGAGTCCCACGCCCAGCTCGACTTCCCCAATCCCGTAACCCCCCCAGCCACGACCGCGCCGCCACCCTCGCCACGTATTCCTACCGCCAAGGTGTTGGCAGCAGGGATTGATACGTGGTCGTTGTGTTGGTATGACCGACCCCCCACCTCGCTCTCCCTCTCCCTGCGAGCTCTGGCGACCGTCCCTGCCGGACGGGCATATCTGGTTCCAACGCGTGTCGCCGATCACCGCATTGGTTGGTTTCCCGATCACGGCCTGATCTTCGCCGAGGGTCATCCTGCCGGCCATGATTTGTGTAGGCCTTCGGATGCTGTAGCAGCATCTGATCGTTTGATTCAGGCTGCGTCCAACCTCGGCATCCAGACCCTCGACTCGTCCACTGCCATCGTCCGCCGCCTCGACGTGGCAGTCGATGTGTTTATCGCTTCTCCCTCAATTGGTCTGGTGTTCCTGGAGCGCTTGGGAAGGGAGGCCTACGGCTCCGGAAAGGTGGTGACTTATCGTCAACATCATTGTGTGCAGACCGTGATTTTGAAGACCAACGCCGGCCGATCCCAGGCGCGTATTTATGATAAGGGCGCCGCCCACGGTACTGAGCGCCCAGGCCAGCTCCTTCGTCTTGAGGCTCAGTGGCGGTTTGGAAATGGCTCCCGGCCACCACTTGAGACTTTGGATGCGTTTACTCTTCGCCACCGTTTTAATAGTCGATTCACTCCTGTCCGCGCTTCAACAACCGCTTTTCAGCTTGATGGCTTCTCGGATCTCGCTGACCGCTTTAGGGATGCCGTATCTAGTGGTCGCCTGTCTCCATCTCGAGCCCGCTCTCTAGCTGGTTATTTGTTGTTGATGTCTGCGGGCACCAACCAAGGTGCCAGCCGCACTAAATGTGAGCTCGCCCGCGAGTGTCGTGCTTTGGGAATCGCATTTCCGACGCTCACATCTACGGCAACTTCTCACTTCGACGCCTCTAGTCTCCTAGATGAATGTATGTCCATCACCACCTGGTCGTAAGTGGCTTTATTAGTTCCTTACCACCATCCCCCGACCCGCCTCCGCCCGTGCGTTCACGAGGCTTCCGACCCGGCCGACCCGGTAGCCTGTCGCAGGTGGCTCCGAGCGATCCGACCAGGATCGCAGCGGGGTTGTAATTTTTTGGTCGTATAAGTTCGAATGGAGGAGCTTCGCCGATGGGGAGCGCAGGGGAGATCGTGGAACAGGCAACGGCGGCGATCGCCGCCGCCGGATGCGAGACGCCCGAAGCGGACGCCAGGGCGTTGGTGGCAATGGCGCTGGACATGGACGTGGCCAACCTCGAGCTAGACGGCTCGACCGAGCTGAGCCCCGAGCTGCGCGAGGAGGTCGAGCGTTTGGTCGCCCGGCGCAGCGAGCGTGAGCCGCTCGAGTACATCCTCGGCAGCTGCCGTTTCCGCGAGATCGAGATCGCCGTCGACGAGCGGGTGCTGATCCCGCGCCGCGAGACCGAGCTGCTCGTCGCCGTCGGCGTCGAGCTGCCGCAGGGCGCCCGCGTGCACGAGGTCGGCACCGGGTCCGGCGCGATCGCCCTCGCCCTGCTCGCCGAGCGTCCCGACCTGCGGGTCACCGCCTCGGACCTCTCCGAGGATGCGGCCGCAGCGGCGCGCGAGAACGCGGCGCGCCTCGGCATCGAGCTCGAGGTGAGCGTCGACGAAGGCATCCCCGGCTACGTCGACGGCGTCGACCTGCTGATCGCCAACCTTCCCTACATCACCGAGACCTCGATCGACGAGCGCTCGCCGGAGATCCGCCGCGAGCCGGAGATCGCCGTGCTGGGCGAGAGTGGCGACGACGGCCTCGGCGTCATCCGCGACCTGCTTGGCGAGACGCCGAGCGGCTGGCGCGTGGCGCTCGAGCACGACACCCACCACGGCCCGGCGATGCGCGAGCTGCTGCACGAGGCCGAGACGCGCACGGACTACCGCGGCGACGAGCGGGTGACGGTCGGCTTCGTTCCGTGAGCGAGGCGCCTTCGAAGGTCGAGCCTTCGGAAGGCTCCACGGAGAGCGTCAGGCGGGAGAAGCTCGAGCGGCTGCGCGCCGAAGGGATCGAGCCCTACCCTCGCCAGGGCTGGCCGGACCGGGACAAGATCTCCTCGATCCTCGAGGCGCACGACCCCGAAGAGCTGGGTGAGGGCGAGCACTCGCAGTTCAGCTACCGGATCGCCGGCCGGCTGGTCGGCCAGCGCGGCCACGGCAAGACTGCCTTCTTCGACGTCCGCGATCTGACCGGCACGATCCAGGCCTACGCGCGACGCGACGCGATCGGCGATGAGGCCTTCGACCGGATCGAGGCCCTCGACATCGGCGATGCGGTCGGGGTCGAGGGGGATCTCTACGTGACCAAGCGCGGCCAGCTCGCGCTCGCGGTGCGCGAGTGCACGATGCTGGCCAAGGCGCTGCGCGACCCGCCCGACCTCTTCCACGGCATCTCGGACCCCGAGGTCCGCTACCGCCAGCGCGAACTCGACCTGATGGCGAACGAGCGCTCGCGCGAGATCTTCGCGATGCGGGCGAAGCTCGTCGCCGCGATCCGCGCCTACATGAACGAGCACGACTTCGTCGAGCTGGAAACGCCGACGCTCCAGCAGATGACCGGGGGCGCTGCCGCCCGCCCGTTCACCACCCACCACAACACGCTCAACCGCGAGCTCTTCCTGCGCACCGCGACCGAGCTCTACCTCAAGCGCACGATCGTCGGCGGCTTCGAGAACGTCTATGAGCTCGGCAAGTTCTTCCGCAACGAGGGGATGTCGCCGCAGCACAACCCCGAGTTCACGATGCTCGAGTGGTTCCTCAGCTGCGCCGACTACAACGGCGTCATGGCCTTCACCGAGCAGCTGGTCTCGACCGTGGTCGAGCAGGTGCTGGGGACGACGGTGGTCGAGCGCGACGGCAACACGATCGACTTCAAGGCGCCCTGGAAGCGGGTGACGCTGCGCGACGCGATCCTCGAGGCGACCGGCGCCGACATCGTCGCCTCCAGCCGCGACGAGTTGGCCGAGCTGCTCGAGGGCGACGTCGACCCGAAGGCGGACTGGGCCGCGGTGGTCGACTCGATCCAGGGCAAGCTGGTCGAGCCCAAGATCGTCCAGCCGACCTTCCTCGTCGACCTGCCGCTGGATCTCTGGCCGCTGGTCAAGCCCCAGCCAGACCATCCCGCGCTGCTCGGCGAGGCCTTCGACGGGATCGTCGCCGGGATGGAGATCACCGGTGGCGGCACCGACGTCAACGACCCCGAGATGCAGCGCCGCCACTTCGTCCGCCAGCGCGAGCGCCAGGAGGCCGGCAGCGAGACCGACCCGCACCCTCACGACGAAGAGTTCGTGCGCGCGCTCGAGTACGGGATGCTGACCGCGAGCGGCTGCGGCATCGGCATCGACCGCCTGCTGATGATCGTCGCCGGCGCCGAGAACCTCCGCGACGTGATCCTCTATCCCTCAATGCGCTAAGAGCTCCGCCTACTTCAAAGGCCGAGCCACCTCGAATACCTTGACGTTTCTGCTTCGGGAGAGAGGTTCCGGTCACCCGTCATTACCACCAGCTCGACCCCTTCGATTCGCACCTCACCCAGACTCTCTTCTAACCCTCGACTATAGGGTTAGATATGCCTAAACAGCTTCTTATTCTTTTCGGGTTTCTAACCAGCCCAAATGGCGCCGATATCTGCGACTAGCTATGTCTTCAAACTGCGGCCCAGGGACTCGAACCCCGACTACCTCGTCCAGAGCGAGGCGTGCTGCCATTACACCAGGCCGCAAAGGCGCTGCTTCAGGATATCGATCCTTCCCACCGCTCTCTCTATATGGCGCTGCTTCAGGATATCGATCCTTCCCACCGCTCTCTCTATATATAGAGCGTACGTATATAGAGAGAGCTCCCTACCACCTACCCGACTGCCCCCTATCGTTAGGCCCACTTCGTTTGTCAAGAACGTCTTTGTCTATTTAGTGGGCCTAGTCTCGATTTTGCCCCTCCTCACTACCCCGTCATCCCCCCAAAATACGTCGATTTCCAGGCAAAACTACCCACCCCTTGACATGAGGAATGTCGCCGACTACCCTTCTCGGGTCAAAGATCGGTAAACACGGCTATCCACCTGAGAGCCGTGACCGATAGGGAAATCAACAGGGAACCGGGCTACCAGACGCGTCTCGCGACGGAGCCAGGGAGGAGACTAGTTGTGAGACGTATTACTGAGGTGTCTAGTTCTGAAAAACGACCTTCACTAAGGAAACGGCTGCGCACGCGAATCGGCGTCCCTGCAGCCCTGATGGCCGTTGCGGCACTGGCCTTGGCCCTGCCCGCGGGTGCCTCGGCGGACGCGATTGGCGCGAACACCGAGTACTCCGCGCCGACCG
>JANWHW010000044.1 GCA_025450195.1 Solirubrobacterales bacterium | reverse complement strand
CGTCACTCAGATAGTGGACTTCGAGGAAAACGCGGGAGAGTCCAACCAATGCGGCCAGCGCGATCCCGGTGACGACGACGGCGGTGCCGCGCGCCATCCCGGTCCGCAACCGCACCACGATCGTCACCGCCAGCCAAACGTAGAAAGTCGAGTAGGCGGCGTGTGCGCTGGGGAAGGAAGAGCCGGAGGCTGAGACCAGCCCGCCCTGAGGCCGGGGCCTGTCAACCGCGTCCTTGAGCTCATGAACGCCGAGGACGATGATGACCATCCCCGCGATCAGCACTCCCAGCTCCGGCCAGCGGCGCCGGGTGGCCAGCAGACCGGCACAAAGCAGGGCAAGGGAGAGGACAAAGGCCGCCGAGCCGAGGTCGGTCACGACGTCGGCGATGTCGACCAGCCAGCTCGTGCGCAGGCGTTCGACTAATTCGAACGCTGTCACATCCCCCGCGGTGGGCCCCGGATCGCCGCTGACCTGGACCGTGTAGCTGACCAAGACGAAGGAGGCGACCGCGAAGACCGCCATCAGCGTGGTGAACTCGAGGCCGAAAGTGCCGCCCGGCGTGACCCGCTCCCAGAGGAACTCGAGCTGGGGGCGGAAACGGCGGCTGAGGAGGACCAGCCAGCGGGTCCCGCGATGGGCCTCCATCCAGCGGCCGGCGGCGCGGCGATTCTCGACCACACGGAAGTGCCGGTGGATCGAAACGACGGCGACGACGGCGACGATCAGCGTGCCGAGCACGAAGGCGCCTTTGCCGGCGTAGTCGAGGACGGTGTCGATGCTGCGGGAGAAGACGTAGCCGATCGCGATCGCCGAACTCACCCATAGCCCGGTGCCGAGGATGCTGTAGGGGACGAAGGCCCGGTACCCCATCCCCGAGCTGCCGGCAATGAAGGGCGCGAACGCCCGCACGAAGCCAACGAAGCGGCCGAGGAAGATCGTTTTGCCCCCGTGGCGAGCGAAGTAGTCGTCGACCTGGCCAAGCCGCTCTTCGCTGACGCCGACCCGCGGCCCGTGTCGCCTTAGGAACTCGTGACCGAGCCGTCGGCCGATGAAGAAGCTGGTGGTGTCGCCCAGCCAGGCCATCAGCCAGGCGAGCGCGATAACCAGATAGACGTTAGTCGCCCCCTGGCCGGCGACCGCGCCGCCGAGGATCATCACGGTCTCCCCCGGGACAAGCAGGCCAACGAAGGCGCCGGTCTCGGCGAAGGCGAAGAAGCCGACGAGCAGGTAGGTCCAGGCGCCGAGGGTGTTGGCGATGTCCTCGAGCAGCTTCTCGATGTCGACGAGGCTGGTGAACGCTTTGTAGGCGGCGATCGCAACCAGGACGACGGCGACCCTCACCGCCCATTTCTGCTGCCTTTTGGTTCCGGGGAGCCTCACGACACCACTTTCGCGATTCGCTCACTCGCGTTCGTCATTACCGGCGATCTCGCTCGCTCGCTCCGCACGCATGCACCACTTTCGCGCTTCGCTCCCTCGCGAAGAACCAGATATGCACGCTCGGTCGCTACCGCGCTCATGCGCGGCCAGCTTCGCAAACGATGGCGTCGTTGCGATTGAGACGCTCAGCGGCTGCTTGCGCGGCGGAGATGTCCTCGAAAAGGCCGAAGACGGTCGGGCCCGAGCCGGTCAGCAGGGCCGCGGTGGCATCGGCGTCTCGAAGCGCATCGAGGGAAGCGCCGATCCGGGGTCGCAGCGAGCGCGCCGCGGCCTCGAGGTCATTGCCGAGCAGGTCGACGTAGGAAAGTGGCGAGGCTCCCTCCCCGGCGGCATCGCGGAGGCGAGCTGCCAGCTCATCCAGCTCCCCTGCGTCACGGCCAAGGCCGAGCCGGTCGGCCTCCGCGAACACCTCGGCGGTGCTCAAGCCCCCTCCGTCCGGCAGCAGAACGACTGCGTGTGGCACAGGGTCGGGCAGATGCTCGATCCGCTCCCCCGCTCCTTGGACGAGCGCCAGCGAGGGAGAAAGCTGCGACGGCACATCGGCACCGAGGCTCTCGGCGATCGCCTTCAGATCCGGAATCCAGCCGGCGGCTCCAGCCGGGTCGCGGGCGAGTCGCAGGATCGCCGCCGCGTCGGCACTGCCGCCGCCCAAGCCGGCGGCCACCGGGATTCGCTTCTCGATCTCCACTCGCAGAGGCGGGCGGTCCCAGCCGCGCTCGCGCAGTGCGGCGAGGGCCCGCGCCGCCAGGTTGTCGGCGGGGTCTCCCTCCACCCCGGCGCAGACCACCTCGTCAAAGCCATGCCCACTCGCCGCGGTGCTCCCCTCTGAAACCTCGATCAAGTCGGCCAAAGCCAGCGGCTCAAACAGCGAGCAGAGCGAGTGCAGGCCGTCCTCGCGCCGCGGCCCGAGGAAGAGACAGAGGTTGAGCTTTGCGGGCGCTCGGATCGAAATTGGAGCGGGCATCATCGTCAGCTGGGCTGAAGCTTCGTTGCCAGGGCGACGAACTGCTCGGGGGCCAGCGCCTCTGCCCGCGCGTCTTCGGGCAGCCCAAGCTCGGCCAGCGCCGCTCGGGCTGCATCGAGAGACCCGGGCCGGCGGTGCTCCAGGGAGCGGGCAAGCGACTTGCGGCGGTGGGCAAAGGCGGCGCGGATCAGCTCGCGGGTGGCCGGATCGGCACTGGGCCCAGTGCGACGAAGTCCGAGGATCGCCGATTCGACCCGCGGGCGGGGGCGGAATACCGCCGGATCGACGGTTCGCAGCAGCTTCGCATCGCAGGCGAGCTGAACCATCACGCTCGGGGACCCGTAGATGCGGCTCCCGGGCGCCGCCCGCAGCCGGTCGGCTATCTCTCGCTGGACCATCACGGTCCACCGCCCAACCGAGGGCAGCTCCTCGATTGTCCGCAGGATCAACGGAGTGGCGACCGAGTAGGGAAGATTGGCGACGACCGCGGTAGGAGCTGGGGCCAGCGCAGCCAGATCGAGCTTCATCGCGTCCCCCCAATGCAAATCGACATTGGGGTGGTCCGTAACCACCGTCAGCGCGGGCTCAAGGCCACGGTCTATCTCAACCGCATGGACGTGGCTGGCCGCAACGGCCAGCCGCTCGGTGAGAACGCCCTCGCCCACTCCAACCTCCAGCACGATGTCGTCCGCATCGAGGCCTGCATCGCGAAGGATCGCGTCGAGCAGGTTCGGGTCGGCGAGGAAGTTCTGTCCAAGCCTGACCACAACTACCAGCCAAACAGCGCCCGAGCGTTCGCTTCGACCGTCCGCTCCAGCTCCTCGTAGGAAACGCCCCGGACTTCAGCAACAGTCTGCGCGGTGGCCACCACGTGCGCCGGCTCGTTCGGCTTGCCGCGAACCGGCTGCGGCGCCAGGTAAGGCGCGTCGGTCTCGACCAGAACCAGCTCGTTCGGGAGCTTGGCAGCCGCCTCGCGCAAAGCGTCGGCCTTGGGAAAGGTGACGACCCCCGAAAGGGAGCAGTGCCAGCCTCGCTCGATCGCGTCATCGACCCGCCAAGGCGCAAGGAAGCAGTGGAGGACCACGGGGTGGTCGCCGGCCCGTGCATCGAGGACCTCGAAGACCTCATCGGTCGCGGTTGTCTCCCCGTCGGGATCGCGAGCGTGGATCACGATCGGCAGATCCAGGTCCCGCGCGATCTCGATCTGCGCTTCGAAGGCGCGGCGCTGGTCGGCCGGGCTCGCGGAATCGCGGTAGTAATCGATTCCCATCTCGCCGATCGCCCGCACCTTCTCGTGCGCGGCGAGCCGGGCGATCTCCTCTGCTTTGGCAGCGTCGAAGCCGGTGGCCGAGGTCGGGTGGCACCCCACCGTGGCGAAGACATCCTCATGCCGCTCGGCTCCGGCAATCGCTTCGGCGTTCGCCTCGCCACCCAGGCCGACGTTGAGCATCCTTCCGACACCGGCCTCGCGAGCGCTCAAGACGACGTCCGCCTCGGGCCTCTCGCAGAGAAATAGGTGGGTGTGGGAGTCGATCATCGGCCGCCTCACCCTACTTGCGCGACAACGCTGGAATAGCCTTCCCGCGATGGCCGACTTCGCCGATTACTACCGCGAGATCTACGCCCGCGGCCTGGGCGGGGAATCGCCTTCGATCCCGGTGCCGATCGAGGAGCTGGAACGCCGCGCCTTCGAGGCACTGGAGGAGAAGGCGGCCAACTACGTCTTCGCCGGCGCCGGAGGCGAGGACACGATGCGCGTCAACCGCGAGGCCTTCGAGCGTCGCCGGATCGTGCCCCGCATGCTCCGCGACGTCGCCGAGCGCGACCTCACGACAACCGTGCTCAAGACTTCGATGCCGGCCCCGTTGATGCTGGCGCCAATCGGGGTCCAGAAGATCGTCCATGAGGATGGAGAGTTGGCGAGCGCCCGTGCGGCGGCGGCGCTCGGCGTGCCGATGATCGCCAGCACCGCGTCGGCATTCAGCCTGGAGGAAATCGCCGAGGCGAGCGGCGAGGGCCCGCGCTGGTTTCAGCTCTATTGGCCGAACGACAGACGCCTCGTCGAGAGCTTCGTGGGGCGCGCCGAGACGGCCGGCTACGAAGCGATCGTCGTCACCGTCGACACCTTCATTCCCGGCTGGAAGCCGCGCGACCTGCAGCAGGCCTGGCTCCCGTTCCTTCAAGGCATGGGCAACGCGAACTTCTTCCAGGACCCGGTCTTCCGAGCCGACCTCGAGAAGACTCCCGAGGAAGACCTCGGCGCGGCTACCGGTCATTACCTCGGCGTCTACGTCAACCCGTCCCTCACCTGGGATGACCTCGACTGGCTCCGCGAGCTGACCTCGCTGCCGATCGTCATCAAGGGCATCCAGCACGTCGACGACGCCCGCGAGGCGGCAAGCCGTGGGCTCGACGGCATCGTCGTCTCCAACCACGGTGGCCGCCAGGTCGATGGCGCGCTCGGCTCGCTGGACGCGCTGCCGCCGATCGCCGAAGCGGTCGGCGACGACCTCGCCATCCTCTTCGACAGCGGCATCCGCGGCGGGGCCGACGTGATCAAGGCGCTCGCGCTTGGCGCCGATGCCGTCCTACTCGGGCGCCCCTACATCTGGGGACTGGCCCTCGAGGGACAGGCGGGGGTCGAAGCCGTCCTCAAAATGGTCCTCGCCGAGCTCGACCTGACGATGGCCCTATGTGGCTACACCAGCCCAGACCAACTGAGCCCGGATGCTCTACAGGCAAGGCCCTAGGCAGGCGGCTCGATCTTTGGGAAGAGCGGCGGCACGCGCTCAACCTTTTGGCCGCCGGGGTGTGAGCCCAGCTCGGCGAGAGCCCGAGACTCCTCGCCCAGCGCACCCAGCAGTTGGTCGGCCGAGCGGGGCAGATAGGGAACGAGCAGCAGGGTGGTCACGCGCAGGCCCTCGGCGAGGTTGTAGAGGACTTCGTCGAGTCGCTCTGGGTCTGCCTCGTCCTTGGCAAGCTCCCACGGCTTCGTCTCCTCGACATAGCGATTGAGACGACGGACCAGCTTCCAGGCCTCCTCCAGCGCCTGGGTCAGCTCGGCGCGATCGAGCAGCTCGCTGAAGCGCTCTACCACCCCTTCGAAGTCCTCCTCCAGCACCGCGTCGATGGCAGCTTTCGGCACGACGCCGGCACGGTAGCGATCGACCATCGCCAGCACGCGGCTGGCCAGGTTGCCGAAATCGTTGGCGAGCTCGGTCTCGTAGCGGGACTCGAAGCCCGCAGTTGAGATCGAGCCATCCTGGCCGAAGCTGACCTCGCGGAAGCAGTAGAAGCGCAAGGCGTCTGAGCCGAAGCGATCGATCACCTCGAAGGGATCGAGGACGTTGCCGAGCGACTTCGACATCTTCTTCTCGCCCATCAGCAGGAAGCCGTGGATCGCCATCCGCTTCGGCGGCTCCAGGTCCGCGGCCCAGAGCAGCGCCGGCCAGATCACCGCGTGGAACTTGAGGATCTCCTTCGCCATCAGGTGCATGTCGGCCGGCCAGTAGCGCTCGGTCAGGTCCTCGCCCTCGCGGGCGAAGCCAAGGGCGGTGACGTAGTTGAGCAGCGCGTCGAACCACACGTACATCCGCTGATCGGAGTCCCACGGCAACGGCATCCCCCATTTCAGCTTCGGCCGTGAGAGCGAAACGTCCTCCAGCCCGCCTTTGATGAAAGCAACCGCCTCATTGCGGCGAACTTCTGGAATGACGAAGTCGGGGCGCTCCTCGTAGAGCTTCTCCAGCCTCTCTTGAAAGGCGGAGAGGCGGAAGAACCAGTTCTCCTCCCGTTCCTGCTCCAGCGCGATCTCGTGAATCGGACAGGTATTGCCGGGGCCAAGCTCGCGCTCGGTCTTGAAGTCCGCGCAGCGCGGGCAGTACCAGCCCTCGTATGTCCCCTTGGTCACCCAACCGTTGTCGTAGACGCGCTGCATGATCTCGGCGACCTTCTCGGCATGGCGCGGGTCGGAGGTGCGGATGAAGAAGTCGTTGGTGACGTCGATGATCGGCAACAGCTCTTCGAACTTGGCGGCGTTGCGGTCAGCGAGCTCTTGCGGCGTCACGCCCTCGCGCTCAGCCGCGTTCTCGATCGGCTCGCCGTGCTCATCGGTGCCGGTGAGGAAGAAGACGTCCTCGCCGCGCTGACGCATATGGCGGGCGAGCACATCCGCCGCCATTGTCGAGTAGGCATGCCCCAGATGGGGCTCGGCGTTGACGTAGTAGATCGGAGTCGTGACGTAGTAGGACACGAGCTCAGGCTATCTGCGTGGCTCGCGCCCGGTCAGGGCCCGGTAGAGGTCGTTGGCACGGGTCCCCGTCAGCGCCGCGACGACGCTGGCGGCAGCACGGGGCCGCGCGCCCGATTGGACGAGATGGCGGAGAGCGTCCACCGCGAACCCGATGTCCCCCTCGTGCTCTTCGGAGGCGGCGGGCCCGATTACCAGCACGATCTCGCCCTTGACGTCGCCGCGAAAGCGCCGCGCCAGTTCGCCCAGCGAGCCCCGAGAGACCTCCTCGTGCATCTTCGACAACTCACGACAGACGGCGGCGGGGCGATCCGGGGCGATCGCCGCCAGAGCCGCGAGGGACTCGCCGACGCGGCGGGGAGACTCGAAGGCGATCACCGTCTCCTTCGAGCGCAATACGCGCTCCATCTCACCGGACCGCTTCGGCAGGAAGCCCTCGAAGCGCCAGCGGTCGGTCGGAAGCCCCGAGGCGACCAGCGCGACCGGGACCACCGACGGGCCGGGCAGCACCACCACCTCCAGGTTGCGTTCGAGGCAGCGCCGGATCAGGCGGAAGCCTGGGTCGGAGATGGCCGGCATCCCGGCGTCTGAAACGAGTACGACGCAAGCGCCCCGCTCGATCCTCTGCGCCAGCTCCGTCGCGCGCGCCGCTTCGTTGCCCTCGTGATTCGAAACAAGGGGAGGCGCCGGACGAATGCCCAGCTTCTCGAGCAGGCCACCGGTGCGGCGCGTGTCCTCGCAGGCGATGTAGTCGGCGCTCACCAGAGCGTCCCGAACACGGATGGTGATGTCGTCGAGATTGCCGATTGGGGTCGGGCAGACGATCAGCGACCCCGGCATCAGCCGCTCCGTTCCAATTCGATCCGCGCCATCGCGGCGGCCCCAATCATCCCCGCATCCTCGCCCAGCTCGGCAGCCACCACCGGGGTGCGATTCATCGGCGCCAGGGCCCTCGCCTGCAGCTCACGACGGGCCGGCTCGAGCAATAGGTCTCCGGCGGCTATCACGCCCCCACCGATCACGATCACCTCCGGCTCGAAGATGTTGGCGAAGCTGGCCAGCGCGACGCCGAGCCGCATCCCGACCAGGTCGAAGACCCCAATCGCAGTCGCATCGCCCCCGAGCGCCGCCTCGGTGACCGCCCTGCCGTCGACATCGGCGCCGTTGGCGAGCATCTTGCCCAGGGCGGAGTCGGGCTCCCGTTCGGCGGCAGCTCGGCCTTCGCGCCCGATTGCCGTGCCCGATGCGAAGGTCTCGATGCAACCGCGGCTCGGGCAGTTCCCCTGACAGAGAGGTCCGTCTATCTCGATCACCATGTGCCCCAGCTCGGCGCCGGCTCCGGTGGCACCGCGGTAGATCTCCCCACCGAGGATCAAGCCACCTCCGATGCCGGTGCCAAGCGTCAGCATCACCGCGTTCTGCGTCCCCCGCGCCGCGCCATAGAGATGCTCGGCGAGCGCCGCGACATTGGCATCGTTGTCGACGAATACCGGCAGCCCAATTCGATCGACCGCGAGGTCGCGGATCGGGAGGTCCTCAATGGGCAAGTTGACGGCCGATATCGCGAGCCCCTTCTCGTGGTCGACGGTGGCGGGCATGCCCAGGCCGATCGCCTCTACGCCTCCGTGCGCCGCGCGTGCCTCTGCAATCTCGCGCACCAGCAGCTCGACCAGCTCCTCCTCACTCTGCCCGGTCGAGCGCTCGCGACTCTCCCAAACGACTTTTGAGCTCGAGTCGAGGACGCCGAGGAGCATCTTGGTACCGCCCAGGTCGACGCCTATCGCTTCGGGCGAATTCATCGCGGGGGGCAGGCGACCGCAAGCATCGGCATGATTCCTAACCCTTTCATGTCGAGCGACGGTGAGCAGCAGCCCCCAAAGCTGCCCGAATACAAGGTGTACCGGTCCCGCAGGGGCCTATTTCGCGGCTTCAGAAAACCCGACCTCTCAGACATCGGCAAGGGTCGCGGCCCGCAGCTTCCCAAGCTGCCGAGGCGCAGCCGGTCGGGGAACGAGCGGCAGCGAGGAGAGCGGGCCCTCGGCAAGACAGTCCTAAAGTGGGTTGGCCTCGCCGCCCTCGCCTGGATCTTCCTCAGCTTCCTCGCCTTCGCAATCTCAGCCCAGCTGCAAGCCTTCAAGCTCTCCGGGGAGGCAAAGTCGACGCTGCACGGCAACCCCCTGCTCCTGCCCCAGGCACAGACCATCCTGGTGCTCGGCACCGATGCCCGGCCGCCCGACACCCAAGAGCCGGGCGCAGCCCCCTCAGAGGAGTGCTTCGACCAGCAGGCCCGTGGCGACGCCCCGCACGACGATTGCTCGGTCGGCGAATTCCGCGCCGACACGCTGATGCTGATCCGCGCCGGGGGCGGCGCCTTCCGCAAACTCTCGATCCCGCGCGACGTCTACGCCGAGATCCCCGGCCAGAGCCCGGAAAAGATCAACGCTGCCTTCGCCTTCGGCGGTGCAGCGGCGCAGATCGAAGCGGTGGAGGACTTCCTCGACATCGAGGTCGACCACGTCGCGATCGTCAACTTCACCGGCTTCGAAGACTTGATCGACGCCGTCGGCGGCGTCGTCGTCGACGTCCCGCAGAAGATCTGTGCCGATATCGCGGGCGGCGCCGGCGGTGGTCAAGGCGGCTTCACGCTGCGGCTTGGCAAGGGAGAGAACACGCTGGACGGCGAAGAGGCGCTGATCTACTCGCGAATTCGCAAGCCGAGCGAATGCCCAGGCCCAGGGCGTAGCGCCTACACACTGGGCTACGAAGACCTCGACCGAGCCAAGGCACAGCAGGCGGTGATCAGCGGCATCAAGGGGCGGCTGACCGACCCCCTGCGCGCCCCCTACAACTTCATCCAGGGGCCGATCATCGGCTGGAACGCACCGAAGGCGTTCGTCAGCGACATGGGGTTTCTGACGATGCCGCAGCTGATCCTCGCCGCCGGGATCGGGGGCGACAGCCAGGCCGACGTGCTTTGCAAAGGGGAAAACGCGGGATGCGACTTTTCGGGCCCGGTCGGCAGCATCGAAGTGCCCGAGTCGGAGCGACGCCGCGCGGTGAAGGAGCTGCTGGGCGAATAAAAGCCGCCTCCAGATCTGTTGACGACTTATGTACCCCCTGGGTTCAGAAACTCGTCAACAGATCTGAGTCAGTCGCCGGCGGCGGCTGAGGTCGAAGCCTTGGCATCGCTCGACTTCTTCTCCGGGCCCTTTGAGTCCGAGCCCTTCGAGTCGGAGCCCTTTGAGTCCGCTGACTCCTTTGCGCCCTCCGAGCTGGTGCCGTTGCCGCTGCCCTTCTTCTTGCCGTAGTCGGTGTTGTAGAAGCCGGAGCCCTTGAAGTGGACGGCGACCGGATGCAGAACGCGCTCGGCGGGAGCGCCGCACTCCTGGCACTCGGTCAGCGGATCGTCGCTCATCTTCTGGATCACGTCGAAGACGTGGTCCTTGGCGCATTTGTACTCATAGATCGCCATGCGGCTGGCGATTATCGCAGCCGATACGGTTCCGCCCATGGCCAGCGTCGAGCCGGACACCCGCAGCGATGCGGTAACGATGGAGGAGATAGTCGCGCTCTGCAAGAGGCGCGGCTTCGTCTTCCCTTCCTCGGAGATCTACGGCGGAGTCGGCTCGACCTACGACTACGGCCACTATGGCGTCCTGCTGAAGAACAACGTCAAGGCCGAGTGGTGGCGGGCGATGCTGCAGGAGCGCGATGACATCGTCGCTCTCGACTCGGCGATCATCCAGCACCCACGGGTGTGGGAGGCATCGGGGCACCTGGAGGGATTCACCGATCCGCTCGTGCAGTGCCTCGGCGAGTGCAAGAAACGCTGGCGCGAGGATCACCTGCGCGAGGACATCGAGGCGAAAGGCGGCGATCTCGAGGCCGAGCTGCGCTGTCCCGAGTGCGGCGGCGAGCTGTCAGAGCCACGCCAGTTCAACCTGATGTTCGAAACCCACATCGGGCCGGTGGCCGGCGAGGGCTCAGAGGTCTACCTCCGACCCGAGACCGCACAGGGAATCTTCATCAACTTCAAGAACGTGCTCAGCTTCGCCCGCAAGAAGCCGCCCTTCGGGATCGCCCAGATCGGCAAGTCGTTTCGCAACGAGATCACCCCGGGGAACTTCATCTTCCGAACTCGCGAGTTCGAGCAGATGGAGATGGAGTTCTTCGTGCCGCCCAACGATGCGGAGGAGTGGCATAGGACATGGATCGAGGAGCGCGAGCGCTGGTACACCGAGCTGGGCATCTGCCCCGAATACCTGCGTGTGCGACCCCACGGGGCCGAGGAGCTCTCCCACTACTCGTCAGGGACCAGCGACATCGAGTACCTCTTCCCGATTGGCTGGTCGGAGCTCGAGGGGATCGCCAACCGCGGTGACTTCGACCTCACCCAACACGCCAAGTCCAGCGGCGAGAAGCTCGAGTACTTCGACCAAGGGACCAAAGAGCGATACGTCCCCCATGTGATCGAGCCGGCGGCCGGCGCGGATCGCGCTGCCCTGGCCTTCCTGGTCGACTCCTATGACGTCGAGGAGGTTGAGGGGCGCCAGCGCACCGTGCTCCGCCTCCATCCCCGCCTCGCCCCGGTCAAGGTCGCCGTCCTCCCCCTCCTCTCCAAGGAGGGGATGCCCGAGAAGGCACGCGGGATCTTCGAGGAGCTGCGGAGACGCATTCCCGCTGAGTTCGACGAAGGCGGCAACATCGGCAAGCGCTACCGTCGCCAGGACGAGATCGGCACCCCCTGGGGCATCACGGTCGACCATCAAACGATGGAAGACGACACCGTCACTCTCCGCGACCGCGACTCCCTCGAGCAGATTCGAATTCCGATCGAGGGCCTGGCCAACGAGCTGGCCGAGCGACTGGAACAGCCCTGGCGCAGCCCCAAGCTGGGTTAAACGCGAGGCAAAGCGATTGTTGGGCTAGACGCCGGCGAGAAAGCGTTCGACGTCAACCGCTTCTGCTTCGAGCGCGGCGGAGGCCTCCTTGGCGATCCGGCCGAGACGCTCGATCGTGACTTTGCCCTTGGTGAGCTTCCAAGTCGCCACGGCGTGGCCGTCGACCAATGCAAACGGGCGGAAGAGGCCATTGGTGGTGACCAGTTGAGTGTGAGGGCCGAGGATCTCCTCTCGCGAAGCCCAGCCCAACAGCACTGGGTCGTAGGCGCCGAGTAGGCGCGGTTTGGGGATCTTGCCCGCGGGCGGAGACTTGGCGAGGCGTACAAGCCCCTCGCGCTCCTCCAGCTCGGAGCCGATCGCCGACAGGCCCGCCCGAGCGTCGCGCAACGGCAGTCCAGCCCACTTGGCCAAATCGCGATCCGTTGCTGGGGCATGGCCAACCAGATAGCGGCGGGCGAGCTCCGCCAGCGCCGCGTCGCGGTCGACCGGCTTCGATTCCCCGATCCAGTCGCGGGCGAGGACATAGGCGTGCTGGTTGCCGATCATCGGGCCGCGGACGAGGATCCCCAGCACGCCGGCCCGAAAGCAGAGATGCGAGAAGGCCTGTCCCGAGCTCGGGAACCCGTCCTCCTCGAGGAGCGCGCGGAGCCGAACACGGGTCAGCGGCCCCTCCTCCGCCAGCGCCCGCTCGATCCTCGCCATGGCGCGCTCGCCCACCTCGGCTGAAATCCCTTCGACGCCCAGCCGGCGCACGCTCTCGTTGAGCAGGGGCGGTGTCGTCACCGCGTGCAGCCAGGCGTAGTCCTCACTTCGAACCAGGTGCAGTGTGCCGCGGTTGAGCCAGGCGATCAATAACGAGCGGTCCTCGCTCAATGCTCGATCGACGTCCGCAGCCGACAGCCCCACCGTCCGGGCCCTAATCGCCAGGCGCGCGCCGCGGGGATCTTGACCCTGGACCGCAAGCAGACGCTCAGCGACAGCAGTCGGATCTTCCAGCCGTGGCCCCGCAAGGCCCTGCGCTGAAAATCGTTCAGCGAGGGTTGATTGGTCGATGGCCGACTGAGTCGCTATTTGACTTCGAGTAAGTCGATCACAAAGATCAGCGTTTCGTTCGGGCCGATCGCGGGGGGACGGCCTTCGGGGCCATAGGCGAGATCGGGCGGGATGATCAATTCGCGCCGCCCGCCAACCTTCATCCCCTCAACGCCCTGATCCCAGCCAGCTATCACTCCGCCGGTGCCCAGGGTGAAGGGGAACGGTTCGCCTCCCCAAGAGGCGTCGAACTCTTCGCCGCTTTCGAAGCCCACCCCGACGTACTGGACGGTGACTTCGTCGCCAGACTTGGCTTCGGGCCCGGTCCCCTCGACCAGATCCTGCTCGACCAGTTCCTTCGGAGGCGCGCCGTCAGGGACTTCGACCGTGGGCTTCGTATCCGTATCCGTCTTGGTCGACGAGGAGTCCTCGCCGCCCGCGCGACCGATCAGGATCGCCCCCACGATTCCCACAGCAACCAGCGCGAATACGGCCAGAATCATCCATCTGCGATCGGTTCCCTGCTCCATCGGCGCAAAATCCTAGCTCAGCCGAAGCGAGCCCACAGCCGGGGCACTCCCTCTAGCAATGCGACCCCCGAGGAAGTAGGCTCACACTGCACCCATAACCGATGCAGCAAGGAGCGAGAATGGCCGCAGAGGTTCAGATCAGTCCGGGTTGCACCGCAAAGATTCGGCACCCAGTCGCAGTTCCCGTCCTTACCATCGTCACGCTCGGGATCTACGGGATCTATTGGTGGTACCAGATCAACCGTGAGATGGTCGACCTCGGCAAGGCCAAGGGCGCTGACGGCCTCGGTGAGAACGCAACGACCTCTCTGCTGGCGGTCTTCCCCGGGTTCTTGATCCTCATTCCGCCCTACTTCTCCCTCTACAACGGGGTCAAGCGGATGCAGCGCTCCCAAGAGGTGACGACAGGAGACGTTACGTTCAACGGCTGGATCGTCCTGATCCTGATCCTGGGAGGGTTCGTCATCGGCTTCACCAGCATCATCGTTCCGGGCTACATCCAGAGCGAGATGAACAAGGTTTGGGCCACGCTCGAGGGCGGCGGTACCGCCAGCGCAGTGCCGGAGACGCCGGCAACGGTGGTCACACCACCCGAACCTCCCGCGCAGGTCTAGGGCCCAGCGAAGCAAAGTCGAGCTTCGATTCACGGCCCCTCGGGGCCGTGATGCGTTCAGGGCGCTTTTAGCCCTTGCCCGAGATCAAGTCCCAGGTGCGGCGCAGCTTTTCCTCAAGCCGCGTCCGGGGCACGTCCTCGGCCTCGACCTCGAGCACGCCCGGGTTGGCGCTCGGCTCAGGTAGGGCCTCGGCGGCCGCTGCGTCGATCTTGAGCACGACCCCGCGCTCGTAGATCTCCTCGACATCCGGGGCGTCGACGAACCGGTGTCCGCCGGGCAGGGTGCTCGTGTCGATCACAAACCCATCGAAGACGTCAGATGCAGGTTCGGCCAGGACGTGCTCGACCTTGCCGAGCTCCTCGCCGTCGCTCGAATACACCAGCACTCCCGGCTCGAGAGTTAGGTATGAGCTCGGCTGGCCCAGGTCGTCCATCAAGCCGACCCTAGCGAACCCAACGCCCTGAGACAGGCTCTCAACCCGTTGCCGTCGACTAGCGTCCCGCCGGAATGGACAGCCCGATCCTGACCTCGGTGGTCCTGCCCGCAGCGATCGCGGTGATCATGTGCAGTCTCGGCATGACGCTGACGCCCGCCGATTTCCGGCGGGTGTTGGTCGCACCGCGCGGCGTCCTGATCGGAATGGTCAACCTGGCGCTGATCTCCCCGCTGCTCGCGCTGGCCACCGCTCAGATCTTCGGCCTCTCGCCGGAACTGGCGGTGGGGCTGGTCCTGCTCGGCGCCTCTCCCGGCGGAATGATGGCCAACATGCTCACCCACCTCTCGCGTGGGGACACGGCGCTGTCGGTGACGATGACGGCGATCAGCAGCGTCGGAGCGATCGTCACCGTCCCGCTCTTCCTCGCCATCTCCTCCGCCTACTTCGACGCCGGTGACGTCGGCGAAACGAGCATGCTCGGTGTCGTTGTGCGCGTCTTCGCGATCACGATCGTCCCGGTCGCAATCGGGATGGCCCTACGCCAGCGCCGCCCCCGGGACGTCGAGGCGCTCTACCCGCGAGTCCGCAACGCTTCGCTGGTCCTCTTCGCGCTCGTCGTCCTCGGCGCAATCGCCAGCGAGCACGACACCGTCGCCGAGAACGCGGCGGAGGTGGGAGGCGCGGCCGTGGCGCTGAACGTTGCGGCGATGTCGCTGAGCTTCGCAATCTCCAAGCTGGCGCGGCTCGACGACCGCCAGGCGACGGCGATCGCGCTGGAGCTCGGCATCCACAACGCGGCGCTCGCGATCGCGGTCGGCGCCTCGCTCGCCACCACCGTGACCATTCCCGCCGCCGTCTACGCCTCGTTCATGCTCTTCACCGGCGGGGCTTTTGCCTGGGCAATGAGCCGTCGCAACGCACTCGAATAGGGGCGGCGCCTTTCGCCCTCAGAACCTGGGTTATGCTCGCCCCACGGTATCCGACCGAGGAGGATGGACATGGCCATAGGACTGAGCATCAGGTTCAGCGACGGGACCGCCGAGCAGTACGACGCGGTCAACGTCGAGATGGGGGTCGAGACCGACCCGCCCGAGGGGCTGATCTTCCACGCCGCCGGCCCGATCAAGGACGGCTGGGGGATTCTCGACTTCTGGGAGTCTCGCGCCCAGTTCGACGCCTTCCTCGAGAGCCGCATCGGCCCGGCGATCGCTGCGCTCGGCGACGCGGCACCCCCGAACCCACCGGAGATCAAGGAGTTCCCAATCCACAACCTCATCCAGCCGTAAGCAAACGATGGGACTGAATCTCGCGTCGATCGTCACCGACAGCACCGAGCGAGGCGCGGACGACCCGGCGATCCGGCTCGGAGACGTCGAGCTGAGCTTCGGCGCCCTCGACGACTATTCCGCCCGCCTGGCAACCATGCTCGGCGAGCTGGGGCTGGAGCGGGGGGACCGGGTCGGCGTGATGCTGCCCAACGTCCCCGAGTTCCCGATCGCCTACTACGGCGTGCTGCGGGCCGGCGGCGTGGTCGTGCCCATGAACGTGCTGCTGAAGCGGCGCGAGATCGCCTTCTACCTGGAAGACTCGGGCGCGAAACTGCTGCTCGTCTGGCACGGCTTCGCGGAGGAGGCCCGCGAGGGCGCCGCCGAGGCGGGCGCCGAGCTGATCGAGATCGAGGCCGGGGGCTTGGAGGCGAAGCTGGCTGAGCTCGAGGCGACACCGGGCCTAGCCGACACCGCCGAGGAGGACACCGCGGTGATCCTCTACACCTCGGGAACCACCGGCAAGCCAAAGGGCGCCGAGCTCACTCACGCCAACCTCTCGCGGAACGCAGAGGTCTCCTCACGGACGACCTCTGAGATAGCCCCCCGAGACGTAGTCCTTGGCGCCCTGCCCCTCTTTCACTCGTTCGGGCAGACCGTGGGCATGAACGCCTCGCTGCGGGTCGGCGCCTGCCTCACCCTCGTGCCGAAATTCGATCCGGGCGATGCCCTGGAGACCATGCAGCGCGACGGCGTCACCCACTTCTACGGCGTGCCGACGATGTTCGGCGCGCTGCTCCACCATCCCGATCGCGAAAAGTTCGACACGTCGAACCTGCGCATCTGCATCACCGGCGGGGCTTCGATGCCGGTTGAGGTGCTGCACGGCTTCGAAGGGGCGTTCGGCACGAAGGTGCTCGAGGGCTACGGCCTCTCGGAGACATCGCCGCTCGCCTGCACCAACCACCCCGACAAAGAGCGCAAGGCGGGCTCGATCGGCACCCCGATCGAGGGGGTTGAGATGCAGGTGGTCGACGAGAACGACAACCCGGTGGCGCAGGGCGAGGTCGGTGAGATCGTGATCCGCGGCCACAACGTCATGAAGGGCTACTGGCAGCGCCCCGACGCGACCGAGGAGGCGATGCGCGGCGGCTGGTTCCACAGCGGCGACATGGCGCGCACCGACGAGGACGGCTATTTCTACATCGTCGACCGCAAGAAGGACCTGATCATCCGCGGCGGCTACAACGTCTATCCCCGCGAGGTGGAGGAGGTGCTCTACGAGCATCCGAAGATCCGCGAAGCGGCGGTGGTCGGAGTCCCCCACGACGAGTGGGGCGAGGAGATCGGGGCCGCGGTCGTCCTCCACGACGGCGAGGAGCTGGCGCCTGAGGAAATCAGCACCTACGTCAAGGAGCGGATCGCCGCCTACAAGTACCCGCGCGTCGTCTGGTTCCTCGACGAGCTCCCCAAGGGCCCCACGGGCAAGATCCTGAAGCGGGAGATCGAAACTCCCGCCGCTGTTTGATCGACGTCACAGAGGGCAAACTGGCTGAGTAGCCAGGGTTCGCGCTAGGCTCCCGATGCGGAGCCGAAACCAAAAGGGAGAAGAGATGAGCGTCGCGTCGCAGAACCTGATGGACAACATCACCTACGAGGACCTCTACACCCGTTGGGAGCATGGCAACTGGAGCGCGATGGAGATCGACTTCTCCGAGGACCGCAAGGGCTGGGAAGTGCTCAGCGATATGCAGCGCCGCTCCGCGATGTGGATCTACTCGATGTTCTTCTACGGCGAGGATCGCGTCGCCGACACCCTCGCCCCCTACATCACCGCCGCTCCGACTGAGGAGCAGGCCTACTTCCTCGCCACCCAGCAGGTTGACGAGGTCCGCCACTCGGTCTTCTTCCACCGCTTCTTCAAGGAGGTGATCGGGGTCGGCGGCAACTCGATCCAGCAGACGCTCTCCTCCACCCTGCCGCAACTCAACTGGGGCTACCGCGGCATCTTCGACCGGCTCGACCTGATGGCAGAGGAACTCCGCAAGGACCGCTCCCTTCCCAAGTACGCCCAAGCCATCACCCTCTACCACCTGATCGTCGAGGGCTCACTCGCCCAGCCCGGCCAGCACTTCATCGAGGACTTCTTCGCGGCCGAGGACACGATGCCCGGTTTCAGCTCCGGTATGGAGAACGTCTCCCGCGACGAGCAGCGCCACATCGGCTTCGGCGTCAAGGTGCTCTCCGAACTGCTGAACGAAGGGAGTCCCGGCTGGGAGGAGAACCGGGCTGCGGTGACCGATCTGCTGCGCGAAGTCCTGCCCTATGGCCCCGCGGTGTTCTCGCCGCCGAACCTCGACCGTGAATACACCGAGTGCTACGGCTTCTCGCTGGAGGACATCTTCTCCTTCGGCCTCAAACTGATCCGCCAGCGCTGGCGCACGATCGGCTACCCAACTGAGGAGATGCCTCCCGGAGTCTTCCCGTTCGACCCCGAAGAGGATGAGGAGGAGATCGCCAAGCGCCAAGTCAAGCTGATGATGGCCGGAGTCCTCGGCCCGCCGGATGGCCCCGAGCCGGACTCCTCGCCAGAGGTGCAGCGACTCTATTTCGACGTGGTCAAGCGGGTCGTCAACCCGAAGGCGGCCAACGGCTCGCGCCTCGTCTACCAGTGGCGCTTCACCGATGCCGATCCGTGGCACCTGGTGATCGACAACGGGTCGACCAGGGCCGAGCCCGGCGAAGCCCCGAACCCCAACCTGGTCCTCGAGGCGAGCTGGGCCGATTTCATCGCAACGGGCAAACCGGACAGCAATCCCGTGAAGATGGTCCTCACCCGCCGCCTCCGCCCCCGTGGCTCTCTCCGCGAGCTTGCACGGATGCGCAAGGTCTTCAACTAGAAGCCCGCTCGCCCTCCGCCACCACCGCAACTTGAGCTAAATGCTCGGTTTCTCCGGTGCATGCAGAACCTCTCGTGGGGACCCAGGCCCGTGATAGGCGCGATGCTGGCCGCGCTAGTGATCTCCCCGATACTCCTCGGCGCCTCCACGGCCGGGGCTGCGGAGGTGAGCGTGACCGAGGCCGCTGGGGTACCCAACCGCGCCGAGCTTTCTTATATCGCTGCCCAAGGGGAGGACAACGACCTCCAGATCAAGCTCATCGGTGACACGCCAGACCACTTCAAGGTGGAACTGCTTGAGCGCAAAGCCGCGCTAACCGCGGGCAGCGGATGCACAGGGGGTGGCCTCCCAGAATCGCCCGCGATATGTGACCTGCACAAGCCCGTTACGAGCTGGAGCATCGGCCTAACAGTCGACTTGAGCGATGGCACCAACACACTCGAGGCCTCCAACCTCATCCTACATCCCGACCTCCCGATCAGCTACACGGGGGGAGCCGGTCAGGACGTGGTCGTCTCCGGCGGCGGAAACGACGTGATCGACGCGGGCGCCGGGGCGAACAGCGTCTACGGCAACACGGGCGACGACGAATTCCTCGCCTCGGCGGTCGCCGACGCCGGCGACACCTATGGCGGAGGGCAGGGGACCAACCGCGTCAGCTACGCGCGGCGGAGCCAGCCGGTGCGTCTCCATGGCATCACCGTCGACGGCCCGGAAGGACCGGACTACATAACCGGAGTGAGCATCCTCCAGGGTGGGACCGGTGACGACACGCTGATCGACTGGCCTGCTGATGGACGGAGTCCGATATTCGCCCGTCTGGAAGGAGGGCCCGGAAACGACCAGCTCGCCAGCGACGTATCGGGAGCATGGCTGGTCGGCGGGCCCGGCGACGATTCGCTGAGCGGTGGCGACACCCCCACCTACCCGTTCGCTTCAAGGGGGCCGCCGCCGGCCCCCCTGGCCAACCACCTGATCGGTGAGGAAGGCAACGACGTCTACGTCGGAGGCAGCGCGCCTGACTTCATCCGGGAGTACGAAACCGACACCGATGCCCCGGCAGCAGCGAGCACCGTCGCCGACCTCGGCAGCGATGACACCGCTTACGGAAACGGGGCCAATGACCTGATCGAATTGGGTGCCGGTAGCGATACCGTCTACGGTGGCCCGGGGAACGACTGGCTCAATGGCGGCCTGGGCTCGGATCTAGTGGGTGGCGGCGGCAACGCCGACATCGTTGTCGGCGACAGGGGCGTGGACCGCCTCTTCGGCGCGGCCGGATCTGACCGCATATTCGCCGCGCGCGCGGTGGCCTATGGCTCGCCCCACCCGCTTTCCTCCGGTCCTTTCGAGGTGACCGACGAAGTCGGATGCGGGCCCGACCGCGACAAGGCCTTCGTCGCTCGCTGGGACAGCCGCCGTGGCTGCGAGGAACTGCGCGTGCTGCCCCCACGCACACGGTGACATGTACGCCGGTGAAGTAGGGCGTTGAGAGAGACCTAGGAGATCGGCGGGCGCTTGTCCGCCCAGGGACGCTCGGCCTCGATCTGAGCCGCCAGCGAAAGCAGTGTCGCCTCGTCGCCACGGCGGCCGATGATCTGCACCGCCAGGGGCATCCCATCGTCGGCAAAGCCCATGGGGACCGACATCGCCGGGTTCCCCAGGTGGTTCCAGGGGATGCAGTAGGGGTAGAAGCGGCTCATGCCGAGCACTGTACGAATCGCTCCCAGTCCCTCCCAGCGGCGCACCTGAACGGCGGTGCCGCCCATTACCGGGGTGACGAGCACGTCGCAGGAATCGAAGATCGCGTTGACGCGAGCGTCGTCGGCCTCGCGGCCACGCATTGCCCGCTCGAAGAGCACATCTGGAAGACGCTGCCCCAGCCTCCCAAAGCCGCGCGTGCGGCGTTCGAGGCGCTCGGGATGAGGGACCGTGGCAACGTCTTCAGCGACGCCGCGCAGGAAGCGGGGTGTGATGTTGTTGCCGATCCCGCCCCAGTTGGGGTCTTGCTGGGTGACATCGTGCCCAAGCGAGCTCAACAACTCAGCAGCATCGGAGACCGCGACCTTGACGACGTCGGAGACTTCGGGTGGGGCGGCGGCACGGGGGGCATGGGTTGAGTAGGCGACGCGAAGCTTTCCCGGTGGAGTCTTCGCCGACTCGACGAAGGGACGCTCCGGCGGGGGTGGCTCCTCGGCTTCGCCGGATTGACCCGCTGTCACGTCTAGCCAGAGAGCCGTATCGAGCACGGTGCGACTGACGCAGCCGTTGACGGCGAGCCCGGTCCAGGGTTCGACCGCGGGCGCGAGCGAGATACGCCCTCGAGAGGGCTTTAGGCCAAAGAGACCGCAGGAAGCGGCAGGGAGCCTGATCGATCCGCCACCGTCTCCGGCGGAGGCGATCGGGACCAATCCCGCTGCCACCGCCGCGGCGGACCCCCCGCTCGAGCCGGCCGGGCTGCGCTGAAGGTTCCAGGGATTGCGGGTCACCCCATAGGTCGCCGACTCGGTGAAGCCACAGATCGCCATCTCCGGCAGCAGCGTCAGGCCGACGATGATCGCCCCGGCCTCGCGCAGCCGGCGCACCATCTCGGCATCGGCCGCCGCCGGCTCGTCGAAGCCGTCGGTGCCATGCGTGTTCACCTCGCCGACCACGTCGCTTTCGTCCTTGATCGCGATAGGCACCCCCAGCAGCGACCGCTCCTCGCCCGCTTTCAACCGCGCCTCCGCCTGCTCGGCTTCGAGCAACGCCTTCTCGGCGAAGACCTTGCGAAACGCGTTCAGCTGCGGGTCGAGCCGCTCGATCCGGTCAAGGCAAAGCCGCACAAGCTCGGTCGGGGAAACCTCCCCGGCGCGCACCATCTCCGCCTGCTTCGCGGCACCCACAAAAGCGATGTCGGCATCGACTCCGATGGTCTGCTCGGCCACGGGGTGATCCTATGTCCTTCGACCATGTCTCTGCCCGCAAAGCGGGTTCCTATGCTTCGGCGAGGACGACGATCCAGTCATCGCCACCCACTGGCTGGCCTGAGGAGGCTTAGGCCTCGGCGGGCTCTGGGTCGGCGCCACCGGCCTCGAAGCTGAGGTCTGGCAATGCCCGGTCGAGCCAGGACGGCATCCACCAATTCCAGTCGCCCATCAACTTCATCGCGGCGGGCACGAGGATCAGCCGCACCAGCGTCGCGTCGATCGCGATCGCCACCGCGCAGCCCAGCCCAGCTCCTTGATCGAGGGGACTCCCGTGAGGACGAAGACGGCGAAGACCGAGCTCATTATCAGCGCCGCCGAGGAGATCGTTCGAGCGCTGGAGGAAAGCCCCTCGGCGACCGCCCGCTCGTTGTCGCCGTGCTGCAGGTAGCGCTCGCGGATGCGCGACATGAGGAAGACCTCGTAGTCCATCGAGAGGCCGAAGACGATGGCGAAGATCAACGGCACGTTGATCGTGTCCAACGCCCCCTGGCTTTCGAAGCCGAGCAGGCCGTCGAGCCAGCCCCACTGGAAGATGGCGACCACGACGCCAAAGGCGGCGCCGATCGAGAGCAGGTTCATCAGCACGGCCTTCAGGGGCAGCAGCAAGGAGCGCAGCATCACCATCAGGACCAGGAAGCTGAGGGCCAGCACGAAGAGGATGATCTTCCACATCGAGCCGCTGATCTGATCGCGAGCGTCCTGGCTTCGCGCCGTTTCGCCGCCGACGCTGACCGCCGCGCGCTCGCTCAGCGCGGTCGCTGGAACGACGCTGTCGCGCAGGCCGTCGATCAGCGCCACCGTGGCGTCTGACTCGCTTGGGGTGCTCGTCGTCACCTTGATCAGGACGCTGTCACCAGCAAAGACGGGTGGCGCAACCGAGCTGACTCCCGGCGTAGTTTCAAGGGTGCGAACGAAGCCGGCCACCGTGGCACGGTCGGTTTGACCGCTGAAAGAAGCGACGATCTGCACCGGGTCGGTCCCGCCGCCCATCTGCTTGCCGGCAAGCTCGTTGCCGACCCGCACATCGCTGTCCTTGGGGAACTGCCCAAGTGCCTGGGTGCCGGTGGTGAGGGAGAGGACAGGCGAGGCAAGGAGCAGCAAGACCGCGGAGATGCCGATCACCGCGAGCCAAGGTCGCGCCATCACCCGCGCCGTCCAGGCCATCCAGAAATGACTCGCGCCCCCGCCGGCCGACTCCACGTTCGCTGTCTCAGGGCGGCGGAACACCTTGTGCTTGAAGAATCGCTCCACACGGCCGACGATTCCGCCCGGGAGGACGCGATCGCCAAGCAGCGCAATCAGGGTCGGCAGCAGGGTGACAGCGGTGAGGATCGAGACGGCGACCACGGTCATCGCCCCGAGCGCCATCGATCGCAGCGCCTGGTTGTCGACCATCCAAAGCCCTCCCAGCGAGACGATCACCGCGAGTCCGGAGAAGGCGACCGCGAGTCCAGAGGTGGAGAGAGCCTCAGCACGGGCATCGTCCTCATCGCGCCCAGCCTGGCGCTCCTCGCGATAGCGAGCGAGGATGAACAACGAGTAGTCGATCGCGACCCCGATGCCGATCATCGAGGCCATGTTGGTGACGAAGACCGAGGTCATCATGTTCAGCGAGATGAAGTAGATGAGCGCGCCGGTGACGATCACGCTGACGAAGCCGAGCGCCAGCGGCAGTGCCGCGGCGGCCAGCGAGCCGAAGACGACGAGCAGGATCAGAGCGACGATCGGGAAGCCACTCGCCTCGGCTTTCGCCAGGTCCTTCTTTGAGAGCTCCTGCATCCCCGCCCAGATCGTCGGCTGCCCGGCCAGGTAGGCGGTGACCCCGGCCTGTGCGGCTCCCGGATCGAGGTCTTCGCGCAGGATCACGGCGGAATCGACAAGCTCGTCCGGAGCGCGTTCGCTGCGCAACGGCAACAGGGCAGCACCGGTCCGGCGCAATTCAACCTTCGCGCTGCGTACGACCGCGGCCGGCAGCGTCACTTCGTCGAGCTCGGCGACCGCGCCGCGAACGCGACCGACCGCGGCGGCCTGCTGCTTTGGTCCGGCCTCCGGGCCAGCCCGCAACAAGACCGCGATGCCCTCGGCGCTGTTGCCGAAGTCGCGCTGCAGCGAATCGCTGACCGCCTTCGATTGACTGCCCGGAACGTCAAAGCCGCCACCGGTGAGGTGTTCGGTCTGCCGCGACGCAAGCGGCAGAGCGAGGACGACGATCGCTATCCAGATGGCCAAGACCCAGCGGCGGCGGCGACCGAGAAACCCTGCCAGCTTGATCATCGAGTCATGCATTGGCTGGTTAGCCAGTTTTCCTCACAGGCACCTGAACGTCTGTGAGTTGGATCACGCCGGGCGGACGGCTATCGCCGACCGCGGCTTCTACTTGCTGACCAGCAAATAGCGGGCGGAGGCCACTCCGGCCTCAAGGGCGCCATCGACATCGCGGCTCGGGTCCGAAAGGGCCTGCAGAGCGAAGCCATCGCCAACCGCGAACAGGTAGGAGACGATCGACTCCGCGTCATAGCGCAGGTCAAGCACTCCCTCCCGCTCCTTTGCCTTGAGGATCTCAGCGACGTGGGAGCGTGTGCGCTCGAAGAGCTGGCCCACCTCGTGCTGGATGTCGGGATTACGCCGGCCGGCGCTGAACAGCTCGTAGAGCAAGAGGAAGAAGGCGGGCTCGTTCTCGATCATGTCGGTGAGGCTGCTGACGAGAATGTCGAGGACGTCGTCGGCAGTTTTCGCACTGGCCAGAGGCTCGTCGAGGCGAGTCACCCTAATCTCCGCATCCCGTCGCACGACCTCCACCAGCAGCCGCTCCTTGGTCCCGAAGTAGTAGTGCAGGAGGCCGCGGCTGACACCCGCTTCCCGTGCCACATGCTCAAACGTGGAGCCGGCGGCGCCGCGCTTGGCGACGCTGTCGCGCATCGCGTTGACGATGCGCTGCGCCTTCTCGCCGCTCAGCTCGCGTTCTCTGGTTGCCGCCTCCATTGTTTATCTAGTTTCCCGCTTCGCTCGCTGCACGAAGAATCAGATATGGACGTTTGCTCGCTCCGCGCTCAAAGCAGTCTATGTAGGAGGCCGGGCGGTGCTCGCTAGGAGGCCGGGCGGTGCTCGCCGTCAGACAGAGCGGAGCTATGAGCCGTTGATGCTGGTGCTGGTGTACTCGAACTCCTCCTCAGCGCCGAAGAGCGCATCCAGCACCGTCTTGCGAGCGTCCTCGCTGAGCACGATCGCAATCGCTGCTCCAACCAAGCCGAGCAGAATGAGACGGCCGAGTCGGCCGCGACGACGCTTCCGCGGCGCGCGTATCTGCTCGGAGGCATCGCGAAGGCTCTCGGCGGCGGCCCGCAGGTCCTTCTGGACCTTCTTGTCGCTGGTGACCGCTTTGACGGCGCCCTTGCTGTTTCCGGTCGCCCGAGCGTAGGCGCCACGTGCCGCTTCCAAAGCGTCGCGGAGGTTGTCGCGCAGCTCTTCGTCCTCGATGAGGCGCTGCACGTAGGGGTTTTCGCGAGCGGCCGAGTAGAGGTCGGTTGCTCGATCAGCAGTCTGGGTCGCCCGTGATGTGGCCATGCCTTCTCCTCGCTGGGGGATCTTCGGTGCCCGCTGAGGATACCCACGCAAAGAGTTTTCTGAACGGTGGGGGGCTATCCGGGGCCGATTCCATCGATGAGAACGCCGTTGGTTCGGAAGTTGAGCGGCGCGTCTCGCACCTTTCGCAGGCGCAGATGCGCCAGGTCCGGCCCTGGCAGCGCGTAGCGCCTCACATACAGGCGCCCCACCTTCTCGTAGCCGACTTGACGGAAGCGCGGACCGAGCATTCGAGGGGACACCGGTGGCGCCGGCCCGTCGGAGATGAAGTCGACCTCGTGCACGTACCACGAGTATCCGTCCTGGGCCGTCACCTGGTAGGAGCCGATATCCAGGTAGTAGCGAAGCGATGCTTGGCCGAGCGTCCAGGTGACAATCGCGCGCGGTGCTTCGGGCTCGCCCAGGTGAGCCGCGACCGCATCCCAGTCGGGACGCTGCAAGGCCTGCGAGAAGTTGGTCCAAATCGCGAACCCAAGCGAGTAGACGACCAGCGACGCGGCGATGGCCGTGCCGGCTCGACGAGCGTTAGGGAGGGTCACCCCAATGGCCACGACCACCAGCAGTGGGACCAGCGCCGGCAGCAGATTCCGCGCCAACACATAGTCCTTGCTGGGGGCGATCAGGCCGAGTACGAGCGGAATCGCAACGGTCGCCGCAGCAATCCACAGCATGCGCCCGCCGCCACGGCGCGCCCGGGCGTCGCCGCGCACGATCAACAACACCAGGGCCGCGACGATCAGCGCAACCGGGAGGAGACCCAGCAGCGGTCGCTCCGGGCGGGCGATGATGTCGCCGATCTCGCCCACCGTAAAGGTGATCCCAGCCTCCCAGAGGCGGTGGCCCAGCGTTCGATCGCCGATCCATTCGGCGTGGCCCAGCAACATCTGGTGAAGCGCCAGGGGTGCCAGGAGCAACCCGGTCGCCGCCACGATCCAAAGCCCGGCCAACGCCTTCCGGCCGCGGCGACGCAGCAGCCAGAGCGCCTCAATGGCGATCGGGAACAGAGCGAAGTAGTGGGTCGCCAGCGCAAGCGCCGAGACCAGGCCCCAGCGCCTGAAGTCGCCGCGGCTCCCGCTGTCCAGCGCCCGCACGAAGTAGAGCGCCGAGAGGGTGGTCAGCAGTACGAGCAGGGAATAACCCCTTGCCTCCTGCGAGTACCAGAGGAGCATCGGGTTGACCGCGACCAGCGCCGCCGCCGCGATTCCGGCGCGACGGCCGCCCAGCTCCACGGCGAGCAGGTAGGCAACCGGGACCGTCGCCGCTCCGGCCAATGCCGAGAGCGACCTCAGGCCGAACTCGCCGGTCCCGGTGACCTGGGTCCAAAGCCAGGCCACGGCGTAGTAGAGCGGAGGCGCCGACTCGCTGAACCCGACGGCGTCCATCGCGTTCCAGAAGCTTCCCCGCAGCACACGGCTCGCGGTGACGATCTCGTCATGGTGGTAGGCCTGCAAGCCGAGGGTCGCAAAGCGCAACCCGATCGCCAATGCGGTGATTCCGGCGACTATCCAGAAGGTGCGCGAGCGCGAGCGCACCTTCTCCTTCGCCAACTCGATGTAGAGCGACAGGCTGCCCCTGTCCAGCGCCTCGGCTGCCTCCATCGTGCTCACCCAGCTTCGCGCTTCGCTCGCGGCGAAAGCTTGACCAGAGACAGTAGGGCTCGCTCCGCGCTCAAGCGAGAGCCTCTTCGACGGCCTTTGAGACTTCGTCCACGTAAATGAACTTCAGCTCGCTGCGCTCGTGCTCGGGGATCTCCGCCACGTCGCCCTCGTTGCGCTCCGGGACGATCACCCGCTTGATGCCGGCGCGTTGCGCGGCGAGGGACTTCTCCTTCAGCCCTCCGATCGGCAGCACCTGGCCGGTTAGCGTCACCTCACCGGTCATCGCCACATCGTTGCGAACGGGGCGGTTGCTGATCAACGAAGCAAGCGCCACGGTCATCGCCACCCCCGCCGATGGACCGTCCTTGGGCACGGCGCCGGCGGGCACGTGGATATGGATGTCATGAGCGGCGAACCAGTCCTCGCCCAGCTCGGGAGCAAGCTCCCTCCAGTGGCCCCTCACATAGGAGAGAGCCGCCTGCGCCGACTCTTTCATCACGTCACCGAGCTGGCCGGTGATGGTGAGCCCTCCCGAGCCGGGCATCGAGGTCGCCTCGATGAAGAGGACATCGCCGCCGGTTGGGGTCCAGGCGAGGCCCGTCGCCACACCGGGGTCCTTGGTGCGGCGGCGCTGCTCGGCGAAGAAGCGGCGGCGGCCAAGCAGCTCGCGCGCCTTCTTGCCGGAGACCTTGACCTTGCCGTTGCTCTTTCCCTCGGCAACGTCGCGGGCGACCTTGCGGCAGATGGTGCCAATCTGCCGCTCGAGATTGCGGACCCCGGCCTCGCGCGTGTACTCCTCCACGATCGCGGTCAGCGCCGAGTCGGAGAACTCGATCTGAGAGGGCTTCAGCCCGTTGGCCTCGATCTGGCGCGGCACCAGATAGCGGCGGGCGATGTGCTTCTTCTCCTCCAGCGTGTAGCCGGCCAGCTCGATCGTCTCCATCCGGTCCTGGAGGGGGCCTGGGACCGTGTCGAGGATGTTCGCGGTGGCGATGAACATCACCTCGGAGAGATCGAACTCGAGGTCTAAGTAGTGATCGCGGAAGGAGTCGTTCTGAGCCGGATCGAGCACCTCGAGCATCGCTGAAGAGGGATCGCCGCGGAAATCGGAGCCCATCTTGTCGATCTCGTCGATCATGAAGACGGGGTTGCGCGAGCCCGCATCGCGCAGCGCGCGGACGATCGTCCCGGGCATCGCCCCTATGTAGGTGCGGCGGTGGCCGCGAATCTCAGCCTCGTCGCGGACGCCGCCGACGCTGATCCGCTCGAACTCGCGCCCCAGGGCGCGCGCGATCGAACGGCCGAGGCTGGTCTTTCCCACGCCGGGCGGGCCCACGAAGCAAAGGATCGGCCCGGGAGAATCCGGTTTCAGCTTGCGCACCGCCAGGTACTCGAGGATGCGGTCCTTGACCTTCTCCAGGTCGTAGTGATCGGCATCGAGGACTTTGCGGGCATGGGCGATGTCCAGGTTGTCCTCGGTCTCTTTCGCCCAGGGCAGCTCGACCAGCCACTCCAGGTAGGTGCGAATCACCCCATGCTCGGCGGCGGCGGGTGGCAGCTTCTCCAATCGGGACAGCTCGCGCTCAGCGGCCTTTTGGGCGTGCTCGGGGAGCTCCGCCTCCTCGATCCGCTCGCGCAGCTCGTTCAACTCGGCCTGCTGCTCATCGCCCTCCCCCAGCTCATCCTGAATCGCTTTCAGCTGCTGGCGAAGGAAAAACTCGCGCTGGCCTTTGTCGATCTCCGACTGCACCTGGGACTGGATCTGAGTGCCGAGCTGGACCACCTCGAGCTCACGAGCGAGGATCTGGGAGAGGTGTCGCAGCCGCTTGGCCACGTCAACCTCTTCCAGCAACTTCTGCTTCTCATCCCTTGAGATGCGCAGGGCGCCGGCGATCAGATGCCCAAGAGTGGCGGGGTCGTCGATGTTGGCGACCGCCATCTGCAGCTCCTCGGGCAGATACGGGATCTGCTCGATGATCTCTGAGAACGTGCGTTGCACGTTCCTCGTAAGCGCCTCGAGCTCGGGGCTTGGCTCGACCACGTCGGGTTGCTCGGCGATTCGCGCCACGAGATAGGGCTCTTCGGCGACATACGGGCCAAGCTTCACGCGCTGGGTCCCCTGCACGACGATCCGCAGCGTGCCGTCGGGGATCTTGATCATGCGTGCAACAACGCCGACCACGCCAACGTCGTGAAGGTCCTTGGGGCCCGGCTCCTCGTTCTCGGGGTCGCGAGAGGCGACCATCACCAGCATCCGGTTGGCGCCAAGCACGTCGTTGACCAGCTTGATCGAGCGCTCGACGCCCACCGCCAGAGGGGTCAGGGTTTCCGGAAAGGTGACCATCTCGCGCAGCGGCAGGACCGGCAGCGCGTCCGGCAACGGCTCGCTGGCGCGAATCGCGTTTTCGATGTCGGGCGCCTCAACGACTTCCAGCACCGGTGAGCCCTCCATCGCTCACTCCCGTCCGATTGGAACTTGCCGGGTCGTCTCGGCGGGGTCCCGCAGGGGAAGCTCGATGCGCAAAATGCCGTCCTCGTAGGTGGCCTTTGCGCGATCGGCATCAACCTCGACCTGCAGCTCGACGATGCGACGGAACGGGCCGGATGGGATCTCCACCTGCTGATAGACCCGGCCTTCGGTCTCCTGAACCGGCCGCTCGCCGATGATCGCCAACCGCCGGCCACTCACCTCGATCCCGATGTCGTCGAGATCGACCCCCGCAAGATCGACCTTGACGACGGCGCGCTGCGGATCGCCGCAGTAGTAAACGTCAACGCTGGGCGAGAATCCGGTCGTGCGCCGGCTCACGTAGGTGCTCCGGCCCCATGTATTGCCCATCATCTGATCCATTTCCCGCCGCATCCGGGCGAAGTTGGCGAACAGATCCTGTCCTGGCATGGCGAAAACGATAGCCAGGCGTCGAGGCGGGCGGCCTCAGCTTCTACGCTGCGCGGGACTCGGTGGCCCAACGCGGCGGACGCATCAAGAGGACAGGCTGGCGGGGTGGAACGAGGCCCTCGGGCCGGTTGGGGCGGAAAGTCGTGCAGGGCTCCTCCAGCTCGAGCGCGCAGAGCATGTTCTTGCGGAAGTAGCAGTCGTCGCAGCTCGGCGCTTTGGGCTTGCGTGGCACGGCGGCGCATGTTGGCACCGTTTCGGCACCTTCGTTGCCCACATTTCCGCAAAGCGCAACGTCTTTTACACAACTCCGTCACAGGATCTTCGCGTCTTGCGGGATCGCCATCCACCGTCGCTACCATTCGACTACCGATGGAGGCCCAGGATCGCACCGACAAGCTCGCGGCTTCTCCGCGGCTCTTCGAGAATGGCTTCTTCGACTTTTTCTCGAGGGTCCACCCCGCGATCCCAGCCGTGATCTTCGTCCCCGTGGTCGTTGCGATGGAGTGGCTTGGGGCGGATCGCGGCTACGCGGCCTGGCAGCTGATCCTGCTGACCCTCGGCGGCATCGGCATCTGGACGCTGACCGAGTACTGGCTGCACCGGCTCGTCTTCCACTGGGAGCCCGACAATGCCTTCGGGCGCAGGATGCACTTCATCATCCACGGGATCCACCACGACCACCCAAACGACAAGCTGCGCTTGGTCATGCCACCAGCCGTAGCGATCCCGCTGGCCGCCCTCTTCCTTGGGGCCTTCGTGCTCATCTTCGGCACGCCGGCGGCCTTCCCGCTGTTTGCCGGGTTGATCGTGGGCTACCTGGTCTACGACTACACGCACTACTACGTGCACCACTTCGTGCCCAAATCAGACCTTGGCAAGCAACTGCGCGAGCAGCACATGCGCCACCACTTCCAGGATCACCGCTACGGCTTCGGCGTTTCCTCACCGCTCTGGGACGTGGTCTTCCGGACCCTTCCTCGCCAGCGTCGGCGCTCCTAGGCGCTTATTGCTTCGCTGCGAAGCGCGATCTCCAACTCGAAGCGAGCGTCTGGGTCGTCTAGCTGATCGCCCAGCAGCTCCCGAAGGCGGGTGGTCCGGTTGCGCGCAGTCTGGGGGTGGATGTGGAGAGCAGCCGCCATCTCCACTGCGTTTCCCTGGTGGCGGACGTAGGCCAGAGCGGTCTCGCGCATTCGGGCCTGTGCCTTTGCAGCGAGGGAGTCGAGGGGTGCCAGGCGGCGCGCGGCGATTCTCGTGGCCAGCGCGCCGGCTTCGAACACCAGTAGTTCTCCGAGCTGTTCCTCCACCCGCACAAGCCCATCGGCGGGCAGAGCTCCCGCCTCCGATGCGCGCAAGGCAGAGCGGGCGAGCGACCATGACGACGGCAACTGGGAGATTGGCCCGGCCGGTCCCAGCGCGGCCAAGTGCTTGCCGGTGGCCCGCTCGATTTGCACGGCGCGACCGGGCCCGCCGGGATCCGGGATGAGAATGCAACCGGCCTCCTCAAGCGGCGTCGCCAGCGAATCGGCGGGCAGGCGGTGTCCGAGAGTTGCCAGCTGGCCCTCCGCACAGGCCAGCGCCGCAACGCTTCGCGGCAGGGTCCAGGCGGCCGCTTGAGCCGCGGCGCGCAGGTCGGGCTCAGGCACGGGGCTCTCCCCGGTGAGCAGCAGCACCAGCTCGCGGCGCCGTCGGCGGCGCTCGTCCTCGGCCTCGGACTGGGCCTCGGCATAGCCCTCAACCGAATCGGCAGAGAGCTCGTCGATGTAAGCGAAGATCGCCTCCGCGAGCAGGCTGAGGACCTCTGGGTCTAGATCGGCCCTGCGCCCAGCGGTGGCAAGCCTCCGCCATGCCACCCGGGCCCCAACCCGGTAGGCGGCCTGCAGGGAGTCCAGGGTACGCCCCTGTCGCAGCTCTCCGCGCCCAAGCTCGACGTAGACCTCGCGCCCCATTCCGCGGCCCGCATCCGAATCGCGGATCAGGGCGACGAACTGCCGCAGCGCCTCGACAACGCCGGTCCGTAACCCCCGCCCGAAACTTCCCTCGAGCGGCCTGGCGTACTCCGGAACCTGCTTGGCAATCGTGGCCAGGATCTCCGCGGTTACAGGCTCCAGTTCGGGCTCGATCAGGTCCGCGACCTCAGCCGGGAGGGCACGCCATGGCTCCAGATCCCAAGATTTTGTCATCTAAGTTATAAAAACTGGACTTAGAACTTTACTTTGACGCTTAGTTTACGTGCTCACATCAGCGTAAGTTGTGTCTATGCATGAAATGACCCTCGGCGAGAAGATCGCCAACGTCGGCGCCGTCGCGGTTCCATTCGTTGGCACGATCGCCGCGATCGCGCTGTTTTGGAACAGTCTCGTCACCCCGGCCGATCTGGCAATCGCCGCTGCGATGTATCTGGTGACGGCGATCGGGATCACGGTCGGGTTTCATCGGCTTCTCACCCACCGCTCCTTTCAAACGTCCAAGCCACTTGAGTACCTGTTCGCGGCGATGGGATCGATGGCGGTGCAGGGACCGGTCATATCTTGGGTCGCCGACCACCGTAAGCACCATGCTCACACCGACAGGGAAGGCGACCCCCACAGCCCCCACGTTGGACATGGGGATGGCGTTAGAGGTGTGCTCGCCGGGCTCTGGCACGCCCACACGGGTTGGCTGATTTCCACACAGGGGCGAGCCGACTGGAAGCGCTATGCCCCAGACCTATACGAGGATCGGGGGATGCGGACGATTGCTCGGCGGTTCGTGCCTTTGGTCTTCGCCAGCTTGGCGATCCCCGCCTTGGCTGGGTACCTGGTCAGCGGCACACTTGCGGGCGCCGCAACCGGACTGCTTTGGGGAGGCCTGGTGAGAATCTTCTTCGTCCACCACATCACCTGGAGCGTCAATTCCGTGTGTCACTTCCTTGGCAGCCGCCGCTTCGATACTGACGATCACTCGACCAACGTCTTCTGGCTTGCACTTCCATCGCTCGGTGAGTCCTGGCACCACAATCACCATGCCTTTCCTCGCTCTGCCGTCCACGGTTTGAAGCGATGGGAGCTCGACCCATCCGCACTAATAATCTCCGCGCTGGAGAAGCTCGGCCTTGCTTGGAACGTGGTACGGATTTCATCCGAGCGTCAGTCTCAGCGCATCGCCTGAGTGCAACGCTGAAATCAGCTGTTTCTCGCCAGCTCGGGGAAATGGCTATAGTCACAGCTCGTTTGCGGTAACCAGTCACAGTGAAAAATTGCTGTGCAGCAACAGCACCCAGCTGCCGATGATCCTGAACGGGAGCCGGCGGGACGAAAGGAATCGAATGCCCAGTACCAGTCACGTTCTCGATGAGGCGCGCGGTCTTCTAAAGAAGCGCCTTGCGGAGTTGGATGATGAGCGCAAGCGCCTGGAGCGTGCCCTCGGGGAGCTCGGTGAGAAAACCACCTCCGGTGGTCGTCGCGGCCCCGGTCGCCCCCCTGGTCGTCGTCGCGGCCCCGGTCGCCCGCCCGGCAGCTCAACTGCATCGAAACGGGCGCCGCGCCGTCGCCGTCGCGGCAAGAACACTCGGTCAGATCAAGCAGTGGGACTGGTTGAGAAAACCCCCGGCATCAGCGCTGCGAGCATTGCAAAAGCGATGAAAATCAAGCCCAACTACCTCTACCGCGTGCTCGGCGAGCTTGAGAAAGAAGGCCGTGTAAAGAAGAAAGGCCGTCAGTACTACCCGGGCAAGTAGCCCCTTCGGCCCAATCACCTTGAAAAAAGGCCGGCCCCTCGCTGGGGCCGGCCTTTTTGCTGCCTAGGTTTAGGCCCCTTAGATCAGGTCGAGCTGGCGTACGGAGTCGCGCTCCTCGCCAAGCTCCGCGGCACTGGCGTCGATCCGCTGGCGCGAGAAGTCCGGGATCTCAAGCCCCTCGACAATCGACCACTCACCATTCGAACAAGCACACGGTAGGCCGGCGACGATCCCCTCATCGACACCGTAGGAGCCGTCGGTTGGGACGCCCATCGAGACCCAGTCGCCCTCTGGAGTTCCCAGCACCCAATCTCTAGCGTGATCGACTGCGGCATTGGCAGCCGAGGCCGCGCTGGAGGCACCACGCGCATCGATGATCGCCGCGCCTCTCTTTGCGACTCGCGGAATGAACTCCTCCGCGATCCATGCTTCGTCATCAACCGCATCCCAGGCACTGGAACCGTTCACCTTTGCGTTGACGAGGTCGGGGTACTGAGTGGTTGAGTGATTGCCCCAAACGGTCATGTTGGTGACGTCGGAGACCTGCTTGCCGAGCTTGCCGGCCAGCTGCGCAATCGCCCGGTTGTGATCGAGTCGCATCATCGCGGTGAAGCGCTCACGCGGTACGTCCTGTGCGTTGGACATCGCGATCAAACAGTTGGTGTTGGCGGGGTTTCCGACCACAAGCACTCTGATGTCATCGGCAGCACCCGCGTTGATCGCCTCACCCTGCGGCTTGAAGATGCCGCCATTTGCCTCCAGCAGATCGGAGCGCTCCATGCCCGGGCCCCTCGGCCGGGCGCCAACCAACAGCCCAACATTGCAACCGTCAAATGCCTGCTTCGGATCGTCGGAGATGTCGATACCGCTTAGTAGAGGAAATGCACAGTCATCCAGCTCCATCGCAGTGCCCTCCGCGGCCTTGATCGCGTCGGGGATCTCGAGCAGGCTGAGGTGCACCGGTGTGTCGGGGCCGAGCATCTGGCCACTGGCAATCCGGAACAGCAACGCGTAACCGATCTGCCCGGCTGCGCCGGTAACTGTGACTTTGACGGGAGTGCTCAAGTCGTTTCTCCTGGTTAGTCGGGGTTGTGGACCTCTACGCCATCGCCTGCTGGAGATTCTCATCGATCGAGGCAAGGAACTCCTGCGTCGTCTGGAACTCCTGACCGCCGCCGACGAGCAGCGCGAGGTCTTTGGTCATCTTGCCGCTTTCAACCGTCTCGACACACACACGCTCGAGCGTGGCGGCAAAGTCGGATACCTCAGGGGTCTCGTCCATCCGGCCGCGAGCAGCGAGGCCTCGCGTCCAGGCGAAGATCGAAGCGATCGGGTTGGTCGAGGTCGGCTTGCCCTGCTGGTGCTGCCGGTAGTGACGGGTGACGGTGCCATGGGCGGCCTCCGCCTCGACCGTCTTGCCGTCGGCGCTCATCAACACGCTGGTCATCAGGCCAAGCGAACCGAACCCTTGGGCGACGGTGTCTGACTGCACGTCGCCGTCGTAGTTCTTGCAGGCCCATACGGATCCCCCCTCCCACTTCAGCGCCGCCGCGACCATGTCGTCGATCAAGCGGTGTTCGTAGGTAATGCCGGCGGCCTCGAAGTCAGCTTTGAACTCACTCTCATACACCTCTTCGAAGATGTCCTTGAAGCGCCCGTCATAGCGCTTCATGATCGTGTTCTTGGTCGAGAGGTAGACCGGGTAGCCACGATCCAGTCCGTAGCGCATCGAGGCCCGAGCGAAGTCGCGTATCGAATCGTCGAGGTTGTACATCGCCATCGCGATGCCGCCGCCGGGAAAGTCGTACACATCGAGCTCGACCGGCTCCGAGCCGTCCTTGGGGGTGTAGGTAAGCGTCAGCGTCCCCTCGCCGGGAACGACCATGTCGGTCGCCCGGTACTGGTCGCCGAAGGCATGGCGGCCGATCACGATCGGCTTCGTCCAGCCCGGGACCAGCCGCGGGATGTTTGAGATCACGATCGGCTCGCGGAAGATGACCCCGCCGAGGATGTTGCGGATAGTCCCGTTCGGCGAGCGGTACATCTCCTTCAGCCCGAACTCCTCGACCCGGGCCTCGTCGGGGGTGATCGTCGCGCACTTGACGCCTACGCCATGCTCCTTAATCGCATTCGCGGCATCGATCGTGATCTGGTCCCCAGTCGCGTCGCGGCTCTCGATCCCGAGATCGAAATAGACGAGGTCTACGTCGACGTAGGGCAGGATCAGCTGCTCTTTGATGAACGACCAGATGATCCTGGTCATCTCGTCGCCATCGAGCTCGACAATCGGATTCTTGACTTGGACCTTCGCCACGGCGCGGCGATGCTATCGATGCGACAATGGCGGCGATGGCCACCGTCGAGCGGCAGTCGAGCGGCACCCACGAGGTCTTCAACCAGCCCTCGCCACTGGAGGACTACAACCCCTTCGACGCAGATCGGGTGCTGGTAGAGGCCCTGCGCCGCGAGGGAGCTGAGTGGGCCGAGGGCCGGGCCCGCGAGCTTGGTGCGATCTGCGGCTCGAAGCAGACAATCCGCTGGGGCTTTGAGGCAAACGACAAGAAGCCCGAGCTGCGCACGCACGACCGCTACGGCCACCGCATCGATGAGGTGGAGTTCGACAGCTCCTGGCACGACCTGATGCGAATCGGCGTCAGCCACGGCCTGCATGCGTCCCCGTGGCGCGAGCCGGGACCCGGCGCCCATGTTGCCCGGGCGGCGATGTTCGGGCTGCTGATGCAGGCGGAGAGCGGCGTCGGCTGCCCGATCTCGATGACCTACTCGGCGATCCCAGCGCTGCGCAAGCAACCCGAGCTGGCCGACGCCTGGGAGTCGCGGTTCCTCTCGCTGGACTACGACGAGCGCGCAATGCCCGCCGAGCGCAAGCGGGGCGCGCTGTGCGGAATGGCAATGACCGAGAAGCAGGGTGGCTCCGATGTCCGCGCCAACACCACAACGGCGACGCCGCTGAACGGCGGCGGCCCTGGGGCCGAGTACGAGATCGTCGGCCACAAGTGGTTCTGCTCGGCTCCGATGTGCGATGCCTTCCTCGTCCTTGCCCAGACCGACTCCGGCATCTCCTGCTTCCTGATGCCGCGCTGGACGCCCGACGGCGAGCGAAACGCCTTCCATATCCAGCGACTCAAGGACAAGCTCGGCAACCGCTCAAACGCTTCCAGCGAGGTCGAGTTCCGCGGTGCCTGGGCACGGATGATCGGCGAGGAGGGCCGCGGTGTGCCGACCATCATCGAGATGGTCAATCACACCCGCCTCGACTGCGTGGTCGGCACCGCCAGCGGCTACCGGGCCGGGGTCGCCCAGGCCCTTCACCACACCGCCCACCGCTCGGCCTTCGGCAAGGAGTTGATCGAGCAACCGCTGATGCAGAACGTCCTGGCTGACCTCTGCGTCGAGTCCGAGGCGGCGACCATCTCCGGAATGCGGCTGGCCCGCGCCTACGACGAAGTCGCGGCCGGGGACCAGGAGGCCGCCGACTTCCGGCGCATCGCGAACGCGGTGCTCAAGTACTGGACCTGCAAGCGGGCGCCGTCGCACGCGGTCGAGTGCCTCGAGTGCTTTGGAGGCAACGGCTACGTCGAGGAGTCGGGAATGCCTCGCCTCTATCGGGAGGCGCCCCTGGCCTCGATTTGGGAGGGCTCGGGCAACGTGCAGTGCCTCGACGTCCTGCGAGCCATGGTCAAGAGCCCGGAGTCGGTGGAGGCGTTCTTCGCCGAAGTCGAAGCCGGCGCCGGCGCTGAGCCGCGGCTTAAGTCCTACGCCGAGGAGATTCGCGCCGAGGTCCCGGGCGACATCGAGACGATCCAGGCACGTGCCCGCCGCATCGTCGAGAAGATGGCAATCGCCTTGCAGGCGTCGCTGCTGGTGCGCTACGGGGACGAGGCCGTCGCCGATGCCTTCTGCGCCTCGCGCCTCTCAGGCGACTGGGGCCAAGCCTTCGGCACCCTCCCCGCCGGCACGGGCTTCGCGCGCATCATCGAGCGCCACCGGCCATCCCGCTAGGCAAGTCGGCTGTGCAGGTCGACAGTTAGCTGCTCACAGTGGCATCGCGAAGGGCGCGGCCGACCTGCTCAGCCGTGATGACGCCCGACAGGCGGCCATCCGCGTCGACCACCATGAGGGCGCCGAAGCGCCGAAGCGCCTGATTGCCCAGCAGGGAATCGAGTGGGGCATCGTCCCGAACCCGGAAGGTGCCATCGTCGAATTCGACCAAGTCGGAGACGAGCGAGGTCGAGCGAGAAACCTCGGGAACCTCATCCGCTCGTTCGCGCACGAGCAAGCCCAGAAAGCGATGGGCCGCGTCGACGACGGGGAACCAGGGCCAGCGATAGCGAAGGAAGTACTCGTCAAGCGCCTGCTCGACGCTCAGCTCACCGGGGATGGCAACCGGCTCCCGGTCCATGACGTCGCCCACGAATACCCCTTCGATGCGACCAGAGATCGCAGTTTGTACGGACGCCGCCCGAGCCGAGCCGTTGATCACAATCCCGATCAGCGCCAGCCAAAGGCCGCCGAAGACACCGAATATCGAGTTGGTGACCACCATGTACAGGCCGGCGCCGATGAAGAGATAGGCGAAGACCCTTCCCAGGGTGGCGGCGAAGCGAGTGGCGGCGGTGCGATCGCCGGTTCGCCACCAGGCGATCGCTCGCACGATCCGCCCCCCGTCCATCGGAAAGGCGGGGAGCAGGTTGAAGATGAGGATCAGAAAGTTGATCGAGGCCAGCCAGGCCACTGCCGCGAGAACGCCCGAGACCCCGGAGTCGGTCTCCGCCATGGTCGCCTTGCCGAACTCATCAGGGCTCGTCGCCGCCAGCCCGGCGAGGACGAGGACAACGGCAATTGCCAGGGTGACCAGGGGACCGGCGATCGCGACCTTGAACTCGGTTGCGGGACTGTCGGATTCACGGTCCATCCGCGCCACCCCGCCGAATATCCACAGTTGGATGCTGGTGATGCCGATGCCGTTGCGCAGCGCGACCATTGCGTGACCGAGCTCGTGCAGAACGATCGAACCAAAGAAGCCGACGGCACTGAGCACCGCAAGAGCGAACGGCGTTGACGAGGAGCTGCCCTCTCCAAGCACGTCGCCGTAGAACTGCGAGAGCCAGAAGATCACGAGAAAGAGGACGACGAACCACGACCAATCGACCATGATCCGGATTCCCCGCACGTGAAAGAGGGTGATCGACGCACCACCGAGCATTCCTCAATGGTAAGCGGCAGATAGGGTCGAGCCTCATGCCACCGTCCCCGGCGACCGAACCGAAGCCATCGGGGCAACCCTCCTCGCCTGACCAGGGTCGTCTGCGAGACCTGCTCGAGGAACTGGAGCAGATCTACCGCCCCTCGGCCTCTGAAGGCGAGCGCCACGCCGCCGAGTGGCTGGTGGAACGCTTCGCTGAAGCGGGCGCCCAGGCACGAATCGAGGCTGAGGCCGCCCACGGCACCTACTGGTGGCCGCTGGGGATAGGCGCCGCACTCGGTGCCCTCGGAGGACTTGCGGCGATAAGAGGGCACCGACTGCTGGGTGCCGCGCTGGGCGCTGTAGGCGCGGCGGGGATTGCCGACGACTTCCCACCCGGCAAGCGCCGCCTGCGCAAGCCGCTGCCCACGCGGACCACCTGCAACGTCGTCTGCGAACTGGGGGCCGCCGACGCTGAGCGCACGGTTGTCATCGTCAGCCACCATGACGCCGCGCACTCCGGCCTCATCTTCCATCCGGCGCTGCCGAAATTCGCAGATCGCCTTGGGCTGATCGAGGGACAGGACACCAGCCCCGCTCTGATGGCGCCGGTGGTGGGCGGGCCGATCCTGGCGGCGCTGGGCGCCCTCACCGGCCGTCGCCTGCTCGCCAAGCTGGGAATCGTCCTCGGCATCGGCACCGCTGCGGCAATGGCCGACATCGGCCGGCGCAAGACCGTTCCCGGAGCCAACGACAACGGGACCGGCGTGGTCGCATTGCTTGCACTCGCCCGCCGCCTCAAGGAGGAGCCACCCGAAGGCATCCGGGTGATTCTGCTTTCGACCGGCTCGGAGGAGTCGTTCAGCGAGGGGATCAAGGCGTTCGGCGAACGCCATTTCCCGCAGCTTCCGCGCGAGAGCACCTTCTTCCTCTCAGTCGACTCGATCGGCTCCCCCCACCTACTGGTCCTGCGTGGAGAGGGCTTTCTGAAGATGCACGAGTACCCGCGGCGGGCGCTGGAGCTGATGGACGGCCTCGCCGAGGAGCTGGGAATCTGGCTCTACCCGAACCTGCGGCTGCACAACGGAACCGACGGCCTCGAGCCGCTGGCGGCCGGGTATGAGACCGCGTCCCTCTGTGGCTGCACCGACCTCAAGAACCCGGCCAACTACCACTGGCCCAACGACCTCGCAGAGAACGTCGACTTCGGCAGCGTCGCCGACGGGATCCGCCTCGTCGAGGCAGCCGTGCGCCGCCTCGGGGAACGATGGCTCTAGAGGGCTGAGGGAGGTCCGGCGGAGCCTCCCCGCTGTTGCCTCCAACGGACCTTCCTCAGCCCTCAAAAGCGGGCGATCAATCCCGACTGCGGGGTCGGATTTTGGCTCTATAGAGTCCGCGCTCGTGCCTACTCACGATGTGCTTGTAATCGGCGCCGGCCTCGCCGGGCAAAGGGCGGCTCTGGCGGCTGCTGAGCAGGGGGTTTCGGTCGGGATCCTCAGCAAGGTCCACCCGGTGCGGTCGCACTCAAACGCAGCGCAGGGTGGGATCAACGCAGCGCTCAACCCCGGCGACTCCTGGGAGTCGCACGCCTTCGACACGGTCAAGGGCTCCGACTACCTGGGCGATCAGGACGCGATCGCCGTGATGTGCGAAGAGGCACCGGAGGAGATTCTCCACCTCGAGCACCTCGGCGTCACCTTCCATCGCAACGAGGAAGGGAAGCTGGGCACCCGCGCCTTCGGCGGCGCCTCCGCCGCCCGCACCTACTACGTCGCCGACATCACCGGCCAGGCGATCATGCACGTGCTCTACGAGCAGCTGATGAAGCACTCCGACTCGGTCGCTCGCTACGAGGAGTGGTTCTGCACGGCGCTGGCGATGGACGAGCAGGGCGAGTGCTGCGGCGTCGTCACCCGCAACATCGCCGACGGCTCGATGCAGCTGTTCAGCGCCAAGGCGGTGATCCTCGCCTGTGGCGGCAACGGCCAGGCTTGGAAGCCGACCACCAACGCGCTGATCTGCACCGGCGATGGAATCTCGATGGCCTACCGGGTCGGGGCGAAGCTGATGGACATGGAGATGATCCAGTACCACCCGACGACGCTGGCGGGCAAGGGCTTCCTGATCACCGAGGGCGCCCGCGGCGAGGGCGCCCACCTGCTCAACGCCAAGGGCGAACGCTTCATGGAGCGCTACGCGCCGAACAAGATGGAACTCGCCTCGCGCGACGTCGTCTCCCGCGCCGAGCAGACCGAGATCAACGAGGGTCGCGGCTTCCCCGACGGCACCGTCGCACTCGACATCACCGTGGTGCCGAAGAAGCGGATCCACGAGGCGCTGCGCGAGATCGTCCTCGTCGGCCGCGACTTCGCCGGGGTCGACATCACCAAGGAACCGATCCACATCAAGCCGGGCAACCACTACACGATGGGCGGCATCAAGACCGACATCGACGGGCGTACGAACATCCCCGGCCTCTATGCGGCAGGCGAGACCGCCTGCGTCTCGGTCCACGGCGGTAACCGCCTCGGCGCCAACTCGCTGCTCGACACCTTGATCTTCGGCCGTCGCTCCGGCGCCGACGCCGCCGGCCGCGCCAAGCGAATCGAGGGCTCGCGGCCATCGCGGGGAGCGCTCGAGGCCGAGCAGGCAAGCATCGACGAGATTGCAGCTCGGGAGAAGGGCTCGGGCCGGCGCGTCTCGGAGATCAAGCAGGAGCTGGGGACCACCATGGACGCGAAGGTCGCCGTCTTCCGCGACGAGGCCGGCATACAGGAAGCGCTGGAGATCGTGCGTCGGCTCAAGGAGGAGGCCAAGTCCGCCTACATCGACGACAAGGGCAACATCTTCAATCAGGACATCCTCGGCGCGATCGAGCTGGGCTACATGCTCGACAACGCCGAGTGCACCTGCGTCGCGGCGCTGGAGCGCAAGGAGAGCCGCGGCGCCCAGTACAGGACCGACTTCCCGGAGCGCAACGACGAGGAGTGGCTCAAGCACATCGACCTCCAGCAGGGAGACGACGGGCCGGAGATCTCATACTCAGAGGTGACCATCACCCAGTGGCAACCGGAAGCGAGGACCTACTGAGCGCCATGCGGAACGCGCATCCATATCTGACTCTTTGCGCGTGGAGCATGCGCGAAAGGCGGTGTTAGAGGACATGGCCGACTACACGATCAAAGTCCGCAGGTTCCAGCCCGAGAGCGGTGAGGGGCCCTACTGGGAGAAGTTCAACGTCGACCTCGAGCCATCTCTGTCGGTGCTCGACGCCCTGCTCCAGGCCAAGGATCGCGACGACGGCTCGCTCTCGGTCCGCTGCTCTTGCCGCGCCGCGATCTGCGGGTCCTGTGGGATGAAGATCAACGGCCAGTCGGGGCTCGGCTGCAAGACCCAGATCGGCGAGGCACAAGAGCTGGCTGAGAAGAAGGCGAGCGTCGGCAGCGGCGACGGCACGATCGTGATCGAGCCGATGGGGAACATGCCCGTGATCAAGGACCTGATCACCGACATGGAGTCGACGCACTGGACCAAGATCCGCCGCGTTACTCCCTGGCTCCTCCCCCACGGCGAGCCCCCCGAGCGCGAGTACGTCGTGGAGCCGGAGTCGATGATCGACATCACCCAGTCGATGGCCTGCATCCAGTGCGGCGCCTGCGTCTCCTCCTGTCTCTCGATGGAAGCCGACCCCGACTTCATCGGCCCGGCGGCCTTGGCCAAGGCCTACCGCTTCGTCGGCGACCCGCGCGACGCCGAGACCAAGGAGCGCCTCCACGACCTGGCGCACGACCCGCACGGGATCTACGACTGCACACACTGCTTCAGCTGCATCGATGCCTGCCCAAAGGGCGTGGCGCCGATGGACCAGATCATGCGCCTGCGCCGCAAAGCCGGTGAGGAGGGGATCGAGGACCCCAACAGCGGCCACCACCACGAGCTCGCCTTCGTGAAGATCATCGAGAAGAAGGGGACCCTGGACGAGGTCGCCCTGCCGAGGGAGTCGTTCACCTTTGGCATCAAGGGCAAGCTGAAACCCAGCAAACGGGCGATCAAGGAAGTCATCGGCGCGCTGCCGACGATCTTCCGCACGATCAGACGAGGCAAGGTGCGCAGCAAGTGGATCGCCCCCCACCACAAGCTGCCGGGCGGCGCCCAGGACGAGGTGAAGGCGATCTACGAGCACGCCGAGGAGCACCGCGAGGAATTCAACCTGTACATCAAGGGTGAGGAGGGTGACGAGGAGGCCGCTATCGCTGAGGGCCTCGAGCCGCCGCCCCATGCACCCGCAAGCGAGGAGGCTGCCCAGTGAGCGAGCAGATCAAAGTCGCCTACTGGCCAGGCTGCGTCTCGCGCGGCTTCACCCCGGAGCTGCACGGCTCGATGGCGATCGTCGCCGAGCGCCTCGGGATCGAGCTGGTCGAACTGGATCGCGCCAACTGCTGCGGCGCCGGCGTAATCGCCGAGCACAACCAGGAGCTGGCCGACACGCTCAACGCCCGTACCTTCGCGCTCGCCCAGCAGACCGGGCTGGCGATGATGAACATCTGCTCGACCTGCCAGGGCGCCCAGTCCGAGTGCCAGCAGCGGCTCGACGCCGACTCCTCCTACCGCGCCCACATCAACGAGGTGCTCAGCGGCCAGGGCCTTGCCTACGAGAAGGGCAAGGACGGCTTCACCAACAAAAACTTCCTCTGGCTGCTGGTCGAGGACTACGGCCTCGACCGCCTCGCCGCGCAGGTCCAACGGCCGCTCTCCGGCCTGCGGGTCGGCCCCTTCTACGGCTGCTACGTGGTG
>JANWHW010000043.1 GCA_025450195.1 Solirubrobacterales bacterium | reverse complement strand
GGATGGTCGACGTCGAGCACGACCATCTTCGCGGCGCGCCGCGTCTTGCCACCGGACTTGATCGTCCCCGCCCCGGAGTCGGCGCCGCGCATGAAGCTGACCGGGCCTGAGGCGAGGCCGCCCTTGGAGAGATGCTCGACCGAGCCGCGGATGTTGGAGAGGTTGATGCCCGACCCCGAACCGCCGCGGAAGATCATCCCCTCCTTGGTGTTCCAGTCGAGGATCGACTCCATCGTGTCCTCGACGCTGAGGATGAAGCAGGCCGAGCACTGCGGCTTCTCCTCGAAGCCGACGTTGAACCAAACGGGCGAGTTGAAGGCCGCCTTCTGGTTGAGCAGGATCGACGTCAACTCCATCTCGAAAGCCTCGGCGTCCTCTTCAGAGGCGAAGTAGCCACCCTCGCGCCCCCAGTCCGAGATCGTCCCCGCGACCCGTCCGATCATCTGTTTCACCGAAGACTCGCGTTGCTCGGAGCCGAGCTTCCCGCGGAAGTACTTCTGGGCGACGATGTTGGTCGCGTTCTGGGACCAGCTCTTCGGGAACTCGACCCCGCGCTGCTCGAAGGCCGGGTTCTCGGGATCGCCAATCACCGCATCGCGGATCTCCCACTCGACCTCGTCGAAGGGATGCGTCCCGGCAGAGGAAAAGCGCCGCTCTATCGCCAGGCCCTCGAGACCGGTCGACGGGGGGCTGGTGGCGGTCTTGGACATCGGACTTCTCCTCTCAAGGCAACTTTTCGGGGGACTGCCCAGGATTGCCATTCAGTCGGACAGAAAGGAGCCTCGACCCCGCAATTTCGGAGCATGATTTTGAGCAGGGTCCTCAATACATGGTGGCAATTCCGCAAACTCGGCGAAGCTCGTGGTTGGGCGTGCCCGTCGCGCTACTCTCAGGGCATGGTCGACGATCTGCGTAGAGGCATGGGCGAGCGCTTCGAGGGCGCCCGTGACGCCGCCGTAGAGAGGGCTGGGGCTGCAAAGGAAGTTGCAGGCGAGGCGCTCGCCGCGGTAAAGCCGAAGCTGCGCGGCGTGTCGCACGAGTGGGCCTTCTTCATCTCCCTCGGGCTCGGCGCCGCGCTGATCATCGCCGCGAAGACCTCGGAGGCGACCCTGGCGGTCACCATCTATGCCGTCAGTCTCTCGGCTCTCCTCGGCACCAGCGCGCTCTATCACCGGGTCAACTGGACCAGACCCAACGTGCGCCGCTGGATGCGCCGGCTTGATCACTCGATGATCTTCTTCCTGATCGCCGGCACCTACACGCCCTTTGCCCTGCTGGCGTTGGACGGGCCGCTCGCCGACGCGATCCTCGTCGTGGTCTGGGTCGGCGCGATCGCCGGCGCCGTGGTCGAGATGGTCTGGATCGACCATCCGAAGTGGGTTGCCGCGCTCATCTATATCTCGCTTGGCTGGGTAGCCGTGATCGCCTTCCCAGGGCTGTGGGACGAGATTGGCGCGGCCGGTACGGCGCTCGTCGCCGCGGGCGGGCTGCTCTACACGGCGGGCGCGGTCGTCTACGCCACCCAGCGACCGAACCCCAACCCGCGCATCTTCGGCTACCACGAGGTCTTCCACCTCTTCGTGATCCTGGCGGCCGCGGCCCACTTCGCCGCGATCGCCTTCTTCACTCTCCCCGCCGCCTAGGGAGTCGCGCCCACCCAATCTGTCGACGTTTTTTTGAGCCTATGGGCTCACTAATTCGTCGACAGCGCAGCCGCAGCCCGCTCTTTGGCGGCCTCGATCAGCGCCAGCAGCTCGGTCTCGCGGCCCCCGCGGATCAGCGCCACCGGGTCGGGGTCGCCGTTGACGATCCCCTCGAAGAACTCCTTGCGGTCCTGGTAGGTCGGCAGCGTCCCCTTGGCCCAGCCGCGGGCGTCGTTGAGGACCACGGCCAGGCGCGCGTACTCCTCGCCGAAGAGCTCGGAGATCTCGCGCTTCATCCGCTTCGCCAGCGCGGGGGAGGCGCCGGCGGTTGAGATCGCGATCGCCAGCGGTCCGGTGCGGACGATCGCCGGCAGGATGAAGTTGCACAGCGGCGGCACGTCGACCACGTTGACCAGCATTGCCCGCTGCTCAGCGTCATCGTAGACGCCGATGTTGACCTCGCTGTCGTCGGTGGCGGCGATGACCATGAAGACGCCCTCCAGGTCGGCGGCGCCCGCGTAGGCCCGCTTCTCCCACTCGATTGACCTCTCTGCCGCCAGCGACTCCAACTCAGGATGGGCGACGGGGGCGATTAACGTCACGTCGGCGTCGCAGGCGAGCAGGCCCTCGACCTTCTCGAGGCCGATGTCGCCGCCGCCGACCACCAGACAGCGGCGCCCTTTCAGCTTCAGGCAGGCGATGTAGAAGGGGGTCTCCAGCATGTCGCGCACGCAGGACTGGTCGCAGATCCCCTTGCGGAGCTGGCAGACGCACTCCTTGCCGGCGTAGGCCTGAGCTGGCATGCAGGACAGGTTAGTGAGGGGGAAAGCCAAGCCGCTCCCGGACGCGAGAGCAGGGGAGCGGAGTTATATGGAGTCGAGCGTCAGGCGCAGGCCCTCGGCAAGGCCCATCTGCGGCTTCCAGCCCAGCTCACGCTCGGCTCGGCCCGGATCGATCGAGATCCGCTGCACCTCGCCGGGGCGGGGCGGGGCCAGCTCGGGCTCGAAGCTCTCGCCGCCGCCCAGCGCGCCTAGCTGCTCGACCAGCTCCAGCACGTCGGTCTCGATCCCGGTGCCGATGTTGACCGGCCCGGTCGTCTCCGACCCGACCGCGGCCAGCATCGCCGCCACCACGTCGCCCACGTATATGTAGTCGCGGGTCTGCTTGCCGTCGCCGAAGACGGTGGGCCGCTTGCCCTCGCGCAGCTTCCCGCAGAAGATCGCGATCACGCCTGCCTCGCCGAGCGGGTCCTGGCGCGGGCCGTAGACGTTGCCCAAGCGCAGCGGGATGGTGGAGAGGCCGTAGAGCCGTTCGTAGAGCGACAGGTAGCCCTCGCCGGCGAACTTGCTCTGGCCGTAGGGAGCCTCCGGCGCCAGCGGCGCGTCCTCGGCCAGCGGCAGCTGCTGCCCCTCGCCCTCGCCGTAGATCGCCCCACCGGTCGAGCTGAAGACGACGCGCTGCGCCTCTGCCACCCGCGCCGCCTCCAGGACGTTGGCGGTGCCACCGACGTTGATCGAGGCATCGAAGGCGGGATCGGCAATCGACTTGCGCACATCGATCTGCGCGGCCAGGTGGAAGATCGCTTCGGGCCGCTCACGCCCGCCCAGCTCCTCGAGCGCGGCGCGATCGCGAATGTCGGCCTCGACCAGCGCCGCGCCGTTGGCCAGCCCCGGCTCGAGGTTCTCGCGCCGCCCCGTCGAGAGGTCGTCGACGACGATCACCTCGTCACCGCGCGCCAGCAGGGCGTCGACCAGGTTGGAGCCGATGAACCCCGCGCCGCCTGTCACCAGAGCCTTCACTGAGATCGCGATCCTACGTGGATCTGTGCCGGGCAGGCTGGCGGGGACGCCAAGCGCCCCTGCTACCCTCGCCGCCCGAATACAACTTCGTCCCCGGACCCGGCGGGGCAGACCCGACACGGACACCTTCCTTATGAGACTGATCGTCACCGAGAAGAACAACAGCGCCGAGAAGATCGCCAACTTTCTGAGTGGCGGCAGCGCGTCCAGCGACAAAACCTTCAAAGTCCCCTTCTACACCTGGACCGACGGCGCGGGTGAGACGCAGCGGACGATCGGGCTCAAGGGCCACGTGCTCGGGCCTGCCTTCCCGGAGGGTTACTCGAGCTGGCAGAAAACCGACCTGCACGACCTGATCGACGCCGAGTTGATCAAGGAACCGACCGACAAGAACGTCGTCAAGGCAATCCGCAAGGTCGCCAAGGAGGCCAACGAGCTGGTGATCGCCACCGACTTCGATCGCGAGGGCGAGCTGATCGGCCTCGAGGCTTTGGAGGAGATGCTCGACTCAAACCCTGAGCTCGGAACGTGCGAGGAAACCCGGGCCGGCACCTTGCAAATCAAGCGCGCCCGCTACTCGGCGCTCACCAAGGAGGAGATCGAGCGTGCCTTCGACAATCTCGACCAGCTCTCCTACCCGCTTGCCAACGCCGGCGCGGCACGCCAGGACATCGACCTGCTTTGGGGCGCCACCCTGACTCGGGCCGTCTCTCTCGCCACCCGGCGCTTCGGCTCGAACTTTCTCTCGGTCGGACGGGTGCAGAGCCCGACCCTCGGCTTGATAGTCGAGCGGGAGCTGGAACGGCGCGCTCACGTCGCCAAACCCTTCTGGGAACTGTTCGCCAACTTCCAGCACCCCGACGGCACCTTCAAGGCCCACCACGAGGTCGACAAATTCTGGAACCAAGCCGAGGCCCAGGCGGCGCTGGACGGCACCGCCAGCTCGGGCACCGTGAAGTCGGTGACCGCCCGTAAGAGCACGCGCAAGCCGCCGACCCCCTACAACACGACCGCCTTCACGACCGACGCTTCCAGCCGCCTCGGCATCACTCCCGCAAACGCGATGCGGGTCGCCGAGGACCTTTACATGGACGGCTTCATCTCCTATCCCCGCACAGACAACACCGTCTACCCAGTCTCGCTGCCGCTGCACGAGCTGGTCTCCTCGCTGGTCCGGATCAAGGAGTTCTCCGCTGCCGCCGGCCTGCTCGACGGCGAGCTGAAACCGACCCGCGGCAAAAAAGAGACCACCGACCACCCGCCGATTTACCCAACGCAAGCGATTCACCCTGGAGCGCTGGAGGGCCCCAAGCGGCGCGTCTACGAGCTGGTGGTGCGTCGCTTCCTCGCCACTTTCAGCCCGCCGATGGTGACCGAGTCAACCCGAGCCGACATCGAATCCGGCTCGCAGACCTACTTCGTGCGCGGCTCGGTTGTCGTCGACGCCGGCTATGCCGGCATCTACACCTATGCCCGCTCCGCCGATGAGGAGATCCCGAAGCTGGAGGAGGGGCAGAAGCTCGACCTCGAAGATGCCCCGTGGCTCGTCGACAAGGAGACCCAGCCACCGTCGCGGATCTCCCAGGCGAAGCTGATCGAAATGATGGAGGAGCGAGGGCTCGGCACCAAGGCAACCCGCGCCGAGATCATCAAGAAGCTCTTTGACCGTGGCTATGTCTACAGCAACCCGCCCATCCCGTCGGGGACCGGGTTGGCGATGTATGAGGCGTTCAAGCAGTACGTGCCGCGGATGGCGACGCCGGAGATGACCGCCCAGCTCGAGGCGGAGATGGACCAGATAGCCGCCGGCGACATGACCAAGGACAGCGTCGTCGGCGACAGCCGGGACCTCCTCCACAAAACGTGGTCGGAGATCGACGAGCGCCGCGAGGACTTGGCGAAAGTCGTCTGGGCCGGAATGGACGAAGATCGGATCCTCGGGCCCTGCAAGGCGTGCGAAGAAGCGGGCCGCGCCAAGGAGGACGGCTCGCCCCACATGCTGCGAATCATCCGCGCGAAAAAATCGGGCAAACGCTTCGTCGGTTGCAGTGGCTGGACAGTTGACGATCCAGAGTCCTGCGACCAAACCTTCCCACTGCCGCAGCGCGGCGATGTCTTCCGGCTCGAGGAGCGCTGCTCGATCTGCGAGCGGACGCCCCGACTCAAGGTCCAGCCCTTCCGGGGCCGCCCCTGGAACCTCTGCCTCAACGACGACTGCGAGTCGATGCAGGAGATGAAGCGGAAACGCGCCGAGCGCGAAGCGGCCAAAGCGGCCAAAGAAGCAATGGAAAAGAAGCCGCTGCCCGACGGCGACGCGGATGGCCAGCCCGCTAAAAAAGGCAAAGGGAAAGCCGGATCGAGGGCCGACACGAGCACCCGGCGTCGCAAAAAGGCAAAAGCAGCGACCAAGAGTTGAGGCCGCTTGTTTGTCTCGCTTGAGGGAATCGACGGCTCAGGCAAGAGCACACAAGCCCGGCTGCTTGCCGAAGCGCTTGGGCCCGACACCCTCCTGATCAGGGAGCCCGGTGGGACTGAGGTTGCTGAGAGGGTCCGCGAGCTTCTCGCCGATCCCGCTCTGGAGGTGGAGCCTCTGGCTGAGCTGCTCCTCTTCCTGGCGGCACGGGCTGACCTCACGGCGCGGGTGATCCGCCCGGCGCTCGAGGGGGACCTCGACATAGTCTCGGATCGCTTTGCCGATTCGAGCGTCGCCTACCAGGGGGCCGCGCGCGGGCTCGGCGTTGGCGAGGTGATCTCGCTCACCGACTCTGCGACCGAAGGCCTCTGGCCTGACCTGACGGTGCTGCTGCGGGTCGATCCAGAGGTCGGCATGGAGCGCGCGGATGGCGCCGACCGCCTCGAGTCCGAGGGATTGGAGCTTCAACGCGCGGTCGCCGAGGCCTATGAGGAGATCGCCAGCGTTGCCTCGGATCGCGTCGTCATCGTCGATGGCGAAGGATCGGTGGAGGACGTCCACGATCGGGTGCTGGAGGCAGTCCGTGAGCGCAGCGCTGGCTGAGGCGATCGAGCACCAGCCAGGTGCCCGGCTGGCGCTCATGGCTGCGCTGTCTTCCGGGCCCAGCCACGCCTACCTCTTCCACGGCCCACGCGGGGTCGGCAAGCGCGCCGCGGCTCGAGCCTTCGCCGCGGAGATCCTCGCCGGGGCTGCCGCCGACGTCGACTCGGCAGCCGGTGAGGAGGATGCCCGCCGCCGCGCCCTGCTCGACCCCTCTCCGCATCCGGATCTCGTATGGCTCGCGCCGAGCGGCCCGCAGCATCTGGTCGAGGAGGTTCGGGAGCAGGTGATTCGCGCTGCCACCTATCGCCCTTTCGAGGGCGGCAAGCGGGTCTTCGTCATCGAGGCCGCGGAGGCGATGCGCGACGAGAGTCAGAACGCCCTGCTGAAGACGCTGGAGGAGCCACCGGGGTTCGTCCACCTGATCCTGATCAGCTCCGAGCCCGCGGTCCTGTTGGAGACGATCTCATCGCGTTGCCAGCCGGTTGCGTTCGCACCGCTTCCGATCGGGGCCGTCGAAGCGGCCCTGGCACAGTCTGGGGATGCGGAGGAGATCGCCGCCGCCGCTCGCCTCTGCGCGGGCAATGTCGATTTGGCCCGCTTCTTGCTGACCGAGCGCGGAAGGCGGCTGCGCGCCGAGTCGCTCGCGCTCGCCATCGCATCGCTTAGCGTCGCCTCTTCTGGGGCCGCAAGTGCCAGCACCCCCGCGCAGCAACAGCGCGCCCCCTGGTTGGCATTGCTTGGAAGTGCCGAATCGGCAGGCGACAACGCTGAGGCCCGGGCTCGCGACGCCCTCGAAGAGGAGAAAGCGACTGGGATCAAACGCTCTGCGCGCGACATCGCCAATGAGGCAAAGCGCATTGCCCGCCGCCGCCGCGCCCAGGTTCTCGACCTCGGATTGAGCCTCAGCGCCACCTGGTTTCGCGACCTGGCGGCTGTGGCCGTCGGCGCCCCCGACGTCGCCTTCAACCGCGATCGTCTCGCTGAGCTTGAGGTTCAGGCTTCCGGCCTAGATCCTGCTCGTGCCCGGCGCGCCGCCGAGCTCATGCAGGACAGCCGCCGTCGCCTCGACGTCAACGTCTCCGAGGAGCTCGCCCTCGAGGCGCTGTTCTTTCGCCTCGAGCGACTCTTCTCGTTGGCCCAGCCGACTTAGGTTCTTAGGACTCGTCCCGCTGGGCGGTGTCGCCAGCGACGGTGGAGGAGCCCCGCTTCCCATTTGACTCCTGGGCCGCCTGTTTCCGCGCTGCCTCGATCGCCCGCTCTTGGGCGAGCCGAGTTATCTGTGCTGCTTGGCGGGACATGATCACGCTGAAGTTGAGAGCGAGGGCGAGCAGGAAAAGCAGGACCATCGAGAACAGGGCGACATTCGTGTCGCGCACGCCCAGCGCATCGGCGATCACACTCAGCAGTCCCGGGAATGCCGCGCCGACCAGCATGCTCAAGCCCGCGACGAACCAGACGATGCTGTAGCGCTCCTGGAGGCGATCCTGGCGGATCAGCTCGAGGATCATCAGCATGAATACAACCGCGAGGACCGCGGCGATGATCCGGGTCTGCGAGGTCAACTGGACGGTGGGCTCTTGAGCGCCAAGCAGCAGGTTGCTCATTGCTCCATTCCCTCTTCTTTCGGCGGGCCGGCCTCGATGGCATCGTCGGCACTGACGCCATGCGCTCCGACGGATGCCGGGACCCGCGGCCGGAACATACCCACCAGCAGGACGATCAGGCCCTTGAAGATGAAGAAAGCGGAGCGCAGCGGCGTCAAGAACGAGGTTCCCCCGAGCCGGTCCAGCATCCGGACCGGTATCTCCTCCACCCGCAGTCCCTGCCGCACGGCGAGCTGCAGCGACTCGATCTCGGCGAAATCCGGCGAGTAGTGCTTGCTGAACAGTTCCATCACTCCGCGATTTGCCGCGCGCATACCGCTCGTTGTGTCGGTGAAGCGCTGCCGAGTCGCCAGGGTCAGGAAGAAGCGGAAGACACCGATCCCAATCCGGCGCGAGAGCGTCGGCCTGTAGTCATCGCTTTCCGCTCGGCCGGGGTCGCTATAACGCGAGCCGATCACCAGGTCGGCGCGGTCGGCATATACCTCCTCGAGCAGCCGGACCACCTCGGCCGGCGGATGCTGCCCGTCGGCGTCGAGATGTGCGCAGTACTCGTAGCCACCGCGGAGCGCGTAGAGGTAGCCGGTCTGGAGCGCTGCCCCGAGGCCTTGGTTGAAAGGAAGCGAGGCAACGAGGGCGCCCGCCGCCCGGGCGCGCGTGGCGGTTGCATCCGTCGAGCCGTCGTCGACCACGAGTACGTCGACGTCGGGCATTCGGCCCCGAATGCCTTCGATCACATCCGCGACCGCGGCTTCCTCGTTCCAGGCGGGGATGAAGACCAGCGTACGCATCAGGACGATTCTCCCAGAGAGGCAGCTACCGGCCCAGCTCCGTGCTCCGCAGCTCCGCCCCGCGAAAGGTCGACCGATCCGCCTTTCATGCCCTCCCTTCGCACGCGGAGAGCCCCGGGTTTGTCGCTGCAGAGCGTGGAGGCAGCTTTTTTGTGTTAGTAAACATTCATGAACGAGGTTGAGCGATGAGGCGAATTGGGATCAGAATCGGCATGCGCTTCTGGCTGGCCGGCGCATTTGCCGCCGTGTCACTGGTCACCGCCGGCGTCGTCTACCTCTTCGGCGATCAGCCCCGTACGGTCTTGGGAGCGATCGGAATCGGTGTCATGGTTGGCTTCCTGATCGCGGTGGGCATCGCCCACCGGGTGACGCGCCTGTCTCGGGCGGCGGAAGAACTGGCTGCCGGCTCGTTCGATGCGTCCCTGGAGACTCATGGCCTCGATGAGATCGGCGATCTCGCGCGAGCCCTCGATTCCATGCGCGCCTCTCTTGAGGAGAGCTTCGGCGTATTGACCGCAGACCGCAACAAGCTCAACGCGATTTTCGATGGCCTCACCGATGCGGTGATCGTCGTCGACGACGATGGTTCGCTCCGTTTCTCCAATCGTGCGGCGGCGCGCCTGCTCGATCCGGCGGGCCTGCCGCCGGAGGCGATGCTGCCCCATCTGAAACGCGCCGCGGAGCTCGGTTTTGCGGCCCATCCGGCGCTGCGAATCGGCGATCGCGCCTACGCGATGTCGGCACGGGCTCTGCCGGATGAGCGCGCGGTTCTCGTCGTTGCGCGCGACCGCACCGACGAGATGCGCCGCGAGCTAGCCGAAGCCGATTTCATCTCCAACGCGGCGCACGAGCTGCGTAACCCACTGGCTGGGATCTCCAGCGCGATCGAGGTCCTCCAAGAGGGCGCCAAAGATGACCCAAAGGCTCTCGACCATTTTCTCGGCCACCTCGCCGAAGATGCCGACCGGATGAGCCGCCTCACCGGAGCGCTTCTGACCCTCGCCCGGGTCGAGTCGATCGGGACGGGGGAGACCGAGGTCGTCGACGTTCCGGTCGCGATCCGCGATGTGGTGCAGACGGTCCAGGTGCCGACAGGGATGAAGTTGAGCGTCGAGGTCGACCCTGATCTCGCGGCCAGGGGCGACCCAACTCTGCTGCGACAGGTGATGGTCGGCCTGCTGACAAACGCGCTCAAGCACACGCCGCCCCCCGGGACCGTTACGGTTCGCGGTCGTCGCGACGGGGAAAGGGAGGTTGTGCTGGAGGTGATCGACACAGGGCCGGGTATCCCGGCGGAGGAGATCGAGCGCGTATTCGAGCGCTTCTATCGACGCACCGAGTCCCGCACTCAGGAGGGATTCGGCCTTGGCCTGGCGATTGCGCATCGCATGGTCGGGGTCATGGGCGGCGAGATCGGCGCCCACTCAGTGGAGGGGGAGGGCAGCACCTTCTGGGTCCGCCTCCCGATTGCCCAACCCAGCCCCACGCCGGTGGCATGAGGCAATGAGCGCGGAGCGAGCACCCATACTGCCTCTGGTCCAGTTTGCGCTGCGAGCGAAGCGCGATCAGAGGGCCCGATGAGTGCCGGACGAATCCTGGTCGCCGACGACGAGCCCTCGGTTCGCGACTCGGTCGGTTACGCGCTCGCCCAAGAGGGCTTCGAGGTGACGGCGGCCGTCGATGGCGACGACGCTGCGTCGAAGCTCGGCGACGGCATCCCCTTCGACCTGCTGATCCTCGACATCATGATGCCGGGCCCCAGCGGGCTCGACATCTGCCGCGACGTTCGCTCCCGCAGCGCCGTGCCGATCATCGTTCTCACCGCTAAGGATGCGGAGGTCGACAAGGTGGTGGGGCTCGAGGTGGGCGCGGATGACTATGTCACCAAGCCCTTCTCTGTGCGCGAGCTGCTCGGCCGCGTTCGTGCCCAGCTGCGCCGCCGCGAGCTCGACCGCTCACCGCTTGCCCAGGCCGTGAAGATCGAAGCCGGCCCGGTTGCGATCGATCTCGTCCGACATGTCGCGACGGTACGGCGGGAGCCGGTCAATCTGACTCGCTCTGAGTTCCAGCTCCTTCGGCTCCTGGTTGGCCGCCCCGGCGAGGTCTTCCCACGGCGCCAGATCATGGAGGAGCTGTGGCAGACCGAGTTCGAAGGCGATGAGCGCGCTTGTGACGTCCACATCTCGAATTTGCGGCAGAAGGTCGAGCGGGACCCGCAGAACCCCGAGCTCGTACTGACCGTGCGAGGCGTCGGCTACAAGTTCGAGGGCAGCCCCTCAGAGGGCTGAGCCCTCCCAGCGAGCTCCGCCAAGCCGACACCAAGCTCCACCCACAGTCGACACCTCGACACCGAGCGCTGACCGGCCCTTCATCGTCGCTTGCGCTTGGCGATCTGGTCTCCAGGGGCTCGAAGTGGGGGATTGCCTCGTTCCAGTCGTACATCGAACAGAGACGATCCTTCAAGGAGTACCGCATGAAAGAGACAAGCAACGTCTTCGATGCCTCAACGACGTTGATGGAAATCGAAGACCTTCCCGATGGCGAGGCCGATTCTCGCCACGAAGAAAAAGTGGCATCCGAGGCCGAGGCCGAACCGGATTACTTCAACCCTCCGGCACCAGCCAAAGGCGGGGAGGCCCGTCGTCGAGCGATGGGCGTTCTCAGCGTCGTCGGCGGAATGGTCTTCACAGTCGCTTTGGTCAGCGTCGCAACCGGAATGGGGAAGGACCAGCCAAGCCCTCCGCCCCCCAGCGAAGCCACGCGCGAGCCTTCCAGGGTGCCGGTGGTTGAGGCGCAGCCTGCCCCGGCCGTAAGGACGACCCCGGCTCCCCAGCGGAGATCAATGGCCGGGGCGGCTGTCGCACGAGAACGAGCAAGGGACGAGCGTCGTCACGCGAGGGCGAAGGCCAAAAGGGCGGCTCAAGCGCGCCACCGTCGTCGTCACGCCGACAAGCCAAGCAAGGCCGCCGCCCCGTCGCCGGAACCCGAACCGACCTACACGCCGGAACCGGAAACGACCTATGTGCCGGTCGAAACAGCGGCCCCTCCGCCCCCAACGCCGTCTGGTGGATCTCAGTCGGAGTTCGGGATAGAGCCGTAGGCGAGGAATGGGATCGAGATGGCACTGACCAGAATTGCTCGGGCGTGGCGACGGTGGCGAACCCGCGAGGAGCGCTTCATCGTGCGCTCGCGGTGGCTTCGCCAGGTCACGCCCGAGCGGCGCGCCCGCGCCGAGCGAATTCTGCTCGCGGAGCCGAAGCTGGCTGTCGATCTTCTCCGAATCCTCAACTGCGACGAGGACCTGGGCGAGCACTTCGTCCTCGGTTTCACTGCGCAACCGGACCCAATCTCCTCGGAGAAACGTCTCTCTGATGGTTTCGCCGCCATGGCCTTGCGCTGTGAGCAGCTTCGACTGGAGGCACTAGCCCGCCGCCGGATCGAGCTGGAACGGAGTGCAAGGAGGGCGGTCTTGAGATTTGCCCCCAGCAGATGACGTGATTAAGGAGCGAGCATGGCAATTGCCGCGCTACCCGAGGCAATTGAGGAGTGGACCCAGGAGCAGCGTGACTCACTGCTCGTGATCGCCGAGCGGACTCTGGCCGGCTACGGCAAGTACAGCTTCTCGCGCGAGTTCATCGCTCGCCACGTCGACGACTTCGTTCAGGACGCCCTGCTCCAAGCCTGGGTCAGCCAGCGGGATCCGGAGGCAGAGGCGCTGCGCGTTCACAACCCCGCCGGCTTTGTCTCCTTCAAGGTCGTGCAGCTGGCGCTTGATAAGGCAAAGGGAGAGAAGGTGCGACTCGATCGCGCCGCCCCCGAGGGGATCGGGGCCGACGAGCAAGGGAGCTTCCAAACGGCGGCCGAGCGCATCAGCGATCCGATTCACACCGATGAGGTGCACGAGCTGGTAGAGCAGCTGCAGGCGACCAAATTGGCAATGGCGCAACTGCCCGAGCGCCAGCGTGCCGCCTTCGTCAAGTGCCAGCTCGAAGGCCACAGCCAGACGGAGGTCGCCAAGGAGCTGAGTGCGACCACCGGGCAGAAGGTCAGTCGAAAGGCCGTCGAGAGGCTGGTGGCGAACGCTCGGATCAGTCTCTCGGTGGCCTTTTCCAAGGTTGCTTCAGGTGCCTTCTGCGAGGAGCAGCGCTGGCTGCTCAAGCGAGTGGAAGCGGGGCTGGCGACACCTGAGCAAGCCCGCGAAGCGCACTCTCATCTGGAGGACTGCTCTCAGTGTGTCCAGGTCCGTGCCTTCGCTCGCTTTGAGCGCAACGCCGGGCTGGCCGCGATCTCCCTACCGGGATTCGGATTCGACGGATCGGATCCGACTACGGCTTCAGTCGGTCTGATCGGCAGCCTTCAGCACTTCGCGGGCGCCATAGGCGAGCGTGCCCGCGATCTCGCCACACGGGCCTGGCCATTCGGTGGCGGAGTCGAGGCCGGGGGCACCGCGGTGGGAACCGTTACCACCACAAAGGCGATCGTCGCCATCTGCGTGGCGGCGGGAGGGACGGGGGCCTGCACGAAGATGCTTTCTCCGGCCCCTCATAACACCAAGCCCACTAAGCCCCCTATATATAGACAGCAGAGCCAGGTGCGCCAGGGGCCCGCTCCGGTTGCCTATTCGGCCCAGCCAAGCGAATCGGTGTCGAGCCCATCGCCCAAAGCCGGGAAGCGCCCGGAGTGGGGTGGAAGGGCAAAGCCGAAGTCACACACCACTGGCCCCGCATCGCGTCGAGCTTCGTCGAGTGCCTCTACGCCCTCGAATCAGGCTGCCCATCGGGAGTTCGGGTTCGAGGGAGCCCCTTCGCCCACTGCCGGCACCGGTGGCGGGTCTCCCGGCGCCACCCCTTCCGCCGTCGACCACTCCGCGGTCGTTGTGGCCAGCGGCAGTGCCCCCATCAGCCCCAGTCCCATCGGTGCCAGTAGCAGAGGCGCCAGCACAAACCCAACCCCCACTGCCAGTTCCGGCGGCGGGGGTAGCAGCAGCACCAGCCAAGCCCCGCAGGAGTTTGGACTAAGCCCTTAGCCGCGACTGCGAAGTACAGGCCGCGGCTGTGGTGGGGGATTGGCCCACCTCGGTCGTACACGACACAGCGCATATCCATCAAACAAGGAGGAAGACACGATGAGCCACGCAGAGAAAAAACGGGGGGTGAGGGACTTCCTGGCCCCCGTCCTTGCCGTGGCGCTGGCCACGTGGCTGGCGCTGCAGCTCTCCCTTGCCAACGCCTTGCTGAAAGCGGCCGGGATCTACAGAGACAGTGGCAAATGGGGTGTGATCACCGAAGTTGCCAAAGAACTCCAGGCTCCGTTGTTTGTGACGATGGTTGCCGCTGTGCCACTCGGCGTCCTTGGGGGCGGTGTTCTGATGGCGATCGGCCATCGGCATGCGGCCAAGATCCTCGGCCAGGTCGTCGGTGGCGTAGTGGTCGTCGGACTTGGCACGACGCTCGCCGACTAGCCAGGTGGGATGGGGCCGCTGACGAACATCTGGCGGGCGGGTGCGGGCGTCAGGCCTCGCGCTCGCCTGACCGCGATCGCGGCGCTGTTGGCGCTGGTGCTTGCGCTGGCTTCGCCGCTGCTCGCTTTCGCTTCGTTCAAAGGCGAAATCGAAAACCTCCCCGGTGACGCGAGCCCCAAACAGGCGTGCGCGATCTTTCTCAAACACGACAAGATCAAACCCGCCCAGGAAAAAGAGTGCCGAAAACTCATCGCCGAAGGCTTCGAAGAAGCCAAGCAGGGCTCTGGCAGCGGTGAGAACACGATCGCCGTGACGACGATCTGCGCACTGCAGGTCTACGCCAAAAAAATCACCCCGAAACAGATGGGGGAGTGCTCCAAAGGACTTGCCGGAGCGATCTCTGACGCCACCGGTGGGGGCGGCGGGCTGTTCGACAAGATCGGCGGGGTAGTCGATGACGTGACGGGCGCCGCCGCCGGCTTCGTCGGAGGGGTGATTGGAGGCGCGCTGGTCAGCGGCTTCAAGGAGATCATCGAATTCCTCTTCGGCGGCATGCAGGCCGCGATGACGGTGGCGCTGATCAGGTGGGTCATCACGATCCCAAACCTGTCCGGGGGCCACGTCGGCGATCTCGAGGGGCGCATTGCCATAGGCGCCGGCGGCTTGTTGGCAGCGACGACGACGATCTCGATAGTTCGCTTCTGGAGCTCGGGCCTGACTGGCGACGGGGGCTGGGCCGGTGCCGAGGGAATCATGCGCGCCGCCGTTGCCGCGGCCCTGATCGGGCTGTGGCCTCACATCTTCGACCTCGCGGTGAGGCTGTCCAACGCTCTTCAGACGGGAATCATGAGCGACGCCACCGAGCACCAACTGAAGTCGCTCTTCCTGAACATCGGGAAGGTGGGAATCGTCAGCGGGGCCGTGCCGCTCTTTCTCGGCATCGTCACGGCGGTCGTCGGGACGCTGATGCTGCTGGCGCTCGTCGCGATGAAGATCCTCATCACCGCGATGACCATCGTGCTGTTCTGCGCCACTCCTTTGGCGCTCGTCCTCTGGCCGATTCCAGAGCTGGCTGGAGCGGCTCGATACTGCTTCCGCACGCTAGGCGTGCTGCTCGCGATACCGGTTATCTGGTGCGTCATCTTCGGTGTCTTTGCCGCGATCGGCGCCGACACGTTCACCTTCCACAACACCGGTAAGGACGAAGGGATCTTTGGGACGCTGCTGAACGTCGCCGTCGTCAAGCCACTGGTGGCGATCGCACTGCTCTACCTGGCGCTGGTCACGCCACGCCGGCTGTTGTCGCTGGCGTCGCTTCCGGGTGGCGGCGGCGGCGTCGTTCGCTCCGCCGCAACCCATGCCGCCGTCCACGCCGGCTTCCAGTATGCGCCGGAAAAGGCTAGGTCGGCGTTGGGCCGCTTCCAGTCGAAGGGGGGATCGTCTGGCGCCCCCGCCGGTGCAGCGGCGAGCTGGGCGAAAGTCGGCCCCCCGGCCGGTCGCGGGGACAGTCTTGGCCTTTCGCCCACACAGTGGGCCCATCTCGGCAAGGCGAGCGCGACCCCCCTGGGCAAAAAAGCCGCATCCGGCAATCAGAGCAAAACGAGCCCAACGACGAAAGCGACGAGCAACCCGAACGGCTCAGGTTCGGCGGGGGCGGGCAGCGGCGCGACCAAGCAGCCCTACTCGGCGATGTCCGACCAGCAGCACAAAAAAGCGATGAAGCGTGCTGGCGGCGAGTTCAACGGCCCCGAAATGACGCAGAAGATGTCCCCACAGCAAGCCAACGAACTGGGCAAGCTGCGCAGCAAATACGGCACCGAATCGAAGTCGGGCAAGGGGGTGTCGGATGCGGAGGTCGGCGGCGCTGCTGCCGCCTTCCAGAACCGCTCGGACCTCAACGACTGCGCCAGGAGAGCCGCGCTCCACAAAAACGCCAAAGAGGGAACCGATGTCCTTACGGAGTGGTCCGAGACAGACAACGAGCACGTCAGCGATGAGCACCGGAGCGCTTTCCAAACCCTGGCTCGCGCTCATCCGTCCCAGCGCAAAGGCGCCTTTGCGCAGCTGGACGCCAAGGGCGGCGGCGAATCGGGGTCCAATGGCAATAGCGGCGCCAGCGGCCGCGTCGTACCGAAACTCGAGCCGTCCAGCTCCGGTGGGTCCGCTCGGTCACGGGTGCCTCACAACCAGCCAGCACCGTGGGTCGGGCTATGAACATCCCCTACCGACACCTCGAAGACAAGCTGCGGATCTGGAACCTGACGATCGCGCAGTGGGCACTCGTCCTCCTCGGCGCCGGCGGCGCCTTCGCCTGGGGCTTCTACATCAGCCCGTTCAGCTGGTCGGTGAGCCTCTTCACCGCGGTCTATGTGGCGGGGTTGCCTGGCCTCGGAGCCCTGATCGCCGGCGTCAGCGAGTTCGACGCCTGGCTCTTCTTCCGGTCCGCCTGGAAGTGGTGGCGGACCCCGGGGCGTTACCGCCCCGGCCCGGGCCCCCGGCCAGATGGATACGTGATCACCCCGCCCCCGCCCACGGCCCGGGAACGCGGGTCAACTGTCAAGCCGATCGATGTGGAGGCACTGTGGGAATCCTGAAACGCAAACAAGATGCGTCCCCGCCGGACGAACTACGCCAAGCGGGTGAGCTGCTGCCAGTCGAGGCAATCGACCGCAGCGGGCTGATGATCACGTCGGACGGCGCGTTCGTGAGGACGATCGAGGTGACGCCCCTGAACCCGCTGCTCCTCTCCCGCGAGGAGGCGGCGCAGGTGGCGGGCTCCTTCCAGCAGATGATCTCTCGCCTCAGGCCGGGCCAGAGCGTCCAGTTCCTGATCGATTCGCGACCGGTCAACCTGACTGAGCTACTCGACGCCTCCCGGCGCGAGGTCGCGGCCCACTCCGGCGAGCTGCCGAGTTCCGGGCAGGCTTCGGGGATCGATCCCGTGAACCTGTCGCGCTGGCGGCTTTACGCCGCGATGGAGGAGTCGCTTCACGAAAACTCCGAAGAGCAGGCGGCGGCGCAGCTGCGCGCCTTCGTGGTCGTGCCCTTCGTGCCACCGGTCGACAAGCGATCCGAGCTGTTCGCCTCGCTGCCCTTCGGCTCGCATCTGGGCGGCGGGGACCTCGCCCGCGACCTCGCCTTGCATCGCCGTCTGATGCGCCAGTCGCTTGCCCACACCGACGCGATTCGATCCGAGATCGAGGCGTCGGGCCTTCCGGCACGCATCCTCAACGGCGAAGAGGTCGTCGAAAACCTCTGGTCCTACTTCAACCCAAGCTCGGCCGACACCGGCTTGCGCTCGCGGGGGGCCGGGCCGGAGGTGCTCGTTGACCTCGACACGCCTCGAGCCCAGAAGGACGCCGAGCGCGCGGCGGGCCGGCTGCGCGAGGCGGTCGCGCAGTCTGGGCTCGATTTCGACACTTCGAATAAGTGGGCCTTCATCGACCGCGATGCGGAGCAGACGATCTATGTCTCCAACATCGTGGAGGCAAGCGAGTGGGGCTGGCTGATGGCCCCGATGATGACCCGGGCTTCGTTCCGCATGTCTGTCTTCATCCACGCGATGGACCGTCGCCGGGAACGAGCGCGGATCAAGCGCAAGTACAACCGCACCTTCTCGATCAACCGCGGCGCTGAGGCCAAGGGGCGCCCGCCGGACGTCGAGCGTTACGCCCAGGAGGACGAGCACCTGGAGGCGCTGGGCGAGCTTGGCGGCAAGGTGCGTGCCTCGGTGTTCCGGGTATCGATCTACCAGACCCCTCGGGTCCCTGGCCCCGAGCCCGACCTCGACTTCCTCAGCGAGTCGGTGGACTGGGCCGCCAACGAGCTCGAGACGGCCAGCGACTGCCGGGTCAACCGCGGCGAGTTCCAGCAGGAGACGCTCTGGCGCTCGACTCTGCCGCTGGGCATCGATGTAGCCCATCACACCAAGCGATACGTGACGCGCAACGCTGCCGACATGGTGCCGCTGGTCGGCACCGCCTGCGGCTCCCCTAGCGGCGTGCCCTTCGCCTTCTCCGAGCCGCTGCGAACGCTGGAGCGAATCAACGTCTACGACCGCAACCACGAGAACCACTCGATGGTCCTCACCGGCAAGTCGGGCAAGGGGAAGACCCACACCGCCAATGTCCTCCTCTCCCGCCACATCGCCCACGGGACCCGAGCCTTCGTCATCGACCGGGCGGGACACTTCGAGATTCTCACCCGCCTGCTCGAGGGCGCCCAGCACATAACGATCGGCGCCGAAGACACCGACTTCGCGATCAACCCCTGGGACGTCGAGGACCCGACCAATGTGAGCCAGGAGAAGATCGGCTTCCTCCTCAGCCTGCACGCGACGATCATGGGGGAGGAGGGGCTGACGATGAGCGAGCGCTCGCATCTGGGCGCGGCGATCCGCCAGGTCTACCTGCGCTCCTGCCTGCCCACCGAAGGCGAGCCGTGCGAGTCCGCCCTTCGCGATGAGCTCGAGAGGCGGGCGGACGAACACAGCAGCACGGCTCCCGAGATGGCGTTGGAGCTCCGCAATATGGCGACCCGGCTCGGCGAGTTCTGCGGGGAGGGCAGCTACGCCTACCTGATGGACCGCAAGACGTCCGTGCCCACGGACGCCCCACTGGTCGTCTTCGACACGAGACGGGTGCCGAAGGACGTGCTCCCGGCGGTCACCTTCGCGATCGCCGAGTTTGTCAGGCGTCGGGTCGAGATCCACGCGGCGGAGTGCGAAGAGGAAGCCGCGCGGCCTGACGCGCCGCTCTTCGCAGGGCGCTCGATCCTGATGATCGACGAGTGCTGGGCCCTGCTCGAGACGGCCGACACGGGCACCTTCCTCAACGAATTGGCGAGGCGGGCGCGGCACCTCGGCATGTGCCTGCTGGTCAGCTCCCAGGCACTGAGCGACTTCGATACCGAGCACGGCCGTGCCCTGCTCCGCAACTGCACCCAGCAGATCCACCTCGCCCAGGAGGCGGCCGAGATTCCCTTCATCCAGGAGACGGCCCGCCTCTCCGACGAGGAGGCCGCGCTGCTGGCACGGCTGCGAACGGTTAAGGGCCAGTTCAGCGAGATGTTTTGGATCAACGGCACCCGCGGCCGCGGAAAGGTGTCGTTGCGCCTCGGGCCGAGCGAGTACTGGGCCTTCACCTCCGACCCTCACCGTGACGTGCCACGCCGCAACCAGGCGATTGCCGACAACGCCGGCGACGTCTGGGCCGCCATCCACCAGCTGTCCCGTGAAAGCCGCGCCGGCCGTGGCCCAACCCAGGAGCGGGCGGCGGCTTAGCCGCGCCGCCGAGGACGATGTCTTGTGGCTGGACCAGCAGCAGCAGCCGCCGCGAAGGTGGCCAGCACGGTGGGCGCGCGTGCCGGTGGCAGCGCGGCATCTCGGTCCGGAAGCGCGATCGCCGCGAAAGGTGGGGGAAAGGCCGCCGCCGGGCGCTCCGCCGGCAAGCAGGCGGCCCGCAGGGCGGGCCGATCGGCGCTGAAGCGCGTGGCGTCGAGCGGGGGCGGTCGCGGGCGGGGGGAGGACCAGGTGTTCAGTCGTGGCTTCTTCTGGGCGATCGCTATCGCCGGCGGCGGGATGACGTTCTTCCTTGTCGTGATCATCGCGCCGCTACTCGTGCTCCAGGCGGCATCGGGCAGCTGCGGCGGCGAAGAAGGAACGATCGCTCCGATCCGGACCAATCACGAGCCCGACCCGGCGGACCTCACCAAAACCCAGATCGCGATCCGCATCTACCTGGTTGGCAAAGTCATGCACATGACCCCGCGACAGATCCTCACCGGACTTGACGTGGCCTACATGGAGACGAAGCTGAGGAATGTCGACGGCGGCGATGCCGACAGCACCGGTGTCTTCCAGCAGCGGAACATCAGCCCCTGGATCGACGACGAGCGCAATCGCAACAACGTGATCGATGCCTCGGTCGCCTTCTTCCTGCGGCTGAGGGAAGTCGACGAAGGCCAGCCGATCCCTGTCCTGGCCCAGGACGTCCAAGTCTCCGCCCATCCCGAGCGCTATTTCGAATGGCTAGATGAGGCGATCGACAGGTACAACGACACACGTCGCTTGGTGGGTACCGCCGCCGGGATCCGCAACATCCAGAGCCTACAGGGGGTGACGATCACCGGTGGCGGCCTCGACACCATGACCCTCGGCTCCGCCTGCAGCGGCTTCGCCGCCACCGGTCCCGCGAACCTCAAGCAATCGGAAACGCTCTACCAGCCGCGCTCCTACAAGACCCTTCCTGCAAGCGTGTGGGGTGGCGAAGGTTCTCCCCAGCAGGTCGACACCCGGATCTGGCAGGACGCGGTCTGGGTAATGACTAACTACCACCTAAAGGCGACCGCGGCGCGGGAGACCGGCCACAAAACGCATGGCGATGGCACCGCGCTCGACATGGTCCCGGCCGAGGGGGGATCGCAGCGTGTTTGGGACGAAACGGCGCTCAAACTTGCCCGAGATCTCGGCTGGACCTCGGAATGCGCGGAAAGCGGCATCTCCACCTCGGGCGGTGGCTCTTGCAACTTCGTGCCGGCGATCCTCTTCATCGGCTACAACGGCTTCGACTCGCACCACGGCGATCCCCAGCACTCCTCGAGCGCTCACATCCACGTCACTTGGAACAACAGCTGCTACGGCTGTGGCGGGGGAGAACTGGTCGATCCGCGCGACTGGGTCAAAGTCTTCCCGGTCGGCCAGCCGACCCCGGCTGGCGACCTGCCGGTGCCTTCGCTCTTCCCGGAACCGACGAGAAAAGGGAAACGGTATGAGGGCAAAGCGTAAGCGTCGCACCCAGCTGCTCCTCATCTGCACGTTCTTCGCACTCGCCGGCGTGGGCGCCTCGGCGATGGGGCTGAACAGCCATTCGTCTGGCGACGGTGGCCTCTTGCCACCGCTCAACGAAATCGCACCATCGGTAGATCGGCAGCAACCACAGCCGTCCTCGCCTGAAGGCACAGCGGAAGGGAATGAGGAGCCGGCGGTGGAGGACGAGCTCGCCATCCCGGCGGCGCCGGAAGCCGCGAGTCTCGCCGGCCCGCCCGCCTCGGTGGTGGAACGCTTCGCGCAGGTCTGGGCGAACCGGGACGTCGTCCTGACCCCGGCGATCAAAAAGGAGATGGTGGGGCTCAGCGCCGGGGTGTGGGCCAGCGCCGTCTTTCGTCAGGCACGCCTGACCCTGCCGGCGATCGAAGGAGTCAGGGCGGATGGCGAGATGGTGATGATGAAGCTCACCTCCGTCGGGCCCAAAAGCAAGACCGCCCTGGTGGTTACCAGCGAGCGCCTGCTGGACGCCGAGGGCGTCTTGGCTCCCCCCCGCTACGCGCTCTATCTAGCCCGACTCGACGAAGTGAGCCCGGGCGGCTACGCGATCACCGCATGGGAACCAGAGGAATGAGCGCCGAGGTCGAAACGGTGGAGCCGCGCGACGCAAAAGCCCTTTCGTCTCTCGTCGCCGTCTGCGGCATCGGTGGCGGTGCCGGCACCAGCACCCTCGCCTTCCTCACGGCCATGTACGTGCAGCGCTTTGCTGCGGAGCCGATTCTCCTATGCGATACGGGCGGCCCCGGCGCTTCCCTCGCCTTGATCGCGGAACAAGGCTCCAAGCTCTCCCTCCCTCAGGCCGCAGCCGCAATTGCCGCCGACGCGCTGAGCGTCCCAATCTTCGTACCGGTTACCGAGAAGCTGCGTCTGATGGCTCGGGACCCCGAGCTCGACGATGCCGCCGACCTCGAAGGGCTCGCGCGCCTTCTCCGCGACGCCCGCAACGCGCATCCGCTCACGATCGTCGACTGCGGGTCGCTTCAGCGCCCGGTGGAGCGGTCGGTGGCGGCACAGGCATCGTCCATTCTCTGGGTCGCGCGAGGATCGCTGACGGGGGCGAAGCGGGCGAAAGCGGTCTTGCGCTCGCTCTCCATCAAGGCCGATCGGGAAATCTTGGCCGTGTGCGGCAGGCAGGAGCGCAACAGCGAAGTGGAGCACGAGTTGATGGGCGCAGCTGACCTTCGGGGGGCTTCTCTCGTGTTCGTCCCGTCGCTGCCTGGAGTGTCAAATGGCAGTCTCAAGGGTGCGCTGGAGACCGGCCAAGCGGCCCTGGAGGCGATCAGGGGGCGATTGACGTGAGCGTCGGATTGCGCCCCGAAGAGAGGAATCTGCTGCTTTTCGCTCTGGGCGTACTGGGCGTCAGCGCCGCGCTGGGCGCCGCGATTGGGGCGTCGCGCGTCGGCCTGTTCGTGCCCGAGCAAAGCTCCGGCTCGCTGGCGGACGCCGCGACGATCTTCGCGAACAACATCAAGATCTGGGCACTGCTGGCGGCGGTAGCGGTGTTCCAGCCCCGCGGCATACCCGCGCTCTCACCAGGCTTCCTGCCGCTCTGGCTGACCGACCTGACCGTCGCCGCGATTGTCTTTGTCAATCTCGTCGCGATTGGAGGGGTGCTGGGGGCGCTCGGTGTCGACGCGCTGGTTCGCATCGCCCCACACGCGCCGCTGGAGCTCGGCGCCTTCGGCGTCGTTGTCGTCGCATACCTACGTGCCCGCCGTGATCAGCTTGCGCGGCGCGAGGCGGTGCAGAAGCTTGCCCTCGCCTGTGTTTTGCTGCTCTGCGGTGCGGTGGTCGAGAGCTACGTCTCGGGGGGGTTGGGATGACGACCGTCTTTGTCTCCCGCCTGCAACGTCGCCACTTCAAAACGTGGGCGGTACTTTTTTGCCGCTCACTCGCCACGGCGGGTTTGTTCTTGGCCGCCGCGGTTGCCTCCGCTTCACATCGTGGGCTGATCAGTCTGGGCTTGCTTACCGCCATGGCAATGATGACGATCGCCGTGGGCCGGGCGTACGGCGCATCCCGGCGGATTGGCGCCGCCCTGAGGCTTCACCGCACCGTCGAAAAGGCCCTCGACGACCTCACTCGACATGGGTGGCACCTCAAGCACAACGTCGCTTGGCCCGAGGGGCCCGGGGACGGGCATCTGGCGATGAACCCGTCTGGGGAGCTGGCGTTCGCGATCAAGGACTGCGTCGCCCTGATCGACGATTTCGACTTGTCGCAGACGCAGGGCTTTGCGAGCGCGCTGTCCCAAACGGGGCGGCCCTATGTGCCGATCTGCGTGGTCGCCGCTCACGACGCGCGACCCTTCGCCAACCGCGGCGTCGTTTGCTGCACTCCCGAGCTGCTGGCTACCGAGCTGCTCGACGCCGAGCAGGCCTTCGCAACCAGCCTTCGCGATGAGGCGGCACGCCGCGAGCTGCTCTACAGCGAGCCCTCTCTCAACTAGCGCGACTAACTCAGCCCCTGGAGCCGTGGGGGATCGGCGCCCATCGGTCGTACATCACACAGGATGATTCTTGGACGCCTTGCCCTTGTAGCGGTTCTCACCGCGCTCGGCTGCGGAGTGTTGATTGCCGGTATTTCGGCGATACGGGGCTCAGTCGACGCTCCCCCCGAACCCCGCACTTCTCTTGCGGGCTCTCATCGCCCAACTCGTCCGCCCGCAAAGGCGCAGCGTCAAGCTCCGGCTCCAGTCACGACCCCCCGACCCTCTGCCGAAAAAGAGCCCCCCGCCTTCCCCGGGGCGAATCGCAAACAGACCGTCCCATCGAGCCCCGAACAGATCGACCTGGGTTCTGCCACCGCCCCGCTCGCCAAACCTCTGAAGATGCTGGTGCTTGGGGTTGGGCTGATCCTCTTCATCCCACTCGCCATTTGCGCGGTCGCCCTCTGGACTCGCTGGTATGACCGCCGGCGCCGGCGCTACACGGTGTTCCAGCTCAAGGCCTATCGCGACGAGGGGGTCTCGCTGGAGCAGCTTCGCTCGCTGATCAGCTCCTGGTCGAACCTGATGTTCGTGCGCAGCCGCCGCTTTCAGCGCTTCTTCTGGGGGGCGCCCACCCTCACCCTGAGGGTGTTTGCCACTCCGCAGCCGCTCCGCTCCGGAGAGGCCTCGGAGACCGAAGCCTCTTCTGACAAGCACAGCCCTACCGAGGTGATGTGGCTGATCCAGATGCCCCGGGACCCCACCTTGGAACGAACCTTCATGGAGGGCTTCGTCGACGCCTACAAGGACACGCGTCTGGTGCGGATCGACCGCGACCACCGCTGGTCGC
>JANWHW010000042.1 GCA_025450195.1 Solirubrobacterales bacterium | reverse complement strand
GCGCGAAAAGCGACACCGAGCGACGAGGGTTCGTCCTATGGGGCGGGCTGGACTCGAACCAGCGACCGACGGATTATGAGTCCGCTGCTCTAACCAACTGAGCTACCGCCCCGAGGGTCGAGCCTAGCGTGACTGGCAGCGATGGAAACGCTGCAAGGAGAGCCTAGATGCGGCGGGGGTTTTGCTGGCCCTCCCTAGGCGCTGAACAGCTGCGCCAGGGAACGGCCGACGTCGGCCGGCTCTTCTTTGCCTTCGGCGGCTGCAGCCGCACCTTCCGACAGCGCCTTGGCCGCGTCTGCGATCTGATGGGTGCGGCCGCCGCGAATCGTCCCTGTTTGCTTTGCCTCCGCGAGGTCCGATTCCATCAGGCCGGCAAGCTCGGCAAGTCGTCGCAGGCCGACCGCGCCGGCAGTCCCCTTCAGCGCGTGGGCCTCGGAGCGCAAGGTCTCGAAATCGTTGGTCTCCGTGGCGAGCCCGGCGGCGATCACGTCGCAACGCCGTCGCGCCTCCTCAGCGAACGACTTCAGAAGCTCAGGGTCCGGAGCGGTCTTCTCGCTCATTCTTCCGTAACTCCCCTCACGGCGCGTACGAGTCGATCCACGCCGAATGCGCCCTCGATTGCAGTCTGGACAACGCCGTCGCGGTCGATCACGAACAACCAGGGCTCGCTCGGAAGGCCGAACGCCCTCACCTCTGGCCTCACACCGTTTGCTGGGTCGTTGTCGTTGAAGATCTCCATGTGCACGAATGCCGCCTTGTCGCCGTAGGTCTCCTTCACCTGCTCTGCCACGTCTGTCACTGGGCCGCAGACTCGACTTTCGCAGAACTGGGGGGTTGCAAACAAGAGGACTATCGGTTCCTTGCCCAAGACATCGGCGAAATCGACTTTGTTTTGAGTGTCGGGCGGGATGCGGGTGGTGATCTTGGAGAGATCGCCACCGGCATCGGCCACGGTCGGCGTGTGGATCACCGGCGCCCTCTCGCCGACCCGCGGAACCCCTGAGACTTTTCCGACAAGGGCGCTTGGGACGAGCGTCCCACGAAGCTCTCCGTCTTCCTTGACCAACGCCACGATTCGCCACTCGCCATCGCTGGGGAAATCGATGTCGGCGACATAGACGACCGGCGGAGCATTCTCATCAGCCGCAGTAGTTTGAGCTCGAAAGGCGGGCTTCGTGACCATGCTCTCGATTGCGGCCGGGTAGGGACCCATGGCGGGGCTGTCCAAGGCTTCGTTGAGAGCCTGCGCAGCGGCGCCTTTCGGTTCTGTGCCATTTTTGGAAGCACTCCCATCGGCCTTGACGGGCGGGACCTTGGCGATGTAGAGCGCAACTCCGGCATCCGAGACGGGGGTGCCATCAAGATTGAAGACCCCAAACGAATAGCGATTCTCGCCCTTGTAGAAGACCATCGAGGCGGGAGAGACGACCGGGGCCGGGCCCTTGGCCGATGCCAGGACTTCTGCCAGGGTTCTGCCGTTCGAGCTCGGGAAATCGCTTTTCGGCGGCGCCGGCCTACTGCTTACGTCTTCGGTCGAGGGTCCCGCCGAATCGGAGTCTCCGCCGCAACCCGCGATGAGACTCGCCGCGGCGAGCGCGCAGGCGAAGCAGCTTGTCAATCGACGCCGGGACATCCGGCTGCGCATGTTATTCAGAGACGACGGTGGGAACGCCCTCCTGGGGCGCCCTTTGAGGCAAAGGGCAGATAGGGTGCCGACGAGGCAACGCGAGCGCGAGGAGAGGGAAGTTGGCGAAGAGGGCGGCACTGATCACAGGGGCTTCAAGCGGAATCGGGCTGGCAATCGCCCGCGCACTTGGCGATGAGGGCTACGGATTGACGGTTTCCGCGCGCCGGCCCGACAAGCTGGAGTCCGCGGCCGAGGAGCTCCGCGCAGCGGGCTTTGAGGTCCAGAGCGTTGCCGCCAACATGACCGACGAGGACGACGTCATAGGGGTCTTCGCCGCTCACCGAGATGCCTATGGGCGGCTCGACGTGCTGGTCAACAACGCCGGCGTCGGGATTGGCGCTCCGATGGAGGAAATCCAGACAAAGCACCTCGACATGCAGCTTGGGGTCAACCTACGGGCGCTGATCATCGGTACCCGCGAGGGACTGCCGCTGCTGCGCGAGGCAGGCGCCGAGCACGGCAAGGCGCTGATCGTCAACACGGCGTCGATCGCGGGCAAGAGCGGGCAGGGTTGGCTTTCGGTCTACGCGGCGACCAAGGCGGCGGTGATCAACTTCACCCAGTCGACGCATCGGGAGGTCGGCGGCGCTGGCATCCAGTGCACGGCACTGGCCCCTGGCTTCGTCGACACCCCGATGACTGAGTTCGCAAAGCAGCAGGTGCCCGGCGAGGAGATGATCCGCCCGGAAGACCTTGGCGAGGCCGTGCGCTTCCTGCTCCGCACCTCGCGGAACTGCCACGTCCCGGAGATTGTCTTTACCCGACCCGGTGAGGGGCTCGACACCCCGTGACCGCTCCGGGCGTCGCCATGCTGCGTCTCCGGTCGGCCGAATAGCGCTGCTATTCGGCCTCTCTGCGTCCTTGCCCGCCAACCTCCGGAACTCGTCACAGCTACGAGTGCTGGTCGCCGCCTTTGGCGACGCGGGCCACGTCTTCCCAGCGATCTCACTAGGCCGAGCGCTGAGGGCGCGCGGCCACGAAGTCGTGGTCGAGACCTGGGAGGAGCGGCGCGAGGCAGTCGAGGGCGCCGGCCTCGGCTTTGCCGCCGCCGAGGAATACCGGATGTTCCCCCCGCCCGACCCCGGCTCCCCAGAGGAGGCACACGCTGCCGAAGCAGCGCGGGCCCTGCTGCCCTTGCTGGAAGAGATGCAGCCCCATGTGGTCATCAGCGACATCCTGACGCTGGCGCCGTCACTGGCGGCCGAGAAGCTCGGCGTGCCGTTGGCCACACTGATCCCCCACATCTACCCTGTGGTCGAGCCAGGGCTGCCGTTCTTCGCGATCGGCCTGCGAGTGCCGCGCACGCCACTTGGGCGGCAACTTTGGCGCAGCGGGCAACGAGCGCTGAACATCGGCCTAGAGCACGGGCGCCGCGATCTCAACGCGCAGCGGGCGCGTCTGAACCTACCTCCGGTGGATCGGTTTCACGGTGGGATCAGTCCCGATCTGGCGCTGGTCGCCACCTTCCCGCAGCTCGAGTACCCCAGACGCTGGCCAACCGGCGTCGAGGTGACCGGGCCGATGACTTTCGAGCTTCCCCACCCCACGATTGAACTTCCTCCAGGCGAAGAGCCGCTGGTCCTGATCGCACCCAGCACGGCCCATGACTCGGACAATCACCTCGTCCGCACGGCACTGAAGGCACTTGCCGAGGAGCCGGTGCGGGTTGTGGCCACGACGAACAAAGTGGTCCCTCAGCGCCCAATCGAGGTTCCGCCCAATGCCGTCCTCGTCGATTGGCTGAGCTACAGCCAACTGATGCCGGCTGCCTCGCTGGTGATCTCCCACGGCGGCCATGGGACGGTTGCGCGCGCTCTCGGCGCGGGCACACCGGTGCTCGTCTGCCCCTTGATCGGCGACATGAGCGAGACCGCGATGCGGGTCGCCTGGGCAAAGGTCGGCCTCTCGCTGCCCTGGCGGCTCTGCAACCCCGCACCACTGCGCTGGGCAGCCCGGCGCATCCTCGGCGACAGCTCCTTCTCCAAGCGGGCCGGGGAGCTGGCGAACTGGAGCCGGGAGAACGACGGCGCCCAGCGTGGTGCCGAGCTGGTCGAGCAGCTGGCACACAGCCGAGCTTCGACCTGACGAAAGCTCCGGGGGTGGGACTCGAACCCACAACCCCGCGATTAACAGTCGCGTGCTCTACCGATTGAGCTACCCCGGATCAAGGCCGGAATCTACCGGTTAGCTTCCGACGCGCTCGGCGTGGGCGATGCGCTCGACCAGGGCGGCGCGCTCGCGGCTGAGGGCCGCGCGGCGTTGGTAGTCCTCCCGCTCTCCAGCGGCTGCGATCTCGGCCTCGAGGCGCCGCTGCTCGAGAAGCAGGAAGTTCAACTCCATTGCCTCCAGCGAAGCGGGCTCATCCCGAGAGAGCATCACCAGTTTGGTGATCAAACCCAGGAGCTCATCCTCTTGAGGCAGATTGGAGGCGGGGTCATCGAGGTTCTCTCGCAGCCAGGCGGCGGCGCGGGCGCCCGCCGGAGACAGGTGCTCGTCCGTGAGGCGCGCCAGGTACTCCCGGCCATCTGGCGGACGAGCGATGCACATCGCCAAGAGGGCGCGCTCGCGACGCTCTCGCGAGGTCAACTCTGGGCCAACGTGAGAGATAGCCGCAGGCGCCTTGCCGCCGAGGCCCTCAGGGCCTCCCGAAGGGGCTTCCGCCGCGGTCAGGCGCCCCATCACCAAGGCCGGCTCCAGATCGAGTCGCTCGGCGACCCGACGCACGAGGTCGTCCCGGCTCGCCCCCTGTGGCACCCCCGCCAGGATCGGCGACACCTCGGCAAGCGCCCGATCGCGTTGGGTCGGCGAGGAGATATCGGTGCGATCAAGGACCAGTGAAACCTGAAAGGCGGGCAGGTCGGCTGCCCGCTCGACCAGCTCCCGGAACCGCTCGGCGCCGGCCTCGTCGGTCACCATGTCGGCCGGATCTTCGCCGGAAGGCATCGCGGCAACGCGCAGGCGCATCGCCCGCCCACCGGCCACACGCTGCGCCCGAAGCATCGCCTCCTGCCCAGCCGAGTCGGCGTCGAGCGCGAGTATCACCTCCTCGACCATGCCCGAGAGCGCCGCAACCTGCTCCTCGGTGATCGCCGTTCCCATCACCCCCACCGCCTCGGAAAGGCCTGCCTGATGCAGGGCCAGGACATCGGTATATCCCTCAACCACGACCGCGCGCCCGGCCCTTGCGATGGACTCCTTGGCGAGGTCGATTCCGTAGAGCATCTGGCTCTTGTGAAAGAAGTCGGTCTCGGCGGTGTTGACGTACTTGGCCCCCTGGTCGGAGCTCATCGCACGGCCGCCAAAGCCCAGGGTGCGGCCACGACGGTCGTGGATCGGAAACATGATCCGTGAGCGGAAGCGGTCGTACTCCCCGCCGCCCCTCCCCCGCTGCGCCAGCCCAACCGCGCGCAGCTCGGCGACCTTGAAACCGGCGCGTTGGCCGCGCAGCAGCACCGTGTCCCAGGCGCTGGGGGCATAGCCAACCCGAAACTCTTTCAGCACCTTCTCATCGAGCCCTCGTCGGTGCAGGTACTCGCGCGCCTTCTCGGCCTCCTTCGACTCCCAGAGATAGCCGGCATAGAAAGTCGCGGAACGGTCGAGCAACTGCTCGAGGCGACGGCGCTGCTGGCGCTTCGCCTCGGCGCGCGGGTCCTCTTTCTCACGCGTCAGCTCTACGCCATAGCGGTCGGCGAGCAGCTCAACCGCCTCGGCGAAACCGAGGCCCTCCTTCTCTTCGACGAACTTGATCGTGTCTCCGCCAACTCCACAGCCGAAGCAGTGATAGAGGCGCTCCTGGGCATCCACCGAGAATGACGGCGTCCGCTCCTCGTGGAAGGGACAGAGGCCAATCCACCGGGCACCCTGGCGCCGCAGGTCGGTATGGGCGGAGACCACCTCGACGATGTCGGCGGCCTGCTTGACACGTTCCACGCTCTCAGCCGAGATCAGCGCCATCAGAACCTTGCCGCCTCAGGCACCGCGAGCTCGGTGAACTTGGCGATGCAGTAACGATCGGTCATCCCGGCGATGTAATCGGCAACGCGTTGACAATCGGTTGCCCCCGGCTCTCCCTCGGGCACCTCCTCGGGATGTTCCAGGTGGTGGTCGAAGAGGGTGCGAAGGGTCCGGTGCACTCGCTCGTGCTCCTTTTTTGCGGTCTCGGCTAGATAGACGCGCTGGAACATGAACTTGCGCAGCCGCAACATCGCCCCGCCGACCTCTTCGCTTTGCACGATGTCGCCGGCATCGGAGGACTGCTCGACGATGTCACGCACGAGCGTGTCGATCCTGGTCGAACCGGTTGGGCCAAGCAGCGAGATCTCCTCGTCCGGCAGGTCCTCTGACCGCAGGATCCCGGCCCGCAGGGCGTCATCGATGTCGTGGTTGATGTAGGCGACCCGATCCACAAGCTTGACGATCCGGCCCTCCAGCGTTGCCGGCTTGCTCGAGCCGGTGTGGTTGAGGATCCCGTCCCGTACCTCTTCGGTGAGGTTGAGGCCCTGGCCGTCGCGCTCCAGCACGTCGACCACCCTGAGCGAGTGGACGTTGTGCTTGAAGCCGGCGTCGCAGCAATCGCGTAAAGCCTCATCGAGCACCTCCTCGCCAGTGTGCCCAAACGGTGGATGCCCGAGATCGTGGCCAAGCCCGATCGCCTCGGTCAGGTCCTCATTCAAGCCAAGGGCCCGTGCTACGGCGCGAGCAATTCCACACGCCTCCAATGTGTGGGTCAGGCGGGTGCGGTAGTGATCGCCTTCGGGCGCGATGAACACCTGTGTCTTGTGCTTGAGGCGCCGGAAGGCCTTCGAGTGGACGATTCGGTCCCGGTCCCTTTGAAACGGTGTGCGGAGCGGGCTGTCGGGCTCCTCGACTCGTCGGTGCGCCGGGTAGGACGGCGTCGCCAGATCGGAGAGGAACTCAGCCTCCCAAGAACGAATCCGATCCTCGAAGCTTGCGATTGCCGTCAAGGTGACGATCCTAGCCTTACGCCGCCGGCCGAAGGCGCACATGAGCGTGGTGCTCAAGTGTCTCACCGATGGCTCGCTCCGCCTGGCGCAGGGCTCTCTCCTCCGCAACCGGTGCCTCAGCCAAGGGCTTGGCGACAGCCTCCACCATGAAACGGTGCGCGTCCTCTGAGAGTGGAAACGAGCCGGCCTCGCAGCTCGCGCAGACCACGCCGCCGGCCGCCCCTGAGAAGGCGACGATGTGCTCGGCCTCACCGCAACTCGCACAAGCCGCCAGCTCAGGCGCAAAGCCGGCGGCAAGTGCCAGCTTGAGGCGGAACGAGAGCTCGCTCTCCAGTCGAGTCGCGCGCTCCATCGACGGGTCATCGAGCATCGAGAGATAGCGGCAGAGCAGGTTGTAGGCCGGGGGGTTTGGCTCGGCCGAGTCGAGCAGGCGCAAAACCACGTCGCAGGCGCGCGCGGCGACGGTCAGGCTCGAAGCGGAGGAACGCAGGCGGGGATAGCCGTCGACGGTAGAAACGCTTGTGACCGTGAGCAACTCTCCTCGGCCTTCGTGCAGCAGCAGGTCGAGCCTGAAAAACGGCTCGAGGCGCCCTCCGAAGCGAGACCTGGGGCGACGCACTCCCTTCGCGATCGCCCCGATCCGGCCCCGTGTCGTCGAGTAGAGGTGAAGGATGCGGTCTGCCTCGCCATATCGCATGCTGCGCAGGACGATGGCCTCCGTCTTCAGCGTCCTACCAGGCATAGCCAACTAAGGTGACTTACGTGCCGGACGGCGGCGACGGCGAAGCCGCACCTGACAGCCCGAGCAGTAGTAGGTCGAGCGCCCAGCCACGACGGTCCTCGCAACTGTCCCATCGCAGCGCGGACAGGGCTCTCCCTCTCGTGTGTGAACCAGAAACTCGTTCTGCATCGAGCCCCGCTCACCCCGGCCATCGCGGTAGTCGTCGATCGAGGCGCCGCCACCATCGATCCCGGCCTGCAGGGCAGCCACGATGCCCTCGTGCAAGGCCTCGTGGTGCTCGGAGCGCATCGAGCCGGCGGGCGACAGGGGATGTAATTGCGCTCGAAACAGCGCCTCGTCGGCATAGATGTTGCCCACCCCGGCAACTCCCGATTGGTTGAGCAAGAATGACTTCAGCGGAGCTGTGCGTCGGGCGGCGATCTCACCCAGCGCATCCGCGGTGAAATCATCCGAGAAGGGCTCGAGCCCCAGCCGCTCAAAGCGAGTCGCGAGGTTTCCGTCGTCGATCAGAAATGCCTCGCCAAAGCGGCGGGGGTCGGTGAACCACAGCTCACGCCCATCCTCAAGCGTGAAGCGAGCGCGCAGGTGGCGCTCCGAGGTCGAACGCTCCCCCTCGTAGAGCCTCATTCCCTCAGAGGGGTCCAGCTTCTCTTCGCCCTCAACCAGCACCAAGTTGCCGGTCATCCGCAGGTGCATGACCAGGGTCTGGTCCCGATCGAGCACCAGCAGCAGGTACTTGCCGCGCCGCCCCAATCCCCGGATCGTCCGCCCCGAGACCTCCGCTTCGAGTTTCTTTGGCCGCGCTGGGCGCGCCCAGCGCGCGTCGAAGACCTCCAGCCGCTCGATCCTCTGCCCTTCCAGCTCGGGCTCGAGCTGGCGGCAAACGGTCTCGACCTCGGGCAGCTCAGGCATGCCCCGGTTCTATCAGCCCTGGGCGAGTCGAATCTCAGTCGACGGCGCGGGGATGCGCGTTGAAGTAGACCTCCTTCAAGCGTTCCCCGGAGAGGTGCGTGTACATCTGGGTGGTGGCGATGTCGGCGTGGCCGAGCATCTCCTGCACGGCACGCAGATCGCAGCCACCGGCCAGCAGGTGAGTCGCGAAGCTGTGGCGCAGCGTGTGTGGGCTCGTTCGACCGCCGAGCCCAGCGGCGCGGGCGTGGCGCTGAACGATCTTGTAGAGGCCCTGGCGAGTGAGCGGGCCTCCCCGGAAGTTGACGAACAGCTTCGCCTCATGACGATCGCCCACGAGCTTGGGGCGGCCGCCGCGCAGGTAGGAGGCAATCGCCGCGATCGCCTGCCGGCCGAGCGGCACGAGCCGCTCCTTCGATCCCTTGCCCCGCGCGCGCAGAAAGCCCTGCCGCAAGTCGAGATCGCCGAGCTCGAGGCCGATCGTCTCCGAGGCGCGCAGCCCGCATGCGTACATGACCTCGAGCAGGGCACGGTCGCGAAGCGTTGTCGGCTCGTCTCCTCGCGGGGCGGCGAGCAACTGTTGGACCTCGGAGTAGTTGAGGACCTCGGGCAGCTTTTTGGCTCGACGCGGAGCGCTCAACGCCGCCGTTGGGTCATCGCCGATCAGCTCGTCGCGGCGCAGATGCTTGTAGAAGGAACGCAGACAGGCGGTCTTCCTGTGGATGGTCGACGCCGAGCAGGCTGGCCGCCCATTGCCGGTCGCGAGATCGGCGAGGAAGTCCCCGATATCGGCCGGCCGCGCATCGAGCGCATCGATCTCCCGGCTCGCGAGGAACTCTCCGTACTGGAGTAGGTCGGTGCGGTAGGCGTTCAGGGTGTTGCGCGAGAGGCCTCGCTCCAACTCGAGATAGGAGAGGAAGTCGAGGGTCAGCCCTTCGAAGCGTGTGCCCTCGCTAAGGGGTGCCGGTGGTGGCTTGACCGCAGTCGCCATACGGGCTGCTTCTCTCGACCGCTCGTCATCCCTTGTGGCGCAAGGTCGCGCCCGCCGCGAGCGGCGCCGCGAAGAAGAGTGGGTCTTCACGCAAGGAGCGGCCCATGGTCTTCGTCGGCAGGCCGGAGGCTTCGTAGCCGTCCAGGTCGGCCTGAGCCGGGAAGACGCGGTGGCGACCGGGGGCGGCTTCGAGGGCGGCAGCGATATCCGGCTCGCCTTCAGGGACGGCAACCTCAACCGGCGCGAGCAGCAACTCGAGGACGGTGTAGGTGTGGTGGCTGACGTTGACGTGGCGCTCCCGTGGGTCGGCAGAGGAGAGCCGCGGGGATATCGTCGTCGGGCACCGGAGCGACAGAGCGGCATGGGCGTTGTCCAGCGCGGCCATCCCGCCATGGCCCAGCTCGGTATTGGAGCCGATGATTCCCGGCCCAGGCCCAACGAGGACCGCCCCCCAACCGAGCGTGCCGGCTGCCCCGGCGATCGCCCCGGGAACCGAGAGCGCCTCTTGCTCCCCCCCGTAGGAAGGCGCAGCCGTGATGTGTCCGGCGAGCAAGCCACGCTCGCGAAGCTCGGCGACGTCGCGGCTCAGCGAGCCCGGCAGGGCGCCTCCAGAGGTCTGCACATAGCCCACCCTGAGGCCCGGTGTGGCCTGCGCCGCCGCCCATGCCGCGGGTGCCAAGTGACCGTGCAGTGGCAAGACGAGCACCGGCACAGACGGGAAGCCACTCGCAGGCTCCACGGGCTCGACCGGGTGCTGGAGCGAGCTGTAATTGAGCTTCATCACGTGCTCGCTCCCACCGCCTCCCTCCAGGCCGCGACTGAGGTTGACGTGGACGACGTCGAAGCCCCCTGACCCCAAGCCGAGGTCAAACGCCGCGACATTGACGATCACCTCGTCGCCCTCTCGCATCTCGCCCAGTAGTGCGGTGTCCGCCCAGGCAGGGCGCTTCTCGCCGCCGACCTCCACCGTGAGCGGCTCCTCCTCCACTACCACCCCCCGCCGCAGCTTCAGGCGCCCGCTCACCCTGAGATCTCTGCAGCCTCGGTGGCGCTCTCCGCAGCCTCGACCAGAATCCCCTCGCAGACCTCGAGCATCGCATCCAGGCCGCTCGCCGAAACGCTCTCGTCCGCTGTGTGGTTCGCGTGGGTGCCGTTGGCAAGCAGAACGCAGTCGAATCCGGCTGCGATCAGCGCATTGGCGTCGCTGCCTCCTCCGGTTGCCGTTCGCAGCGGCTCGAATCCGGCGCGACGCAGGCCAGCTTCGGCGAGGCCAAGCGAAGGCGAAGAACGAGGGACCTCGTAGCCACGGAACAGCTCCTCGACCCGTACATCGACATCGCAGCCGTGCTCGCTGGCGCCCCATGCACACGCCTCGCTCAGTGCACCTGCCAGCTCCGCCGCTCGCGAGGCATCGAGGCTTCTCGCCTCGGCGGTGATGCGGCAATGGCCCGGCACCACGTTGCCCGAGGTCCCTCCCTCGATAACACCGACGTTCGCCGTCGATGACTCATCCAGCCGCCCCAGCTCCATCCGCGAGATGGCCGCCGCGGCTGCGGCGATCGCGTTGCTCCCGTCCTCGGGGCGGATGCCCGCATGCGCCTCGACGCCCGTGAAATCGGCAATCACCCGCTGCTGGGTTGGAGAGGTGACGATCACCTCGCCGATGGAGCTCGCGTGGTCCGCGACGAAGCCACAAGCCGACCGCAGCGAGCTGGTGTCGAATGCCTTTGCCCCTCGCAATCCCTGCTCCTCGGCAACCGTCAGCAGGAGCTCGATCCCCACCGGAGGTGGCTCGTTCACATGCCGCGCGACGAGCTCCATGAAAACCGCCACGGCTGCCTTGTTATCGGCACCGAGGATCGTCTCACCGCGACTCCTGAAGACGCCTCCGTCATCGACGACCTCGATCTGGCCCCGATGGGGGACGGTGTCGATGTGAGCGCAGAACATCACCCACTTCTCGCTGCTACCCGGCAACCTCGCCAGGATGTTCCCTGCCCCGGCGGCCGCCGGGGCCGCGGCGTCGTCCTCGCTGACCTCTAGCCCCAGTGCCCTCAGCTCGGCGAGGATCGTGTCAGCGACCTCACGCTCCTCTCCGGTCGGGCTGCGGATCTCACAAAGCCGAACGAAGGTCTCGAGTAGTCGCTGGTTGGCCACCCCCGGAGGCTAACCGCGGAGCGCCGACGACGAGGTCCAGACGGTGCTGGTCGAGGACGCAGGAAGCCTAAATAGCAGCGCTATTTGGGCGATCGAGGACGCTGGACAGCGACCTCTGGGGCCGTCATCTCCGGAAGCTCGCCGCCGTCGGCGGGACGCTGACCGGCCTGGCGCGCCGCGGCGCCCACGAACTCGCGAAACAGCGGCTCGGGCCGGTTCGGGCGGGAGTTGAACTCCGGGTGGAACTGAGAGGCGACGAAGAACGGGTGATCCGGGAGCTCGACCATCTCGACCAAACGCTCGTCGGGCGAGGTGCCACCGCATACCAGGCCCTCTTCTTCGAGCCTACGGCGAAGCTGGTTGTTCACCTCGTAACGATGGCGGTGGCGCTTGTAGATGACGGCCTCGTCGAATATCTCTCGCGCCCGCGTTCCCTCGTGCAGCTTCACCGGGTCGGCGCCGAGCCGCATCGTCCCCCCCATCTCCGAGACCTCCTTCTGCTCGGGGAGCAGGTCGACGACCGGGAACGGCGTCTCGGGATCGAACTCGGCCGAGTTTGCCCCGTCCATACCGGCGACGGTCCGCGCAAACTCGACGACCGCGATCTGCATTCCCAGGCAGATGCCCAGGAATGGGATCGCCCGCTCGCGGGCGATCCTGGCCGCGGCCACCTTGCCCTCTATGCCGCGCTCGCCGAAGCCACCCGGGATCAGGATGCCGTCGGCCCCCTCAAGCCGCTCCGGCTGGAAGTCCTCGGAATCGACCAGCTCGACCTCAACATCGACCCCGTGGTGGAAGCCGCCGTGCTCGAGGGCCTCGATCACCGACTTGTAGGCATCGGCCAATCCCACGTACTTCCCAACCAGGGCAATTCGCACCTTGCCCTCGGCAGAATCGGCGCGCCTTACCATCGCCTCCCACGTGGAGAGATCGGAGGCCGGTGCCTCTATCCCGAAGTGGTCCAGAACAAGGTCGTCGACGCCCTCCGCCCTGAAGACGAGGGGCACCTTGTAGATGTTGTCGACGTCGTTGGCGGAGATCACCGCCTCGACCGGGAGGCTGGCGAAGAGGGCGATCTTCTTGCGGATCTCCTGGTCGAGCCTGCCCTCGGAGCGGCAAACAAGCGCATGCGGCTGGATGCCGATCCTGCGCAGCTCGTTGACCGAGTGCTGGGTCGGCTTGGTCTTCAGTTCGCCGGCGTGCCCCACATAGGGCACCAGGGTGAGGTGGACGAACATGCTGCGCTTCGAGCCGAGGTCCGTATAGAGCTGGCGAATCGACTCGAGGAAAGGCAGGGACTCGATGTCACCAACCGTCCCCCCAATCTCGGTGAGCACGAAATCGACGGACTGCGACTCGGCGACGATCAAGATTTTGTTCTTGATCTCATCGGTGATGTGCGGGATGACCTGAACGGTGCCGCCGAGGTAATCGCCGCGGCGCTCGCGTTTGATCACCGAGTTGTAGACGGCGCCGGCGGTGACGTTGGAGGAGCGCGAGGTGTTTTCGTCGGTGAAGCGCTCGTAGTGGCCGAGATCGAGATCGGTCTCGGCGCCGTCCTCCGTCACGAACACCTCACCGTGCTGGAAGGGGCTCATCGTCCCGGGGTCGACGTTGATGTAGGGGTCGAACTTCTGCAGCTGGACCCGGTAGCCGCGTGAAACGAGGAGGCGACCGATCGACGCTGCGGCTATCCCCTTGCCGAGAGCCGAGACCACTCCGCCGGTGACGAATATGAAGCGGGTGTCTCCTTGGCTGGGTCTGGTCATCCTCTGCCCAACGAGTCTAACCAGCGCAATGGCGGAACCGAGTCGATCGTCTTCGAGATCGAGCGGAGCTCGCCGTAGACGGTCAGCGCAACGACCGCCGCGAGGGCAACCAGACGCCCCGTCCCGCCCAATGTCGTAAGCAGCCAAACGCCCGCGATCGCCCCGACGAGGTTCGAGCCCGTATCGCCGAGCATCGCCCGCTCGCGCAGCGTGAACCACGCTCCAACGAAGACCGGCGCGGCGAAGATCCCCAACAGTTCGAGGGGCGCGATCGTCCAGGCGCCCAGGCAGAGGCCGGCGCCCAGCAGCGCAAGGCCCTTCTCGGCTCGGCCCGGCCGCAGGTCAAGCAGGTTGAAGGCGTTGGTCGCCAGAATCAGCAAGGCCACATCGGCCAGGTAGCGCCACGATTCCAGGCCGCGGCCGGAGACCACATACGCAGCCAGGGCGAGTGCACCGATCGCCTTGATCGCCCCGGTCGAGAGCTGACCCTCGCGCAGAGCGCGGGCATGTCCGCGCCATCCCCTGGGCGTCACGGCGTCGACCCCCTGTCCCAATGAGTCGTCCAGAAAGCCAAGGAAGGCAAGCCCGAGGAGGTAGACGATCCAGCGGCGAAGCTCGGGGTCGAGCAGGTCGAGGTCGGCGCGATCGTCGAGGAAGGCGAGCGGTGCGAGTGCGACCAACGCTGCGGTTGCCAGCACCGCGCCGAGTGGGAATGCCAGCCGGGCCCCCCGGTAGTTCTCGCGCACCAACCCGGCCTCGCGCAAGCCCCGCAGACCGGCCGGAACGACGAACAGGGCCACCGCGAACGCGACTGGAAAGCCGACCCAATACACCATCTAACGACGAGGAGGCAGCAGGTCGGGCAGCAGGCGATCGGCGCTGCCCTTGACGCCGAAGCTGCCCTCCGCGCCGAGCAGCGCGAAGACCGCCGCCAGGCGCCCGGCCACGAGGTCGACGTTGTCGACGCTGGAGATGTCGCTCTCCTGGAAGAAGGACACCGAGGAGGCCTCCGCGGTGGAGCTCTCAACTCCGACCGCTGGAGCGCGAGTCGCAGTGATGCCATCCATCAACGCCGACTCGATCCGACCGGCGGTCGCCCGCTGGACCGGCCCCATCTTCTGTGGCTGGTTGCGGACGACGATCACGCCATCGAGAGTCCCGAAGTTGCCGCTGGCACGCGAGAAGACCTGGCTGCGGACGCGATCGAGGAGTTTCCCGCCCCGAACCAGCTGTCGCCCAACCCCCACCCCGAATTCCGCCTGCGTATCCGCGTCGCGCGCCACGTTCGCGAAGCGAGTCTTCGAAAGATCGCCGGCGAGCGCGCGGGAATCGACCGGCTCTCGCACTACGCCAACCGCCACCAGGCGGGCGCCGGTGGCCTCCAGCGCCTCCTCGATCGCGTTGGAGACGTCGCCTGGAAGCTCTCCCAGCGCAACTACGCCGATCCGCCTTCCTCGCAGCTGGTTGCGGACGAGCACCGGATAGACGCGCCCGGCGAACTCATTGGCCTGACCCAATTCCGTGTTCAGCTGATCGGCGCGTTCGTGGGCGTCCTCGAGGTTCCCGGCCAGGCTCTTCTCCAGGTTCCGGCGCGTATCGCTGAGCGTGTCGCCGCCCAGAGCCGCTCCAAGCAGAATCCCGATCGCCAGAGCGAGAAACACCGCGATAAGCGACGCGACGTGGTAGCGCGAGCTGTAACCCACTACAGGGCCTCGCGCTTCACTCGCTGCGCATAGGGCCAGAAATGCTCGATTGCTCGTTCCGCACTCATAGGCGGAGGAAGGCTAACGGGCAGCTACAACCCCAGCCAGATTTTCACCTTCAGCCAGAACAGCTCGGCCAGGTCGTTGAGCGCGGGCGAAACGATGACGACTATCGCCAGCAGGATCGTGAAGGCCACCAGGACCAGGGCAATCGGGCCAAGCCCCGAGCCGGGGTTGTAGAGGCGACTAACGCCCTTGGCATCAACCAGCTTCTCTCCGATCCTCAGGCGGGTGAGGAACGTTGAAGACATCCCCCCGCGGTTGCGCTCGAGGAACTCGATCAGGTTGAAGTGCGCCCCAACGCTGACAATCAGGTCAGCCCCCTTCTCATAGGCCATCAGCATCGCGACGTCCTCACTGGTCCCAGCCGATGGGACAAGCGTGTGCTCCAGTCCCATTCTCAGCAGGCGCTCGCGGCCCGGCGCACGACCGTCGGGGTAGGCATGAACGATCAGCTCCCCCCCACAGCGAAGCGCCTCATCGCTGGCGGAATCCATGTCGCCGAGGATCAGGTCGGGCTTCAGGCCGGCTGCCAGGACGCCGTTGGCGCCCCCGTCGACGGCGACGATGACCGGGTGGACGTCGCGAATGTAGGCGCGAAGCGCCTTCAGGTCGTGCAGGTGGCGCTCGCCGCGGATGACGATCAGGACGTGGCGATCGCGAAACGAGGTGCGAGTTGGCGGGAACTCGATGCCTCCGGTGAGTAGGTCGGTCTCCTGGCGAACGTGGGCGATCGTGTTCTCGGCGAACTCGGCGAGGGCCTCGTCCACCCGTTCGCGCTGCTCGTCGAAGCGCCGCTCGAGCTCATCCACCCCAAGGGCATGGCCGCGGAGGACCTCCCGCCCCCCAATGCTCACTACCCCGCCGGTGAGCCTCGCGGAATCGCCGTCGCGAAGCAGCTCGAAGGGATCTCCCTCAGATACATCGACCAGAGCCACACCCGCGCGAACAAGGAGCAGGGGGCCCGCATTCGGGTAGCGGCCGTCTGAGGATGCCGCGGCGTTGAGCACCGCCGGCACGCCGGTCGCGATCAGCTCTTCGGCGGCAATCCGATCGATGTTGACGTGATCGATGACCGCGACGTCACCAGGGCCCAGGCGCTTGACCAGATCCTTCGTGCGACGTCCGAGCTTGACCGTCCCCTGAATCTCCCCATCGGCAGACGCTCCGTTGCGACGCGACAGCAGCGCAGGGAAGCGGCGGCGACTGGCAGTGGCCACTTACAGGGCCTCACGCTTCGTTCGCAGCGCATAGCAACAGAGATGCTTGCTTGCTCTCTCCGCGCTCACGGACGCAGGTTAACCGGCCCGCAAGCAAGGGGCCACTTCAGGCTGCGGCGAGCAGCTCTCGGGCGTGGCGCGTTGCTGCCTCATCGGCGCTCTCGCCACCCAGCATGCGCCGAATCTCCACCACCACGTCCTCGCCTTCGAGGCGCTGGACGGTCGCGGTCGCCCGCTCTCCGGCAATGTCCTTCTCCAGCCGGAAGTGCGTGGTTGCCAGGGAGGCAACCTGCGGCAGGTGGGTAATGCAGATGACCTGCCGCTCTCCACCCAGCGCTCGCAAGCGCTCGCCGACAATACGGGCCGTGTTGCCACCGACGCCGGCGTCGATCTCATCGAAGACCAGGGTGTCGGCACCCGCCCGTTGGCCGAGGCCGGTGAGCGCGAGCATTACCCGCGACAGCTCCCCGCCCGAGGCGGCGTCGCGCAGGGGCGCTGGGTCGATCCCGGGGTTCGGCGAGAGCCGAAGCTCAACCGCCTCTCGTCCCTGTGGCCCATAGCCAGCCCCAAACGGCTCCAGCACGACCTCGAGGGTCGCTCCCGGCATCGCCAGCCGCTCGAGCTCTTTTGCAACCGCGGCGGCCAGGGGAGCGGCCGCCTCCTTGCGGCCCCGGCTGAGTCGCTTCCCCAGCTTCTCCCTGCCTGCCTCAGCTTCCGCCAGGGCGGCTTTGACCTCGGCGTCGCGCTCCTCGGCGCTCTCGAGGCGCTCGACCTCGGCGCGGCAGTGCTCGGCATGCGCGAGGACCGAATCGATGCTGCCGCCGTGCTTGCGCTGCAGCCTGTCGATTGCCTCGAGCCGCTCTTCGACCACAGTCAGACGCTCCGGGTCGAGGTCTATCCGGTCCAGGTAATCGCGCAGCTCGCTAGCAATGTCACCCAATTCGACGGTGAGGGCGCCAAGCCGCTCCGCGATGGCATCCAAACCGGTGTCGACTCCGGCCACGCCCTGCAGCAGGGCCTCGGCCTGCGCAAGGGCGCTCACCGCCCCGCCCCCGTCCTCATCGGTCCCCGCCGTGCTTGCATGCGCGCCGGTCGCGGCTTCGCGCAATCCTTCGGCATGGCGTAGCCGCTCGCGCTCCGTCAAAAGCTCCGCCGCTTCCGCTGGGTCAGGCGCAACCTGCTCGATCTCGGAGAGCTCGAACCGACACAAGTCGAGGTCTCTCTCGCGCGATCCGTCTCGCTCATGAAGCTCGTCGAGCTCGCTCGCCAAGCGCACGCATTCTCGATGCGCCTCCTGGTAGCGCTGCCGCAAGGCGAGATGATCGCTCCCGACGAAGCCGTCCAGCACATCGGTCTGGGCCGTGGAGATAGTCAGCTTGCGATGCTCGTGCTGTCCGTAGAAGGCAAGCATTCGGCTGCCGAGGAGCTTTAGATCGGCCACGGACGCAGCGCGGCCACCGACGAAGGCGGCAGTCCGGCCTGAGGTCGAAACGCGGCGCCCGAGGATGACCTCATCCGCATCGTCGGGGAGGCGCTCGGCCAGCTCGGAGAACTCAGGAGCTCCCAGCAGCCCCTCCGGGAGGTCGAACACCCCCTCGACCCATGCCTCCTCCGCCCCGGGCCGAACGCTCTGCGATCTCGCTTTCCCGCCCATCAGCAGGTCAAGCGAATGCGCCAACACGGTCTTGCCGGCGCCCGTCTCGCCTGTAATGGCATTCAGCCCCTCGCCGAGCCGCAGCTCCGCCCGCTCGATTACGAGCAGGTTCTCTATCCGCAGCTCTCGAAGCACATGCTTTTACTAGCAGCGAGCGCGGACCGACTCTCCCTCAAACCCAGATGGCACCCCATGGCCGAACGAGCACCTATATGGCAAGGTGTCCGAACTTCTCGCGAATACGGTGGTAGAAGCTCGTCCCAGGCAGCTGAGCCAGCCGTCCGACGCCGTCGACGAACTTCATCTCCAGCTCGTTCCCTGAGGCTAAGACCCCAGCCGGTTCGCCATCGATGGCGACGTCGACCGACTCGCGGCCGCTCGCGTTTCCAACCCGCAGAACGTCGCCGGGCGCCACCACCAGCGCCCGTGCCGTCAGCGAATGCGGAGCTATGTAGCTGACGACGTAGCCCTTCACGCCCCAAGCGAGGATCGGGCCATGATTGGCGAGGTTGTAGCCGGTGGAGCCGACAGGCGTCGCCGCAACGAGCCCGTCACAGCGAACATGGCCGACCTCCTCGCCCGCGATCCTGTAGCTCAGCTCGGCGACCCGGTCGTGGGGACGGCGAATGAAGCCGATGTCATTGAGGGCAACGCGAGTCCCGCCGTCGATGTCGATCTCGAGCCCAGGTAGGTCTATGCCCTCGGTTTCCCCCTCAAATGCCCGTCCGATCCCCTCCTTTGCATCGGCGCGCTCGACCGCCGCCAGAAATCCAACCGTGCCGAAGTTGATCCCGAACACCGGAACGCCACTTCCGGCAAAGTGGCGGAGCGCATAGAGAATCGAGCCGTCGCCGCCGAGAACGACGCAGAGGTCGACCTGGCGAGGAAGGAGGTCGACCGCCTCTATACCGGTGACCGAGCCGTGCTTAGCGATCTCCTCGCCAGTTGCGATGAGCCTCCAGTCGTTCTCCTGGGCGGCGTCGATCAGCAGTTGCACCGCCTCCGCCGGCGAAGGCGGGTGCGAGTGGCTGATCAAAGCCGCGACCCGCTGGCTCATGGCTCGACCTCTTGGATCGCGGCATCGAGGTCGGAGACGGGCTCTCCGCTCCCTCCCAGCCAGAGGAACGTCTCGCGGTTGCCCTTGGGCCCAGGCAGGCCGGAGGAGGCAACACCGCGAATTCGCAGATCGAGCCCCCCCGCGGCAAGCGCAACGCTCCGAATTGCCTCACGCCGGTCGGCGGGATCGCGGACGACCCCCTTTTGAACGCGCTCACGGCCCAGCTCGAACTGCGGCTTCACCATCGCCAGCAGCTCGCCTTCGGAGCGCAGGCAGCGCGCAATCGCGGGAAGCACCTTGACCAGAGAGATGAACGAAACGTCCACGGTGGCGAAGCTGGGCTGGTAGGGAAGGTCATCGCGGGAAAGCTCGCGGGCATTGAGTCGCTCGATCACGGCCACTCGCGGATCTTCGCGGAGTCGGACGTCGATCTGCCCGTAGGCGACGTCGAGTGCGACCACGCGAGCAGCGCCATGCTGGAGCAGGCAGTCGGTGAAGCCGCCGGTCGAGGCACCGACGTCGAGGCACTCCCGATCTGTTACGTCAATACCCAGGGATTTGAGGGCGTTGTCTAGCTTGATCCCTCCGCGCGACACAAAGCGAGCCCCCGGCTCGACGAGAAGCTTGACATCGGGGTCCACGCGCTGGCTCGGTCGAAGCGCGATTGGCCCATCGTTCCCAACGCGTACCGCGCCCGCGCGAACCGCGCCGGCGGCGGCGGAACGAGACGGAAACAGGCCGCGCTCGGCAAGAACCGCGTCTATTCGCGTCCCCTTCACCGCTGGAACGGTACAGCCGCCCAGAGCAAGTGCGATAATTTCCCTTGCTGGACGTTTAGGCAATCGTTATAATTGGGTAGTACCCTCCCAGAGGGTTCCCGGAGAGCGAGGCGAACAATTGTGCGTCTCTGTGATCCGACTCACACACAAATCGTACATACGTTCGTACGCTGTTCAAGGATTCGCGTTAGAGGACCGATGAAAGGAATTACAAAGATCTTCCTGGCTGGGTCTGGCGCCGCCCATATGGCGCTTATCGACTTCCCATCGATGAGTGCACGCGGCACATCAAGGGCCCACCTACCTCCCACGGATCCACATATATAGAGATACATATCTCTCCTCCCTGTAGTAACCCCAGAAGCGCCCCGTCCTCCCTGGCGGGGCGTTTTCTGTTGGCTGGGTGCTGCCGGCCGTGCTGTTTAGGGTGGAGCGATGCTAGGGGCATATCCTCAAGTCAGGCCAGCGACGGCGGCCGATCACGAGGCTGCCGCAGAGGCGCTTGCGCTGGCCTTTGCCAGCGATCCCTGCTGGGCTCATCTGCTGCCTGACGACAGCACACGGGCTGAGCGGTTGCTCGCCTATTTCACCGCTGAGATCGAGACCCTGGCCCCCTCCTACCGCGAGATCTGGGTCACCGAGGACGGCAGCGGCGCGGCAGTCTGGGCACGCCCGGGCCGCTGGCGGGTACCGATGCGCGTGACGATGGCCGAGGGGCTTCAGATGGCGCGGGTCTTCGGGCGCCGCCTGCCTCTGGCGCTCTGGGCTCTATTGCGGCTCGAACGTCATCATCCCTCGACCCCCGAGCACTGGTATTTGAACTACCTCGGCGTCGAACCACGCCACCAAGGCAAGGGTCTTGGCAGCGCTCTGCTGGCGCCGGTGCTCGAGCGCTGCGAGCGCGAACGAGCCCCGGCCTTCCTCGAGTCGAGCACCGACCGCAACCGAGTCCTCTACGAACGCAACGGCTTCAAGCTGACCGAGGTCTTCGACATGCCCGCGAAAGGGCCGCCGGTCCGCGAGATGTGGCGGGACCCTGCGTAGAGACGGGGCTGAGCGGCGCTGGATCAGGCTCTATGTGGGCTCGGGCAGTTGTTCAGTGGGCCGAGGTCCGCTGCCAAGCGGGCCAGATGGCTTGGTGGGGTGTGCTGGCACGGCAAGCAAGTGATCGTCGCCGGGCATGCCGGCCCGTCCGTATCGACGCTGAAGAGCCTGGCTGTGCAGCTCTTGGTCTGCGGCTGCAGCGGCCTGCTGGAGCATCTGGACAAAGGCGAGGTCATGGGTGAACACGATGACCTGGCGCTGGCGAGCTTCCTCGACAAGCCGGCGGGCCACATGTTCGCGCCGCTCAAAGTCGAGCAATGCGGCGGGGTCGTCCAGGACGATTGCGCTCCGGTCGTCGCTGACTGAGCTTTCGGCCAGGAAGAAAGCGAGTGCGAGCGCTCTTTGCTCGCCATCGCTGAGGACGTCCCCGACGTTAGCTTGGCCCCCGCCCCGCAGCCCAAACGCGATTGTGGGCCGCTCTCCTTTGGCTCCTCCGTGGACGTCGATCTCCTCAGCCAACAGGTCGACGGCCTTCAGCTCGTTGCCGATGGCCGAACGCAAGCGGTCGGTGACGATGTCCTCTTGAAGCGTGCGCAGCCGAGCGCTGATCCTCCCGGTGCCGAGCCGAGCAGCGGCATTCTTGTACTTGTCAATCTTCACCAGGGCGGCGATGTGCTCCAAGATCTTGGGCAGAGCGGCACCAAGTTCCTCCCGTCCGCGGAGTTCGGCTCGTCGAGCCATCAGACGCTGCTGCGCCGCCCCGTCTCGGAACCCCTTCTGGCTATCTGCGACATCAAGCTCCGCGCGGGCATAGGCCCGAATCGAGGCGATGGGCGGAAGCTCCGGCGCAGGACCCAGTCCTGCCACCGAACCTGTCCCAAGACGACACACGAGCCCAACCCGTGCAGAGAGTGCATTGACCATGTCGATGGCCGCGCCCTTGACCTCGTCGGGGGCTTCTGAGAAAGAGGCCTCAACCAGTGCACGAACCGCCGCGATGTCGGGAAGCTCGTCGACAGCGCGTGCGAGATCGCTGCTGAGGGCAGCGATCTTCCCCCGCAGATCGCTACCCACGAACTCCTCGAGCTTTGCCACTCGCTCGGGGGTATCTCCGGCAAGATCCTGCTGACACAGCGGACAGGCCGCATCGGGCCGCCCACTGGGGAAGACGTGACCGTCAGCCTCGACGAAGCACCTGGCTGCTTCCCACATTTCCCTCCATAGCTCCTGTCCGACGCCCGAAAAACGCTGCCCAGAGAATGCCTCTGCCGCCAGCGATCGCTCAGCGGCCGTGGCTTCATCAAGACGTGTGCGGAGAGCATCGACTGCCTGGAGATGAGCATCGACGAGCTTCTCAGCCGCGCGCTCCAGCTGGCCGGCAACCCTTCCAGCAGTCCGCGCCCGCGCCCGTGCCGCCGCCTCTAGCTGACGGCTCTGATCAGACCCAAAGGCTGCAATCTCCGCATCGAGTCGCTTCAGCTGGGCTTGCTCCTCGTCGCTCAGCGTGGCAAGTCGTTGGATCTCGTTGGGGTCGGTCTCGGCCGTGATCGATGCCGCTAGATGGCCGATCGGGGTTACGGGATCCACATCGGGCTGGGGGAGCTTGTCCTGCAGCGTCTCAATTTGTTCCCTGACGCGGCTTCTCAGCACTTCCTGTGCTTCCGCCAGTCGACGCAGGAGACGGAGTGGCTCTGGGACATGCTCGATGAAGTTTGGCTTCGACACATGCACAGGGGCGCATGCAGCATCGAAAACAGACATCGCGGTCAGAGCCCGCTCGGACTCAGCTGCCAGATTGACAGTGATCTCACGCTCCTCTCCCCCAATCGCAAATCGCACGACGGCTGTTTGTCGCGTGTCTTTGGACCCCTCGTCGAACGCGTTTCGCAATACCTTGACGCGATCGGCGGGCTGACACAGTCGCCTCAACAGGCGGCCGTATCCGCTCTTCCCAGCCCCGGTGGCACCGAAGACGACGTTGATCCCTGGCTTGAAGCGGAGCGCCCGTCCCTCGGCCAACAGATTGACGTTTTGGACGTCGCGAATCTCCCGCAGTTCCACCGATCCGCCCTCTGCCTCATCGACCGGAAGATCCGTGCGCTCCAGCGGCTTCGGGGCTGGGGCGTCGTTCGTCTCCAGGAGGATCTTGAGGATGGCCCCTTCATCGTCGCGCGAAAGCGGGCCATGGGCGAGGCGGCGCAGAAGATCGCGCTGCCATGGCGGAAGGTCGGTCGACCACTCATAGATTCGCTCCTGCAGCGAGATGGATACCTCGGGGGAGGGAGATATATCCAGCGACACCTGCGATTCCGGCTCGCCGACCTGCAACGTCGGCTTGCCACCGTCGTTTGGATCCGAGCTCATACCGGCACACCCAGCCCCTGGTCTTGCCTCGGTGCTTTAAGAGCAACGCCCACGGCACCAAGACGACCAGACTTGGGTCAACGTCCCACACCTGCCGCCCGCACGTGGAGGCAACCTTCGACCAAGCGCATCGAACGGCGACCGGCTGACGGCCTACGTCCCTCCCGGCAATAGGCTCGCTTTGGGGCGGCGAACGAGGTTGACCTGGATCTCGCCTTTTTCGCCATTGCTGGTGTCGGTGACCGCCATCTTCGCATCGACCCCCCGAAGACTGCGCTTGCTTTCGAGGACTTCGCGGCCAACTTGCGTGAGCTTGGCCCTGACCAGGACGCTGCGACCTGCTCCAAGGCGGAACTTGCCACGAACGAGTTTGACCCTGTCGATGGTTGGCCCAAGCGAGACGCTGGGGATGTTGGCGGTGATGATGACTGTGCCAATGCAGTCTTTGTTTGCGAGCTTGCAGGTAAGCGTGAAGAAGGCATAGATGCCCTTGATCGCGATCCTTGGGTGGCGGCGGCCCGAAACGACCCCCACCCCGGGGGTGACATTGATGATCGGTGCCGAAGAGGTTGGCGGAGTGTTGTTCTGATCCTCCCCAGAGCCGGGAGGCGGTGTTTCTTCTTTTGATTCCGGCGGATCGTCGACGCAGGTCACGGTGATCGAAACCGTGGCGCTCGAGCCACCGCTCAGGGTGTAAGTGAAGGAGTCCGATCCGCAGTAGTTGGCTGCAGGGGCATAGGTGATTCCCGCTCCGCCTCCGATGATGGCCACCGGGCCATGGGAGCCGTTCGTCCTCCCTGTGATCGTCTTGGGGCCACCATCCATGTCTGTGTCGTTGACGAGGACATCGATTGCCGTAGCCGGGGAGTCCTCGATGAGGCTGTCGGAGTCGTTGACCGCCACCGGGGCATCATCGATACAGGTCACGGCGATCGAGACCGTCGCGCTTGAGCTGCCGTTCAGCGTGTAGGTGAAAGAGTCTGGGCCGCAGTAGTTGGCTGCAGGCTGATAGGCCAGGCCTGTGCCCCCTCCCGTGATCACGACCGTGCCGTGGGCGCCATTTGTCTTCGATGCGACAGACTTTGGCCCGGCGTCGCTGTCGGTGTCGTTGGAAAGGACGTCGATCGCTGCAGCGCTGGCGTCCTCGTTGAGCGTGGCGGAGTCGTTGACTGCGGTTGGCAGGTCATCAACGCAGGTCACGGTGATCGAAACCGTGGCGCTCGAGCCACCATTCAAGGTATAGGTGAAGGAGTCGGGGCCGCAGTAGTTGGCCGCCGGCGCATATGTCAGCCCGGTGCCGCCCCCGGTGATCGCGACGGTGCCGTGGGCGCCTTCGGTCCTCGACGCGACAGACTTGGGGCCGGCGTCGATGTCGGTGTCGTTGGCGAGGACGTCGATCGCCGTGGCGCTGGCGTCCTCGTTGAGCGTGGCCGAGTCGTTGACAGCCGTTGGCGGACTATCGGTGCAGGTCACCATGATCGAGACTGTGGCCACCGAGCCGCCGTTCAGCGTGTAGGTGAAGGAGTCTGAGCCGCAGTAGTTGGGATCGGGCTGATAAGTCAAGCTTGCCCCACCACCGATGATCGTCACCGTGCCGTGAGCGCCATTGCTCTTGGAAGCAACAGACTTGGGGCCGGCGTCGATGTCGGTGTCGTTGGCTATGACATCAACCACCGTTGCCGAGGAGTCCTCGGGCAAGGCAGCCGAGTCGTTGACCGCCACCGGGACATCATCGACGCAGGTAATCATGACGTTGACGGTGGCGGTGGAACCGCCGTTGAGGGTGTAGGTGAAGGAGTCGGGGCCGCAGTAGTTGGCTTCGGGGGAGTAGGTCAGACCTGTGCCGCCTCCCGTGATCGTGACGGCTCCGTGGGCTCCTTCTGTCTTTGAAGCCACCGACTTCGGGCCGGCGTCGATGTCGGTGTCGTTTGCGAGGACGTCTATGGCTGTTGCGGAGGCGTCCTCTGCGAGCGTCGCCGGGTCGGCTATGGCGACGGGAGAATCGTCAACGCAGGTCATGGTCATCGAGACCGTGGCGCTCGAGCCGCCGTTCAGCGTGT
>JANWHW010000041.1 GCA_025450195.1 Solirubrobacterales bacterium | reverse complement strand
CGCGCTCGTCATGCCCGCCGCCCAGACCGGCGCCGCGCTGACGGCCGACGGCGTCGATCTCGTCAATGAAGATAATGGAGGGAGCGAGCTTCTTCGCCTGGTCGAACAGGTCGCGGACGCGGGAGGCGCCGACGCCGACGAACATCTCGACGAAGTCCGAGCCGGAGATCGAGAAGAACGGGACGCCGGCTTCGCCGGCGACGGCGCGGGCCAGCAGCGTCTTGCCGGTGCCTGGCGGGCCGTACAGCAGCACCCCCTTGGGGATACGAGCGCCGAGTGACTGGAATTTCTTCGGGTTCTCGAGGAACTCCTTGATCTCGTGCAGCTCCTGAACGGCCTCGTCAACGCCGGCTACGTCTCGAAAGGTGATCTTGGGCGCGTCGACTGACATTCGCTTCGCCTTCGATTTGCCGAAGTTCATCACGCGTGAGCCGCCGCCCTGCATCTGGTTCATCAGGAAGATCCAGAAGCCGAAGAAGAGGACGAACGGAAGGATGTAGGTGAGCAGCGAGAGAATCCCCGAGCTGCCGGTGTCGTTGACGGTCGTCTTGACGTCGTTTTGGATCAGCTGGTCGAGCAGCCGCTTCTGCTCCTGTTCGGACCCATAGCCGGTGGAGAAACTCTCGCCGTTCTTTTCCTTGATCTCGACGTTGCCGTCCTTGGGATTGATCGTGGCCTCTTCAATACGGCCGGTTTCGATCAGACCCGTTTTCGGCTTGACCAGCTCGTTGTAGGACGGTGACTCGCTACCCGACCCAGGATTGATCAGCTTCTGGGCGACGAAGGCAAGGATGACCACCAGAAGGATCGGAAATGCCGCGCTTTTGACAAAACGCCTCATAGGGGAGAAATCAGCGTACCAGGGCGGTTTTTTGGCCTATTCCTCTAACGCGGCGACGTAATCGAGGTTGCGGTAGCGCTGGCCGTGGTCGAGGCCGTAGCCGACCGCGAAGCGGTCGGGGATCTCGAAGCCGACATACCGAGGCTCGAGGTCGACCCGGAGGCGATCCGGCTTGGCAAGGAGCGCGCAGACCTCAAGGGAGCTAGGGCTGCGGGCGTTCAGGTTGCGCATCAGGTACTGAAGGGTGAGACCCGAATCGATGATGTCCTCCACGATCAACACGTCACGGCCCTCGATCGGCGCGTCCAGGTCCTTGAGAATCCGCACCACCCCTGAGGAATCGGTCTGAGACCCATAGCTCGAAACGGCCATGAAGTCGACCTCGCACGGGGTCGTGATGTAGCGCATCAAATCGGCGATGAATATGACCGCGCCCTTCAGCACACCGACCAGCACGAGGTCGCGGTCTGCGTAGTCCTCGCTTATCTGCCGTCCCAGCTCGGCGACGCGACGCCTCAGGTCGTCGCCCGATACCAGAACTTCTCCGATTGCCGAATCGCTCACGGGCGGCAGTCTAGATAGACCCGCTCAAAGTTCCGCTCGAAGCACCCCGTGCTCGACGACCGCCCGCACCCCGCCGCCCAGGTCGAGCATCGCGGTGCCGGTACGGCGCAGCGCCGTGACCTGGTCGCCAAAGCGAGCGGCGCCGGGCACCGGCCGCCCGGCAGCGCGGTCGGCGAGCGTCTGGACCACGAGCCGACGAAGCGCCGGCGGCAGCTCGGCGAGCCGCGCGAGCTCGATCGTGTTGGGCGCCGAGCCATTCGAGCCGTCGATCTCGGCGCTGACAAGTTCGTCCAAGACCTCCGCCTCGTCGCGCAGCAGCTCGGCTGTGCGCAGGACGTTCTGGGCAGCCGCCGGGTGGACGTCGGACAGCGCCCGCGCCAGCCCGTGGCGCACGCGGTTGCGCGCGTAAGCGGATTCCTCGTTGCTCGGGTCGTCTCGCCAGTCAAGCCCGCGCGCCTCGCAGTAGGCGGTTGTCTGCTGTCGAGTGAAGGCAAGCAGCGGCCGCACCAGACTGCCGCTGCTTGGGCGCATCCCCAACAGCGCTCGACGGCTCGGCGAGGAGGCAAGCCGATAGAGGATCGTCTCGACCTGATCGTCGGCCGTATGTCCGGTCGCAATCACAGCATCGGACCGAAGCGCCATCTGAGCCGCGGCGGCGTAGCGAGCGTCGCGCGCCCATGCCTGCACGTTGCCCGAGCCCTCTGTCCGGCGCGGGCGGTCTACCTCGAGCCGTACCCCGAGGCGCTCACAGAGCGCCACGCAGTGAGCCTCGTCCTCGCCGGCGTCCTCGCGAAGGCCATAGTTGACATGCAGCGCGCTCACCGCTTCGGCGCCGAGCAGCCGCACCGACAGGTCGAGCAGGCAGACCGAATCCCGCCCACCGGAGAGCATCGCGACGAGCGGCTTCCCAGCCGGCAGCAACCCAGTTGCTCTCGCCTCCTCGAGCATGAGCTCGGTGTCCATAGAGAAAGTGTTGCGCTTCAGACGGCCTGGACGACGAAGAGCGGCGTCGGCGTCGGAAACCCCTTCAGGCTGACCTCGCCGATCGGCTCGCACGTCAAGTCGCGGTCCCCGAGCGCCTCCGCGACGCGGTCGGTCACCAACACCTCTCCCGCCTGGGCCCGGCCGACCACTCGATGAGCCAGGTTGACGTGGGTGCCGAAGTAGTCGCCGTCCCGGTAGACCGCATTTGCGTAGTGGATCCCCACCCGGGGCCGGGGGCGTTCCGGGAAACGGTCCAGAAGCTCGACCGCCCACTCGGTCAGCGACCCCCGATCGGGAGACACCACCATCACCTCATCCCCGATCGTCTTCACGATCGTCGCCTCCGGCGGAAGAGTCGCCTCCACGGTTTCGACGAAGCGCTCGACTACGTCGAGCGCCTCGAGGTCGCCTTCCTCCTCGGTGTAGCGGGTGAAGCCGGTGAGGTCGATGAAGCAGAGGGCGACCGGCACCTGGCCGAGGTCGGAGTCAGCGGCGTCCAGCTCGCTCTCCATGTGACCGACGACGTCCTGCTCGAGGAAGTACCGCAGATAACGGGTGTGCAGGTAATCGGTCAGAGGCGTAGCGAGCGGCAACACGTCGGCCGCCAGCTCACCCATTTCCTCGGCGATCTGCAACTCGGGCACCGCGTCGCGGATCATCGGTTCGTGGACGTAGAGATGGACCAGACGGACCTCCGCGTCGGCGATCCGTCGCAGCGACTGCACATAGACGCGGACGAGTTGCAGAAAGGCGACGAGCGGAAACCCGGCGGCCAGTACGCGGGCGCAATGGCGCAACGCCTTGACGTCATCGGGGTTGAGCAGCCTCTCGCGACCGAGCGGGGTGCCGAGGATGACGAGGATGCGCTCGATCAGCTCCGGCTCGAGACCGGTCTCGCGGGCGACGTCCTCGACCGTCACTCCCTCTTCAGCCTGCGGGAAGAGGTCCTCGACCAGACCGAACGAGAGCCGCCCCTCTCGCCCCGCGCGCTTCAGCTCCTCGAGCGAGTGGCCGCGCTCCCGCATGCGGGCCACGACCCGGGCCTGCGCGGCTGCCGCCGCCGTCCACCGACCACGCCTGACGGGCACCACCTTCTGCGTCGCCCAGCGCTTCAGTGTGCTGACCGAAACCCCGGAGCGGCGAGACGCCTCGCTAAGGCTGATCGGTTCGTCCGGCGTCATTCGTGCCGAGGCTAGTAGTTGGCGGGGCCTCAACGTCGAGCGGGGCGGCCATGGCCGCCCCGCTCGGTCGCTTGCTTGTCGAAAAAGCGCCGCTGCTAGGTGGGGATCTCCTCCTCGGAGTGCACCTGCAACACCGCCTCCCCGCCCTCGCCGGTGCGGATGCGAATCGCTTCCTCCACCGGCAGGACGAAGATCTTGCCGTCGCCGACCTCGCCCGTACGGGCGTGCTTGAGAATCGTCTCTACGACGATGGCCTTGTCTGCGTCCTCGACCACCACCTCCAGCTTGATCTTCGGCCGGACGTTGACGGTGAGGGTCGAGCCGCGGTATTGCTCGACAATGCCCTTCTGGCGCCCCGAGCCCTTGGCCTCGAGGATCGACAGAGAGGGGAACCCCTTGTCGAGCAACTCGGTCCGGATCGGCTCGAACGCCTCGTGGCGAATGAACGCCTCTATCTTCTTCATGCGCTCAAACCTCCTGGCTTGACTCGGTCGCTGTCATTGCACTGACGGCTGCTGCCGCGGGCGCTGGTGCCCCGCCGAGCTGCAGGCCGGTCGAATACTCGGGCTGCGGAATGAACTGCTCCGGATACCCGTACATCCCGTGCTCGGAGATGTCGAGCCCAGCGTCCTCCTCCTCGGGACTAACCCGCAAGCCGATCGTGCGCTTGATCAGGAAGAAGACCACGTAGGAGACCACGAACACACAGGCAAACGCCACCCCTACGCCGAGTGCCTGAGCCCCCAGCTGATGCAGCGAGCCGCTGTACCAGAGGCCTGGATCGCCGACTTCGTTGAATGAGGCGAGGCGCGGCGAGGTGAAGATGCCGCAGGACAGGGTCCCCCAGATCCCCGCCAGGCCGTGCGCCGAAAGAGCGCCGACCGGATCGTCGATCAACTTCTCGATCGCCAGCACGCCGAAGACGACGATCACACCGGCAATCGCTCCGATGATCGGCGCCGCCCAGTACTCGACGTAGCCCGAGGGAGCGGTGATCGCGACAAGGCCGGCGATCGCGCCGTTGCCGGCCATGCCAATGTCGATCGTTCTCGTCCTCAGGTACATGATCGTTACAGCGGCAACCACACCCGCGGCGGCGGCCAGGTTCGTCACCACGACGACTTCGGCGAAGCGGCCACCGACCGCCCCAAGTGTCGATCCGGGGTTGAAGCCGAACCAGCCGAGCCAGAGGATCAGCACACCGAGGCCGACCAGAGGCATCGAGTGGCCGGGTATCGCCCGCGGTTTGCCATTACGGCCGTACTTGCCGACGCGAGGACCAAGCAACAGCAGGGCAGCGAGCGCGCCGGTCGCCCCGATCAGGTGGACCACCGTGGAACCGGCGAAGTCCTGCATGCCCACGTTGACCTGGAGCCAGCCGCCACCGAAGATCCAGTGGCTGAGCACGGGATAGAGGACGGAGCTGAAGATGATCGCGTAGATGATGTAGGCGCCGAATTTGATTCGCTCCAGCGTGGCGCCCCAAACGATCGCCAGCGAGACCGCGCAGAACACGAACTGGAAGAACATGAAGGCGGCCGGGCTGATCGAATACGTTTCGACGAACGGGATGCTTTTGCCGGCTTCTTCTATCGAAGAGCCGACGTCCAGGAAGAACCCGTGTGTCCCAGCAATCTCCCCGAGCCCGCCGAAGGCGAGAGCAAAGCCCACAGCCCAGTAGCAGAGCGAGGCAATCGAGAAGTTAACGAGGACCTTTGCCACGCCGGCACCGGCGTTCTTCGCCCTGGAGAAGCCCACCTCCAACAGCAGGAAGCCGGCCTGCATGAACATGACCAGCACAGCGGCAACGATCACCCACATCGCGTTGATGCTTGCCTCCGGCGTGTCCAGGATCGGCGTCGGTTCAGCGCCGAAGGCAACACCCGGCAGTATGAGTGAGGCAATCGCGGCCACCGGGCCGGCGATCAGAAGCCTCTTTTTCATTCCATCCCTCCTTGCCCGCCGGAGCACGCCCGGCAGTCGCGGTTTTGAGATCACGGTATGGAGGCGGGTGAGCACCGTGTTTGGACGGGTGGAGCAAATCCCCTCGGCGCGTTTCTCACGAATGGCGGACCCACTCCCGCACCATGCAGGGAGCTACTTGCCGCCGTCCCGAGCGCAATAGGGTCGGAGGATGCCATCCCGACTTCGGCCCAAAGCCTCAGTCGCCACTGACGCGATCCTGGTCGGTGACCCCGGCCGGGCACTGCTGCTTGCCCAGGAGCTGTTGGAGCAGCCGAGGATGAGCAACCACGCTCGGGGGCTGTGGGGCTACTCGGGACAGACCTCGACCGGAAGCGAGTTGACGATCCAAGCGACCGGAATGGGTGGACCGAGCGCTGCCATGGTGGTGGCTGACCTTGCAAAGCTCGGCGTTCGGCGCGCGGTTCGAGTTGGAACCTGCGTGGGACTCGAGCCAGAGGTCCGCCTCGGAGCGCTGCGTCTAGTCACGGAGGCAATGGCGACCGCAGGAAGCGCCGCCTCGTTTGGCCTGGCGACCGGCGAGACGATCCAGCCGGACCCAGGCCTCACCGAGCAACTGCGAATCGCGCTGGGAAAGCAGGCGCACCCGACTCGGGTCGCGAGCTTCGACGCCATGCCTCCAGATTCGACAGATGCCGATCTCGACGCCCCGGCCGCCGACATGCAGACCGTCGCCACTCTGGCACGCGCCCGGCAACTGGGGATCGGCAGTGCCGCCGTGCTGATCGTCGCTGAAGACTTGGCCGCCGAGTCGATCGCGGACGACGCCTTGGAGGAAGCTTCAAAGCTGGCCGGTCGCGCAGCGTCGCTGGCCCTTGAATCGATGCCGTAGCCCAACTCTCAAGCTCTACTTGAGATTTAGGCTGAGACTTAGCTGAGGGGTCAATCCTTGGCCTTGACGGCGCTGCGGCCGGTCTTCGATTGCCGCTTCAGCTCACCAACCTCGCGCTCGAGCCGGTCGACCTGGTCCTCGGCCTCCTCCAGGCGCCGCGAGAGCGAGCGCAAGCGTCGCTCCAAGCGCTCGACATCGCCAGCGGAGGGAAGGTTGAGCGCAGCCATCGCGGCCTGCTGAGCCTCGACCGCCTTCTCGCGGGCGCCGAAAGCGGCGGCAAGAGCGTTCTCCAGCACCTGGCTGTCCAACAACGCTTGGGCCAGCTCCCCGATCGCCTGCTCGCTGCGCGCCCTGATGCCGTCCTGATCTTCATCCTCGGTGCTCATTGACACCAGCTTAACGAGCGCATCCGGGACAACTGAAATCCTCCTGCGATTGAGCATGGCAAAGGGGTTGATTAAGGCCTTGTTGGGGGGCATGGAGATTCGTTGCGCACGCCCATATGAGCAAGTAGCGTGGGCGAGCCCGATACGTGGGGAGAGAATCGATACGGGTTGTGGAACAACCCGTGCTACGGGGTACCGAGGCGCCGCCGGATGAGACACAAGCTCGCACTGACCATAGCCCTGGCCAGTTTCGCGGCATTGACCGCGCTCGGTGTCGGCATGGCGGGTGCCGAACCTTCACCCATTACCAGCGGCAGTCCTTTGATCGAAGCGCCCCCGCTGGCCTCCACTGTCCCCACCCCCCAAGCAGCACCGGCCTGCGGAAATACGCTCGACGACGACGCCGACGGCCTCATCGACCTCGCCGACCCTGACTGCCTGTCCGCCGCGCAGACGAGCGAGGCACCCGTCGAAGAAGCTGCGGGAGAAGCAGCAGAATCGGCTCCGGATGGAGTCAGTGTCGGGGCGGCGCTGAACGCCGCCGACGCCAAGCTCCCCGACAGGGGCGGAGTCAAGCGCAACCAGACGATCGGCGGCGGCACAGAGGCCAGCGGCGGAGTGAGCGCACCAAGTGCGACCGCGGGCGACCAGCCAGCTCCCGAAGGCCCGGATGGAGGCCTGCCGTTCGGCAACGATGGCGCTCCGGCGGCGGCCAACCCAATGACGACCATCGCCCCGTTCGGCCCTGCTCCTATCGGCGTTCCCAACATCGTCATCGACTCCTTCGAGATCCCACCCTTCCTGCTACCGATCTACCAAGCCTGCGGGACCGAGTACGGGATCCCCTGGGAGGTCTTGGCTTCGATCAACAAGATCGAGACGGCGTTCGGAACCAACCTCAACGTCTCCAGTGCCGGTGCGATGGGCTGGATGCAGTTCATCCCTTCGAGCTGGGAGATGTACGGAGTCGACGCCAACGGCGACGGCCGCAAGGACCCCTACAACCCGGTCGATGCGATCTGCGCGGCGGCCAACTACCTGAAGGCCGCGGGGGGTGCCAACGACCTCTACAACGCGATCTTCGCCTACAACCACGCCGACTGGTACGTGCAGGAGGTACTGCTCTACGCAAAGGCCTACGGCAAGCTGCCCGCGGATCTGGTCGGCTCTCTGACCGGACTCACCGAGGGTGCGCACTTCCCGGTCGCTGCCGATGCCCGCTATGCCGACGACATCGCGGTTAGGGAGACCCTGAAGAAAGCAACCCCCGAAGAGCGCGAGGAGTACGGCAACGCCGCCGAAGTGATCTCCTCCTCGCCGACCCGGCGAGGAGTCAACATCTTCTCCCACCGGGGAGCGCCGGTAGTTGCGGTCAACGACGGTGTGATCGTGAAGATGGGCGGATCGGAGCGGCTGGGCAGCTACGTCGTCCTGCGGGACGCCTACGGGAACCGCTACACCTACGCGCAGCTGGGCGAGATCGTCCGCAGCCACCGCGCCGTGGTGATGCCAACCGGCGTCGAAAAGCGGGTGCCGGTCGACAGCGAGAACATCAGGCCGCGCCTCTTCGCCTTGCCCGACCGAGCCACCGAGAACCAGCGCACACAAGCCTATGAACGTGTGGATGACGCCACCGCAGCCGGTGCCGACGGGGCGATCAGGGTCGGCTCCAAGGTGATCGCCGGCACGGTCTTGGCAAAGATCGGCGCCAACGAGGACGGAGTCGCGCCCCACATCAACTTCTCGATCCGCCCCGCCGGCAGGGGGGCACCCAGGATCGACCCCAAGCCGATCCTCGACGGCTGGAAGCTGTTGGAGGCAACGGCGATCTACCGGGCCAAGGGCAAGAGCCCCTTTGCGGCCAAGCTCAGCAGCGCGGGGGTCCTACTCCTCCCCAAGAGCGCCTTGGAGAGACGCGTTCTCGCCGATCAGCGGGTCGAGCTCCCCACCTGCGATCGGATCGAAGTCAGCGCCGGGCAGATCGACCGCAGGTTGCTCGCTGCTCTTGCCTATCTCTCAGAGCAGGGATATCGCCTTACGGTTACCTCGATGCTCTGTGGGCGGCACGGCAGCATCACGACTAGCGGAAACGTCTCAAATCACTCCTTCGGATCAGCAGTCGACATCGCCGCTGTCAACGGCATCCCGATCCTCGGTCACCAGGGCCCAGGCTCGATCACCAACCAGGTGGTCAAGGAGGTGCTGCGCCTGCAGGGCACGATGGTGCCCGACGAGCTGATCACCCTTGAAGAACTGGGTGGCCCGAGCTTCGCGATGGCAGATCACGCCGATCACATTCACATCGGGTACACGCCCTTGTTCGCGGGCGGCCCCGAACCGACTTTCGTGCAGCTGCTCAAACCCGACCAGTGGCTACGCCTAACCGACCGCCTTGAGCAGATCGACAATCCAGAGGTCCCCATAGAGCCCTCGGAGTTCGCGCTTTCGACGAAGAAGGACGATGGCCCGGCGCACGATGGGGGCTCAGTCGCACCCGGCGGGGACTGAGTCCTCCCATATCTAGGAGAATCGGTCCTCTGGGCCAGCTCTTTGGATTCGTGCAGTTCGAGTTCGCCGGCACGCTGAGCGTGGCGGACGGCCGCTATCTGGCCCGAGACGAGGAGGGAGACGAGGCCCAGCGGGTGCTGGTCGTCGAAACATCGGGGGCGCCAGCAGCGCCCGCTCGGCGGCGGCGCAGACGGCCCCGCGAAGCGTCACCCACCATTGCCCCCACCCCCTTGCCCCTAACGCGAGTGACCGCGGTGCGAGCATGGGAGCCCTTCGATTCGCCTCGAGACGCAGACGATTGGCTGGGAAGGATGCTGGATGCGGAGAGCACGGTCGACGCATTGGTCGCGGAGGGCCTCGCTCTCCTCAACCGGGCGCTCTACGCACAGGCAGCGACTACAGCGGACCCGTTCGCCAGAGAGATGAATGCGGAGCAAGCCGTGAAGGTGAGAGTCGGCTATGGCGGCGGCGAAGAGGTCGCCGCGGGACGCTTCTCGGTCGCCCACGAGATCGACGTAGGAGCCGGCACATCGCGGCGGCGACAGCACGAAGCGGAGCTGCACCCCCAGGAGCGGGTGGCGGCGATCCTCCGCGGCCGAGAAAAGATAGACGCCTGCGAGATCCTGCTGCTGCGCGCTCGGGCGGATCTCAACGGCGATCGTTCCCGTGAGGCCACCCTTCAGCTTCGCGTCGGCCTGGAGGCCTTGCTGGTCGAGCTCTCCCACGCCCTGGTGGATCCTGGGCACGAGGAAGACATGGCCCAGCTCGAGGCTCGCCGGGGCGAGGTCGGCGAGGCGGCCAACCTGGCGCTCCGCGGTGACCTCGACGCCGAGAGCAAGCGCAACGTCCGGGAATTGCTTGAGATCTGCGAGCGAGTGCTGCGGAGACGCCGCGTTCTCAAGGGCTGATCTTACCCTAAGCCTCAACCTTAGCTTTAGTTATTAGAGTGCGAGTCGCCGAGCGATGACGTCGTCGAGAAGCGACTCGGCAATGTGGTGGGCCTCGTCGAGCACGATGCCGTCGAGCGAGGGCACGCCGATCACGGTGAGGCCGGCGGCACAGGCGGCAGCGACACCGGTGGGAGAATCCTCCAGCGCAACCACATCCGGCCCAGCCTCGACTCCGAGCCGAGCGCAGGCCTCTAGGTAGGGGTCGGGGAAGGGCTTGGGCGCCGCCACCTCGTGCGCGCTGAGCACCACGTCGAAGCGATCCTCAAACCCGACGATCTCCAGCGATCTAAGCACGAAGCGAAGGGGCGAGTTGGAGACAAGCCCGGTCGGAGTGCCTCGCTCTTTGAGCCTGTGCAGCAACTCGCGCGCTCCAACCATCGCCTCCACCCCATGCTCGAGCTCAGCCACGACCAACTCGTCCAGTTCCTCGATCAAAGCAGCGGCGCGCCCAGGCTCCCCCAATCGCTTTTCCAGGATCTTGCCGACCGTCTCAGCGGGCGTCCCAACCAACTCCCGCTTATGAGCGGCCGTGAAGGCAACGCCCCACCGCTCGAACAGGTCCCGCTCAGCCCGAGTCCAGACCGACTCGGTATCGAGCAGCAATCCGTCGTTGTCGAAGATGACGGCGCTCGGAAAGCCGATCGCCGTCTCGTCCGTTTCGAGCTTCGCCATTGCTAGTTGAGCGCTGAGAGGACGGCTTCGAGCTCCGCGTCGACCTCGCCTTCGAGCTTCAGCAAGGCGTCATCGTCATAAGGCGTCGGCCCCTTTGTGACGATTGCCAGCCTCCCCCCATGCCCCAACGTCAACTGGGGCAGGCCGGCGACCGGGTGGACGACCAGCGAAGTGCCCACGCAGAGCATGAGATCTGCCTGGCGAGCCAGCTCCTGCGCCTTCTCGATCGCGTCCTCGGGCAGCAGCTCGCCAAACAGGACGACATCGGGCTTCACCAGCCCGGTGCAGGCAGAGCATTCGGCGATGCCGGCGTCGTTGAAGAGCGCATCGACCTCCTCGATCGCGTAAGACGCGGCACAGCTCCGGCACGTGGACCTGTCAATCGAGCCGTGCACCTCGACTACGTTCTGGGAGCCGGCGGTACGGTGGAGACGATCGATGTTCTGGGTGATCACCCCGGTCAGCAGGCCCCGTCGCTCAAGTTCTACGAGCACTTCGTGCGCCGCGTTGGGCCGCTTGTCCCCAAGCGAGTGAAAGCGCGGGCGGTAGTAGGACCAGAAGCGGGCGGGATCGTCTTCGAAGACGTCGATGTGCGCGACTTCCATCGGGTCGACATTCGCCCACAGCCCGCTCTCAGGGGTGCGAAAGTCGGGGATGCCAGAGGGAACCGAGACCCCCGCACCGGTTAGGGCAACCATTGCGCTCGATTCGGCAATCACTTCAGCGAGACGGATTGCGCCAGCCACCGGGTCCGCTTGAGAACGCGCCTTCACATCCAGAATCCCAGAGGCCGGGCCACTAGGCCGCCGGCCGGTAGGTCCCAAACGCCCAGAGATTTCCCTCCGGGTCGCGATGCTCTTCGCGCCGCTCGAAGCCCAGCGTGCGCTCCAGCCAATCCATCTCTGCCTCGGCATCGCCACATCGGAGGCTCGGATAGAGCACCGGAGAGGGCATTACCTGCCGCTCCATCTTGGCGTCCGCTTACCGAGGAAAGCGCCGATGCCCTCCTTGGCGTCCTCACTGGCGAAGGCGGCAGCAAAGCCTGCCTTCTCATTCTCGATCCCCTCGTCGAGGTCGCCCTTGTGGGAGACAAGCTTGATCTGCTCACGCGCCAACGGCGCCTGGGCGGCGAGCTTGCGCGCCCACATAAGCGCTGCCTCCAGCAGCTCATGGTCGGGGACGACGCGATTGGCAAGCCCGAACTCCAGCGCCTCGTCGGCAAGGATCGCGTCACCCACCAGGTTCATCTCCAGCGCCTTGTTTGGGCCAACCAGGCGCGGCAGCCGCTGGGTGCCGCCGAACCCCGGGATGATCCCGAGCTTGATCTCCGGCTGGCCGAAGACAGCTGCCTCGGCAGCGATCCGCACATCGCAGGCCATCGCCAGCTCGCAACCGCCGCCAAAGGCGATCGAGTTGACCGCGGCGATCGTTGCCACCCTGCCCTGGCCGAGATCGCGGAACAGCGCGTGAGCGGTATGGATCAGCTCCTCGCCCTTGCCCCCATCCATCTGGGTGAAGGCCTTGATGTCAGCACCGGCCGAGAAGACGAGTGGGATCGAAGATGCAATCACAAACGCCCCAACGTCTCCCGACTCCTTGACCCGCCCCCAGACAATGCCGAGATCGCGGATCACGTCCGGTGAGATCGCGTTCATCGGCGCGTTGGCGAGCCAGGCGATAGCGACGTCGCCGCGCGTCTCCAGCTTGATGGTCTCTGCCTGCTCGCCCTCGTCGGGCTGCGGGTAGGGATAGAAGCCCTGGCCCGACTGCAGGCCAAGCCGGCCCTGGGCGACGAGACGGCGCAGCAGCACCGGCGCCGCGAAGCGCTCGCCGAACTTCTCCTCCAACTGCTCGATTTGCTCCAGCACCTTGTCCAAACCCTCCAGATCGGCCTTCCAGAAAGGCGGAAAGAGGCCTTTGCGTGGGTCCAGGCCAGCCCCGGCCATCATCCCGACGTCGATGTCGCGAACCGAGCAGACGCCCTCCTCGACCAGCTTGCAGGCCTCGATCAGCGCCCGGCCGGTGAACATCGCGACCAGCTCCTCGGCATCCGGCTCGGCGTCGCCGGGGATCGTCTGCTCGCCGTCCTTGAAGAAGCCCTCTCCACCGCTCTTCGCGCCAAGCTTGCCGTCGGCCACGAGCTGCTTTAGCCCCTGATGGACGTAGAAGCCCTCGCCGTAGGACTCGCTGAGGTGCTCGGCGACGTGCAGCGTGGTGTCGAGCCCCAGCAGATCGGTGAGGAAGAAGGGACCCATCGGAGCGACTTGGGCAGCGGCAATCGCCTCGTCGATCGCCTTCAGCGAGAGGCCCTGGCTCTCCTGAGCGCGCCAGATCTCCCCCATCGTCGCCATCAGGATGCGGTTGACGACGAACCCCGGGACCTCGCCGCAGACGATCGGCTGCTTGCGGATCGCCTGAGCGAAGTTGTAGGCGGCGGTCGCGGTCTCCGCCGTCGTGTCATCGCCGATGATCACCTCGACCAGCGGCATCACCGAAGCCGGATAGAAGAAGTGAAAGCCGACGACCTTGTCGGGCTTCAGCGCACACTGGGCACCGATCTCGGTGATCGAAAGCGAAGATGTATTCGAGGCGAGGATCGCGTGCCCCGGAGTGACGGCGTCCAGCTCGCGGAAAACAGCCTGCTTGATCTCCATCTTCTCGGGCACCGCCTCGACTACGAAATCGACCTCGCCGAAGCCCTCATAGGCCGTGGTCCCGGAGATCAACCCCATCACCTCGGCGAGGCGGGCGTCGGCCTGCTCTTGCGTGAGCTTCTCCTTCTTGACGAGGCGCCCAAGCTGGCCCTCTGTCACAGTGCGCGCCTTCTCGACTGCGGCGTCGACGAACTGCCGATCGATGTCCTTGACGACTACGGGGATGTCGGCTGCGGCGATCGCCTGGGCGATCTCGCCGCCCATCGTGCCACCGCCGACGACGGCGGCCTTCGAGACGAACATTGCTAGCGATTCCTCCAGGGTCGGGTACCGCCGAAGGCTATAGAGAGAGCGCCGTACGGTCGTCGCAGGGCGGCTCAAGCATCGATGTCCTGCCGTCGATACATCCCTTTCATGCGCAGGGGGACAATCGCATTGCTGGCCGTTTGCGGGCTGCTCGCCGCGGCGAGTGCCAACGCCAAGGCTCCGGAGGCGGTGCTGCTGCCCAGCGGTCGCGCCGTCGCGCCCGCTTCGGCCCCGCCGGCTGTCAAAGAGATGATCCAGGCGGCCAACCACATTCGCCACCGTCCCTACCGCTGGGGCGGCGGCCACCGCAGCTGGCGCTCGCGAGGCTATGACTGCTCTGGTTCGGTCAGCTACGTGATGCACGCAGCTGGCCTTCTCGACTCGCCCCTCGACTCGACCGGGTTCATCCACTGGGGCGAGGGCGGCGCCGGACAATGGTTGCGGATCTACGCCAACCATGAGCATGTCTTCGCGGTAATCGCCGGGCTGCGCTGGGATACCTCGATGACAACAGAAGGCGACGGCCATGGGCCCGGCTGGAGCGAAGAGATGCGCAGCACGGGCGGATTCCGCCTTCGCCATCCGCTCGGCTTGCTGCACGCCTCCTCGTAGACACAGCCTGCGTGAGGGCCGGCTCAATTCGAGATCGAACTGGAAACCTTACGGCGCCCTTTGCGGGTGGACAACCCGGCGGCGCCAACGTTGTACCGCGGTATAAAGGCATCCGAAGCGAGCTGCCATTAGGCTCCTTTGGCTCTTCAATGGGCATTGATCGGCAATCCAACGCGTCCGTTGGACCGGGCGCACCGCAAGCGAGGGACTGACACAGCGATGACTCGTATCCGCCAGCAGAACGTGACCGCCGCGCAATGGAGCTCCAATGGCGAGGCTCTCGGCGCACTCGACCTGACCCAGCCGGAGAACGACCCCTTTGGCGCCAACGTCTTCTCCGTCGCCGTGCAGCGCGAAAGGCTGCCCGCCGACGTCTTCGAGAAGCTGCAGGCAGCCCTGGCCGAAGGTGAGGCGCTCGACCCGGCCCTCGCGGATGCCGTCGCCGAGGCGATGAAGGAGTGGGCGCTGGAGAACGGCGCCACCCACTTCACCCACATGTTCCAGCCGCTGACCGGCTCCACCGCCGAGAAGCACGACTCCTTCTTCGACCCCTCCGGGGAGGGCGAGGTCCTCGCCGGCTTCTCGGGCAAGGAGCTGATCCAGGGCGAGCCCGATGCCTCCTCCTTCCCGACCGGCGGCGTCCGCGCCACCTTCGAGGCGCGCGGCTACACCGCCTGGGACCCGACCTCGCCCGCCTTCATCCTCGAGAACCCGAACGGGGCGCTGCTCTGCATCCCGACCGCCTTCGCCTCCTGGACCGGCGAGGCCCTCGACGCGAAGATCCCGCTGCTGCGTTCGATGGACGCACTCTCGCGCTCCGCGATCAAGGCCCTGCACCTGCTCGGTGACGAGGAGAGCCAGCGCGTCTTCACGACGGTCGGCGCCGAGCAGGAGTACTTCCTGATCGACGAGCAGTACTTCTTCGAGCGCCCCGACCTGATCAGCACGGGCCGCACCCTGTTCGGCGCCAAGCCGCCCAAGGGCCACGAGCTCGACGACCACTACTTCGGCTCGATCCCGGAGCGGATCCTCGCCTGCATGCTCGAGTCCGAGCTGGAGATGCGCAAGCTCGGCATCCCGGTCAAGACCCGCCACAACGAGGTCGCGCCAAACCAGTACGAGATCGCCCCGGTGTTCGAGAACTCGAACGTCGGCTCCGACCACCAGCAGCTGATGATGCAGGTGCTGGAAAGCGTCGCGCGTCGCTACGGGCTGGTCTGCCTGCTGCACGAGAAGCCCTTCGCCGGCGTCAACGGCTCCGGCAAGCACAACAACTGGTCGATGGGCACGGACACGGGCAGCAACCTGCTCGACCCCGGCGACACGCCGGCCGACAACGTCCACTTCCTCTTCTTCTGCGCGGCGGTGATCCAGGCGGTCAACAAGCACCAGGGGCTGCTGCGCGCCTCGGTCGCCAACATCGGCCAGGACCACCGCCTCGGCGCCAACGAGGCGCCGCCGGCGATCATCTCGATCTTCCTCGG
>JANWHW010000040.1 GCA_025450195.1 Solirubrobacterales bacterium | reverse complement strand
TTTGCCTTCGGAGTCGAACTGCTGGATGCGGTCGTTGCCGGTGTCGGCGACCCAGATGTCGCCTTCGGCACCGATCGCGATGCCGGCGGGTTCGCTCAGCTGGCCGTTGCCGGCGCCTGTTTCACCATAGGAAGAAGAGAAGTGGGGCTGCGTCGCCGACCAGGTCGTGAACACCCTGTCTTCGCCGGAGGTCGTACCCTCGGCGCTGGTGGCCGTGACACGGTAGTGGTAGGTGGTCGCTGGCTCAAGCCCGACGAGGCTCTTGCTGACTTCGACGTCTTCGCCGCCGGAGCCGATTTCCTCCGCCGAAACAGGGAACTCGCTGCCGTATGCCTTGGTCTCGCCGTATTCGAATTGATAGCTGGTGGCGTTGCCCTGGGCATTGACCACGGCGTGGAGAGTTGCGCCCGTCGGCTTGACCTGCGTCGCGGGGTCAGTGCTGACATCGGGCCCAGGAGCCTGGTAGACCTCGACCATTCCCCTCGTTTCGCCAGCGGATTGTTCGATGAAGTATCCCGACGATAGGCACGTACTAGGCGATACGCAAGAGACTCCAGTCAGGCCACTTCCAACGAGAAATTTGCCCCCTTCTTCCCCCGTCGGTTCGGCCGTGGACTGGATCGACCATTTGCCGCCACTCCACCGATAGGCGACCGGCACCCAGAGAAAATTCTCGAGTTCGGATTCCCCGACCATCGTGCAGGTGTCGACATCGGGACACGAGATGTCGACTGGCCACCCGCGTTCTGTCCCCACCGGCTCGGGCAGCGATTCGGCTGTCCAGCTCTCTCCATCCCAGCGCAGGGGCTTGAGCGTTTCTCCCGCTCCGAGGTTGCTGATCACGGTACAGGCGTCGCGGGCGGCGCATGAGACGTCATAGAGTGCCGGGTACCGAGGATTGACTTCGACTTCGAGGTCATGGAGGCCTTCATCGATGACCGACCATTTTTCGCCGTTCCAGCGCTCGGCCACAGGCCAGAATTCGAGTCCGTTGGCCCCTTTCCATACCGCGTAGAAGCCAGTGGCGACGCAATAGTCTGCATCGACACAGGACACCGAGTTCAAGTAACCGTCCACAAGACCGCTCGGGGAGAGCGATTTTCGAGACCATTTCACCCCGTCCCAAGACTCCACCAACAGATAGGTGAGAATCTCTTTGGAGCCAGGGGAGGCGGGCTTTTCGTACCAGCCAACGGCAACACACGAGCTGGCCGACACACATGAAACGTCGTAGAGGTAGCTTTGGATGGCTTCCGCCGGAAGTGACAGCGACTCGAGGATCCACTCGTCGCCGTTCCAGTGCTCCACAAGCGCATCGAAGTTCGGCGCTTCCCAGCTAAACGAATCGCCGGCAGCCACACACCAGTCGCTCGAACTGCAGGAAATGCCTTCCGGCCAAGTGGCATCGGCACCCGCCACCTCCGGCATCGCTTCGCTGGACCACTCTTTCCCGTCCCAGCGCTCGGCGAAGCCTCCCCAGTACTCATTTCCGAGAGCCATGCAGCTGCTCTTCGATACGCAGGAGATTTTGGAGAGGGAATGGTGTTTCTTACCCCAAGGGCTGGGAATCTGCTGCACGGGGCCCGGGGTCGGCTGCGCGAGCCATTCGCTCGGGCCGGTGGTGGTGAAGGTCTCGTCTTCTCCGTAGGTCGTGCCGGCGAGGTTTTCGGCGATCAGGCGGTAGTGGTAAGTGCGGTTGGGCGCCAGGCCGCCGAACGCCGCGCTCACGCTGACCTCTTCGTTTCCGGAGGCCGAGGGCTCAGAGCCGGAGTCGGTACTGGCCGCAACGACCCGCCCGTAGGAGGTGCTGGCGCCAGCTTCGAAGTAGAAGATGGTCTCGGCTCCTTCGGGATCGACGAGGCCATGCAGGATCGCGTCGTTGACGTGAGCGTCGGTCGCTTCGCCGGTCTGAGCAGTGGGGGGCGTAGTTGCCAGCTCGCGGTCGGCGCCGTAGAAGGTGCCTTTGGAATTGCTTGCGACAAGCCGGTAGTGATAGACCGTCTGGGCGCTCAGGCCGCCGATCGTCTCGCTTACGGAGACGTATTTGGAGCCCGACCCAGCAGCGGCGTCGGGCACGGGGACGCTCGTGCCGTGGCCTTCTTTGCCTTCTTCGTAGGGGGTGGTGTCGTATTCGAAGCGATAGGTGGTTTCGGCGCCCCGCGGGTTGACCCTGCCGTGCAGCGTGGCTTCGAGTTCGCCGCCGGTTTTCAGGTCGAAGTCTTCGGTGAGGACGACCTCTTCGCCCAAGTCGAGCAGCGGCTCCTTGACCCCGTCTTTGGAATTGTCGGTCCAATCGAAGTTGCCGTCGTCGACGATCTGCGCGCGAATCTCCTCTACGTCTTCGCGGTCTTCGGGGTTGGCTTTGCCCGCCAGGATCGCGGCGGCGCCGGCGACGTGAGGAGAGGCCATCGAGGTACCGGAGTATTCGGCGTATTTGCCGCCGGGTACGGTCGAGCGGATGCAGACTCCCGGCGCCGCCACCTCGACGTCTTCGCCGTAGTTGCTGAAGGAGGCGCGATAGTCGTCTCTCCCCCCCCAGTGGCAGGTGTATTCCGCTGCTCCGCCAGCTTTGCCGTTGTAGTCGGCGATCGCGGAGACCGTGATCACGTCGGGGCCGTTGGCCGGGTAGAAGTCTTTCGCGTCTTGGCTTTCATTGCCGGCGGCGACGACGTAGACGACGCCCGCGTCCACCGAGGCTGCGATCGCTTCCTCGATCGCTTTGCTTTCGCCTTCCCCGCCGAGGCTCATGTTCGCCACCTCGATCGTCTCGGCGTGGGCGGTGACCCAGTCGATGCCGGCGATAATCCAGGAGTTAAGGCCTTCGCCTTCTTTGTTCATCACCTTGACCGCCCACAGGCGAGCGCCGGGGGCGACGCCGACGACGCCTTCGCCGTTGTCGAGGGCACCGATCGTGCCGGCGACGTGAGTGCCGTGGGAGTGATCATCTTCGCCAGTGCCGTCGACACATTCTTCGACGTTTTTTTCTTCGGCGGGAATGCAGCTGGTGCGCCCGGCGACGTCGAGGTCGGGGTGTTCGTAGTCGATCCCGGTATCGATCACCGCTACGTCGGCGTCGACGCGCAGATCGTCTTCTTCGTCGATGTCCACGTTCGGGTTTTTGGGCGCGTTGATGCGCGAGATCCCGGTCGGAGTCGCCTGGGAAGCTACCTCGACCAGGCGGTCGGGGGTGATGTAGTCCACTCGGGAGTCTTCTTCGAGCGATTCGACTTCGTCCTTGGGCAGGGTCGCCGCATAGCCCTTCAAGGCGTGGCGATAGACGAGGCTGACGTCACCATCGACTTCTTCAGCCTGGTCCTCAGCTACGGCGCCAGGATGTTTGATCGAGTCCTTGAGGACAACGATGTAGCGGGCTTCACCAGGGAGGAGGCGGCCACTGGAAACGGAAGCGTGGCCGAAGAGCCTTCCACCGGGTCCTCCGTTGGAACTGGGTCCCACGCCTGGCATTTCGCGCTGCTCAATCGGATCCACCGCGGCCTGAGAAGCCGCCGCCAGGGACAGGAACAGGAAGACGGCAAGCGTCAGGACAAAGCCCGACCCCGCCACTCTAAACCCAGACGCTGCTGCACGAGACGTGCCTCCTGCCATGTGGTAATGCCTCCCTTAGTCCCCTTGGATTCCCTGTCGATTCACGCCTTATGGCGCAAACCGGTGTCAGCATCCTTGACGGGAGGCATCGGATGTACGGCCAGCCTGGGCAGAAGGAGAAGGAGGAATGGGCCAGGTTGGCCTGTTTAGGCCGGAGACTCGAGTTGCTCTAGGCGAAGCGCTGCTTCGAGCTCGGGCGAGCACGTGCTCAAGGAGCGACCGAGCCTCTCCTCGATCGCGCGGAGGCGATTGGTGACGGTGTGGCGCTTGACCCCTAGAGCCGCCGCCGCCGAGGAGACGTTGCTTTCCGCCGCGAAGTAAGCGCGCAGGGTTTCGCGTGCCACCTCACCGCCATCGCGTTCGTTTTCTAAGGGCGCGAGGTATGCCTTGCGCAGTGAGGTGGCAAGAAGGTCGTCCTGCAGCACCGCGGCGAGTAGGGCAACGTCAACGTAGCGCACGAAGGGCTCGGAGCTGCGCAAGGCGATCGGCAGGGCGGCGCGGGCCTGGCGATGGCTGAGGCGCCAGCCGGCGAGCCCCTCCCCCTGCTCTCCAATCGCCACCTTGACTCCCTTCGGCCAAGCCTCCTGCGCGTAGCGGTGTAGGTCGCACATGTTGTGCGCCTGACGGGAACCAAACCAGGCCCACACTGTCCCCTCGCCGCCGCGCACGGTGAGCAGTCGGCAGCCGAAGGTAGACGCAAGGTCTCGCAATGCCTCCTCGGCTCCTTCCCCAGAGGCGATCGCACCGAGGTGGGTGCACTCGAACTCATAGGCGAGGCCGGAAGTGTCGAGCAACTCACCGGCCAGAAGCCGTTCGATGCGTTCGGCGCGGCGTTGCTCGCTCGAGCTGGCGCGCTCACGTTCCTCGCGGGCGTACTCTTCGCTGACTGCGGCGAGGAGGCGATCGAGCGCCGCTTGAGCGCGCATCAGACGTTTCAGGGCGGCGCCACGCAGGCCACTCGGCTCGGCCTCCTCGATTAGGAAGTCCAAGAGCAGGATGTAGCCGGCGGCGTAGCGGCGTAGGACAGTGTCGAGGCCAATGTTGAAGCGAGCGGCGAGCCGTGCCTGGGCGAGCAGGACGGGAGGCGGAGAGGGAGCACGCTGCTCGCCGCTCTCAATCACCGCGAGGCCGTAGTCGACCGCTGCCGAGATTGCTGTGCGCAGTCCCTGCAGGTACTCGGGATCGAGGGAACCCAGATCGACGGGCTCGTTGGTGTCGGAGACCGCGAAGGCGCGGGTGAGGACAGCCTGCTCGATCTCAGCTCGGCGGGCGCGCAAGCGTGCGGATAGCTCGGCGCGCGCCCGCTCGAAGGAAGCGAGCGAAGACGACCTTTCTTGAGTCCTAGGTTCCCCCCTCAACAGAGAGCCGAAGTTACATCAGAGAGCTATAAAGAAACAGGGTAGTTTTTGGTAATAGCCAATCTGCGCAAGCCAACGTGTGGCAATCCAGTGCTGCTGCGTAGGGTCGCTTGAGTGGGGCTACGAAGAGAGCTGCGGAGTTATCAAGGCAACCTTCCACTCGCTGCCCTCCTTGGCCATCGGCATGAAGTAGTCGTCCCCCCCGAGCCCTTGGTAGAAAGCGACAATTTCATCGCCCTGGACGCGCAGGGCAAACACCGTCGAGGCGGGAGAGGTGGCATGGGTTTCCGATGCCGAAATCCCAGACGAGAATTTTTCCAACGTCCCCGGGCAGCCGCCCTCGCCATTGTCGTATGCCCTACGGAGCGACGCGGACATGTAGGTGCAGGCCTCGGTCAAGTCAGTCCCGCGAGCGTCTAGAAACCCTTCAATCGCCGCAGTAGCTCTCGCCCTTTCGGACGCATTGTCTTCATCGCTGCTGAAGTCCTGGGTGCTATTGCCCTGCGCACTTCCCGAACCGCCGGAGTCTCCCCCCTTCACGTGGCCTGAGCCACTGCCGCCGGAGCCCGAGTCGCCGCTCGAGTTGCCTCCGCCTGAGCCTTCCACCGACTCGGAGTCATCACTCGAAGGCAAATCGGCAGATTCGTCACCCTGCTGCGACTGCGAGCCGCCATCCTGCGTACTCTTCGAGCCGGACTTGCCCTCGGAGCTCTTCGAACTGGGCTGGGAGCTGGCTTCCTTCGAAGTCGAGGAATCAGAGTCCGAATCGCCGCAGGCGGCAAGGGCGCCTGCCACAAGGACGGCAAGGGCGAGCGCTGCAATGCGCCGAGTTCCCCGTGTCGCCTCCCCAGTCACCGCTTGGATTGTATTGGTCCCCTTGCCACGATTCGCAGCACCTCAATCCCAAAGATGCTCGCGAGCCCAAGGGGCTGCTGCCTTCTTCGAGCGGGCAATCGGCAGATATCGGCGCGATTTCGCCTGGTTAGAAACCCAAACGCACAGCTTGCGTACCCTCGAGCAGCGCCTGAATCGTCTCCGGGTCGGCGCTGCTCGACAAGGCTCGGCTGCCGTCCGCTCGCAGGCAGCTGGTAATCGCCCGCGACGGCGTGCCGTCGCGCTCATAGGTGACAGTGAAGGACTCGACCGGGCCTTCGATCTCGGCGGCGGAGACGACCTCGCGGCGTGGCAGAGCATCCACCTCAGCCTGCGGCTCGGCGTGGGTGTAGGGCCTGGCGGGCGGGCGGGCCGACAGCACGGCGTTGGCATGCTTGGTCATGTACCAGCCGACGCCGGTGAGGAAGCCGAGGGCATCCGGGTTCTCGCGCAGCCGCCCGCTCATCGCCGCCAGCGAGTGCGTCACGTAGTTACTGCCTGGGCCGCCAGCGAAGGTGAGGCCGCCGGTCACCGTCGGCGGGCGGGAATCGGTCGCAAGGTCGATCCCGAGCTCTCCGGCGGCGATCTGCACCGCCGAGGGGAAGCAGGAGTAGAGATCGAGGTGGGCGACCTCGTCGACGGCGATCTCCGCGTGGCCGAGGGTCGCGCAGGCGCAGGCCGCGATTGCCGGCGAACGGTGGAGGTCCTGGCGCGATGCGGCGAACCAGTGGTCGTGGGCGGCGGCGCTCGCGTGCACGAAGATCCGGTTCTCCGGCGAGATTTCCGCCTCCTCGGCGGCACGAGCGCTGCAGAGCAGCAGCGCCGCGCCCTGGTCAACCTGGATGTTCGCGGTCATCAGCTTGGAGTAAGGGAAGGCGACCATCCGGTTGTCCTCTCCGGCCGTAGAGATCTCCTGCGCCGATGGGGGCTCTTGCGTCCACGCCTCCGGGTTTGACTCCGCCACCAGCGCGAACCCGTGCCAGAGCTGCGCCAGCCACTGCCGATGCTCATCTGGAGTCCGCCCGGCGTCGGCGCTCAGTGCGTTCTCAAACCACGGGTAGTAGTGAATCGGCGCAAGCAGGCCGGCTGCCAGCTCTGCCTCATGGCTCGGCGTCGCCTCGTTGCCTAGCACGCGAGTCGGTGTCGCATCGGCGGGCTGCTCGGGCCAGCCAGTGGGGCGCCCCTCGCGCGTGGCGCGCATGAACGGGACGATCGCCTCGGCACCGGCGATCAGCGCCACCTCGAGGCGACCAGCTTGGATCTCCGTGCAGGCATCTGCCAGAAGGTCGAGGGGCCCGGTGCCGCTGGTCAGCGTCCGCACCGTCTCCGCGGGCCGCATTCCTAGCGCCTCGGCCACGAGTGCGCCAGGATCGGGCACTGGCCAGGAAAGGCAGTCGACAATCCGTACCGACTGGGTGCGCTCGAGCAGCTGCCCTGCGCCAGGGCGTTCGCTCGCGAGCCGCGCGGCGCGCACGATCAACTCCAGTGGAGACATCTCCGGCTCTCCGACGCGCCGGCTGTGCTGGCCGGCGCCGACAAGCATCGGCGCGTGAGGGTCTAGGGGCATCGCGGGTGGCAGGTTCGCAGAGTTGGGAGCGAAACTACGAGGATCGGAGACCCGATCAGCTCACCCGGCCCGGCCCTCAGGCGCGATCGCCGCAGAGGTAGGTGATCGCCGATGAGGGTGGCGAGGAACTCGCCGCGGGTCGATCAGCCGGCGCTCGCGGCGGCGTAGAGGCTCTGCGCCTCAGCCTCCAGGTGGGGGCCGAAGAGGACGTTGCGCAAGCTGCTGTATCCGTAGCTGACCACCGAGGCCACCGCCCCGCCCGAAGTAACCCACGCGCCTCCGCTCGAACCGCCGGTCATGTCGCAGGAGGCGCCGATCGTGTCCGGCGTCGTGGAGAGATCGTCCATCAGCCAGCCCGTCTGGCAGACCCACATCCGTTGGCCGCTGAATTTCTTGGCCGCCGGGTAGCCGTAGATCCGATACGCCTGATTGCGCGGTGCTTTGAAGGTGAGAGCAGCCTCGTTGACAACGTTGGAGAGGGTTTTGCCGGAGCCGTTGGTGCCGACGATCGCGGCCCCGACGTCTACACCCCACTCGCCGCTCGCCCGCCAACTTGAGGTGGTGAGCAGAGTTGATCCGGCGAATTTCCCATAGGGGGCGGCACCGTCGCGGTATGCCGGCACGAAGAGGAAGTTTTTGTAAAAGGCGCCGGGGCCTTCATTTACGCAGTGCCCGGCGGTCCAGACGACGCTCTCGTTGGCACTGGCGATCGCGGTCCCCGAGCAGACGTAGTTCACGCCGCTGTTGCTGGTGAAGAAAACCTTTCCGTAGGCGCTTGGATACGGCAGCGGCACTTCGGTGCTGGCCACGGTCGATGACGTGGTCCCTTTGGTCGCAGCAGGCACCGGCCGCGAACCGCGATCGGCTGGCACAGCCCCCTTCATGCGCTCGGCGGTCCAGTAGTTGACCACCTTCTCGCGCGGCTGAGGATCGACCTGCGCCACCGGGTAGGCGACAGCCGGACCGGCCCACGCCATAGCGACGACGAGGGCGATGGCGACCAGTGCA
>JANWHW010000039.1 GCA_025450195.1 Solirubrobacterales bacterium | reverse complement strand
GTCCTGATGGGCGAAGATGTCGACGGGGCAGACCTCGGTCAGCTTGGCGGCCAGCGCCAGGTCGCCGGCGACCGAGTCGTCGACCTCAACGTCGATGAACAGCGCCTCGCTCATACGCTAGCGCGCGCTCCGATCTTCTCCTTGATCAGCTCCGGAATCTGCGGGATCTCCTCGGCGACTGTGATTCCGGCCTCGGCGAGCCGCGCGATCTTCTCGGTCGCGGTGTCCTCCTTGCCCTCGACGATCGTGCCGGCGTGGCCGAAGCTCATGCCCTTCATCTCCTCGTCGTCCATGAACTTGCCGGCCATGAAGGCGACGATCGGCAGGCGGGAGTTGTTCTCGGCGACCCATTCGGAGAGCTGGGCCTCCATGCGGCCGCCGGGCTCGGTGTAGATGACGATCGCCTGGGTCTGCTCATCGGCCTCGAAGTAGGGCATCAGCTCGGCGTAGGTGGAGCCGATGATCGCGTCACCGCCGATCGAGATCGCGGTCGAGACGCCGAGCCCTGCCTGAGTCAGCGAGGAGGAGATCTCGGTGGTCATCCCGCCCGAGCGGCTCATCACTCCGACCGGGCCGGGGGCATAGGCCTTGGCGGCGTCTTTCGCCGGGCCGCCGATCCCGCCCATCTTGCAGACCTCGGGGACAATCAGGCCGAGGCAGTTGGGGCCGATGATCCGCGCCCCGCGCATCTCGGCAAGCTCGACCATCTGGGCGACGTCTCGGCGAGGGATGCGCTCGGTGACGATCACGATCAGCTTGATCCCGTTCTCGATCGCCTCCAGCACCGCGTCCTTGGTGAAGGCGGGGGGGACGGTGACGACCGAGCCGTCGATCGGCCCGCCGTAGTTCTCGACCGCCTGGGCGACGGTGTCGAAGACCGGCACGCCGTGGACCTCGCGACCCTTGCGGCCCGGAGTGACGCCACCGACCACCTTGGAGCCGTAATCGAGGCACTCGCGGGTCAAATTGACCGCCTCGCGCCCGGTGATCCCCTGGACGATGAACGTCGTCTCCTTGCTGAGGAGGATGCTCATGCCGGTGTCCCTTGGATCTTGGCGACGGCACGGCCGGCGGCCTCCCACATCGAGACCGAGCGATCGCAGTACTCGACCCCGTAGCGGTTGAGGATCTTGAAGCCCTCGTCCTCCCAGGCTCCGGGGATGCGGAAGATCGCGATCGTCTCGCCGGGGTCTTTGCCGAGCTCGAGGCAGGCCTTGATCACGCCGCGGGCGACGATGTCGACTCGGGTGTTGGAGACGATCGACATCATCACCGCGATCTTCTCGACGCCGTCCTTTTCGAGCACCTCCTTGGCCAAGCCGCAGGCCTTGGCCACCGAGGGGTTGCCGCCGATCTCCGAGTAGTTGGCGGGCTTGCCGCCCTGACTGCGGACCGCGTCGGTCAGCGTCAGCGAGCCGCCCCCGGCACCGATCACCAGCCCGAGGTTGCCCTCGAAGCCGTGGTCCTTGCCCTGGATCACTCCGCGGTGGTCGGCTGCGTCGATCGCGGCGACGTTGCGCTCGAAGTCGGAGGGCTCATAGGTCTCGCGGGTGTCGTCTTCGGCAATCTCCAGGTGCTTGCGCAGTAGCGCCTTCTGGCGGCCGACCGCCTCGTTCTCCATCTCCATGTGGGCGTCGAGGGCAACGAAGCTGCCGTCGGTCAGCTCGGCGAGTGGGTTGATCTCGGCCAGGGTCATGTCGTAGTCGCGGAAGAGGCGTGCGAGCTTGGCGAGGATCGGGGTCGCGCGGTTGAGCGGCGAGCCGGTGACGCCGGTCGCGGCGATCGTCTGCTTCGCCTCGAAGTCGGAGATGGGGAAGAGGTTGGAGAGGTGGCCGCGGCCGACGTGGTCGGGGTGGGTCTCGGCAACCTCCTCGATGTCAATGCCGCCCATGTCGCTGAACAGCATCAGCGGCCGCTTCGCGGTCCCGTCCCAGACGACGCTCGCGTAGTACTCCTGCTTGACCTCTGCTTTGGGGTCGACGAGGACGCCGCGCGGCATGTGGCCGTTGATCTCGAGTCGCAGGATTGCCTCGGCGTGCTCGGCTGCCTCCTCCGGCGTGTCGGCGAACTTAACGCCGCCGGCCTTCATCCGACCGCCACTCAGCACCTGGGACTTGATCACGGTTGGGCCGCCGATCTCCTCGGCGGCCTTGTGGGCCTCCTCGGCGGTGGTGCAGAAGCCGTACTTGGTGACGGGGATTCCCGCCAGCTCGACGATCTTGCGTGCCTCGTACTCGTAGAAGCGCATCAGCGGCGCGCAACCCTATCCAAACAGCGACGGAAGGCAGGCCACCCGGCTCTGTTGGATACTTTCTTAGGTGAATCTCGTCGGAAAGCGGAGACCCGTGCGCAGCTGGTCAGCACTGGGCATCCTCACGGTCATTGCAGTGGTTGCGGTCGGCTGCGGGGAAACTGTGATCGACGATGTCAAGATCGAGGACCAGAGCCAGAGCAATCTGGAAAAGGTCCTCCCTCAGCGCTTGGCGCAGGGCGCCGCGGGGGAAGAGCTCCAAAAAGAGCTGGAAATAGCCCCCGACGAAAAGATCTCATCGGTCGATTGCCCTTCCGACGTTGAGGTTGAGGTTGGCGCCACCTTCACGTGCACCGTCACCTTCGCGAACGGAAAGAAGGCGGAAGAGACGTTCAAGATCCTCGATGAGGACGCAAACGTCGGACAGGTCTCGTTTGGGCCGAGCCGGTCGGAGTAGCCAAGCGCGCGGGAGGCGCCGGTGGTCGCGTTCCTTGACCTCAGCGCCAGTAAGTAAAGTGCCCTGAATGAGCCAAACGACGACGGCCAACGCGCCGACCACCCACGCAAAGCTCCTCGAATGGGTCGGTGAGATTGCCGACCTGACCAAGCCCGACGCGATCCACTGGTGTGATGGCTCGGCAGAGGAGTACGACTCCCTCGCCCAAGTCCTGATCGACGCTGGGACTTTCGAGCGCCTCTCCGAGGTCAAGCGCCCCAACTCCTACTTGGCGCTTTCAGATCCGGCCGACGTTGCCAGGGTCGAGGACCGCACCTTCATCTGCTCTGAGAGCGAGAGAGACGCTGGGCCGACCAATCACTGGCGTGCCCCGGCCGAGATGCGCGAGACGCTGAACGGGCTTTTCGCCGGTTGCATGAAGGGCCGCACGATGTACGTGGTGCCCTTCTCGATGGGGCCGCTAGGCTCCCCGATCGCCCACATCGGCGTCCAGCTCACCGACTCGGCCTACGTCGCGGTGAATATGCGGATCATGACCCGGATGGGCAAGGGGGCACTCGATGTGCTCGGCGAGAACGGCGAGTTCGTGCCCTGCGTCCACTCGGTCGGAATGCCGCTTACCGAGGGCGTTGAGGACGTGTCCTGGCCCTGCAACGAGGACAACAAGTACATCGTCCACTACCCCGAGACGCGAGAAATCTGGTCCTTTGGCTCCGGCTATGGCGGCAACGCTCTGTTGGGCAAGAAGTGCTTCGCGTTGCGGATCGCTTCGGCGATGGCTCGCGACGAGGGCTGGCTGGCCGAGCACATGCTGATCCTCAAACTGACTTCGCCCGAGGGGGCGGTCAAGTACGTGGGTGGCGCCTTCCCGTCGGCCTGCGGCAAGACCAACCTGGCGATGCTGATCCCAACCCTGCCCGACTGGAAGGTCGAGACGGTCGGCGATGACATCGCCTGGATGAAGTTCGGAGAGGATGGTCGCCTCTACGCGGTCAACCCCGAGGCCGGTTTCTTCGGCGTCGCGCCCAACACGAGTCACAAGACCAATCCCAACGCGATGGACACGATCGAGCGCAACTCGATCTTCACCAACTGCGCCAAGACCGACGACGGCGACATCTGGTGGGAGGGGATGACCGGCGCGCCGCCGGATCATGTGACCGATTGGCACGGCAACGACTGGACGCCCGAGTCCGAGATCCCCGCCGCACATCCCAACGCCCGCTTTACGACGCCGGCCTCGCAGTGTCCGTCGATCGCGCCGGAGTGGGAGGACCCCGCCGGTGTGCCGATCGACGCCTTTCTGTTCGGAGGCCGCCGGGCGACGGTGGTGCCACTGGTCCAGGAGGCGTTCGACTGGGAGCACGCGGTCTTCATGGGCGCAACGATGTCCTCGGAGACGACCGCCGCCGCTGCCGGCGCGGTCGGCGAGCTGCGCTTCGACCCAATGGCGATGCTCCCCTTCTGCGGGTACAACATGGCCGACTATTTTTCGCACTGGCTCGAGATCGGCCGGCGCGAGGGCGTGCAGTTACCGCGGGTCTTCTACGTCAACTGGTTCCGAAAAGACGCCGACGGCAAGTTCCTCTGGCCCGGCTTCGGCGAGAACAGCCGCGTCCTGGAGTGGGTCTTCCGTCGCTGCGAGGGGAAGGCCGATGCGGTGGAGACGCCAATTGGCCTGCTGCCCGCCGAGGGCGGGATCGACACCGACGGACTCGACATCTCCGATGAGGCGATGCGTGAGCTGCTCTCCGTCAACGAGGACCTGGTGCGCCAGCAGCTTCCCCAGATCCAGGAGCACCTAGCCAAATTCGGCGAACACTTGCCGGACGAGCTGCACGAGCAGCTGGCGGATCTCGAGCGGCGGCTGAGCTGAAGCGCCTACGGCCAGGCTGGCGGCGGGATTGGGCTTGACTCGATATCGCCGAATTCGTTCGGCCTGAAAACGTCGCGCTGGATCCCATGAGCGAAGGCGCTGGTTGCCTTGTGCGTGCTCTCGATCGGCCAGTGGGTGTTGCGGTCCTTGACGTTGAACCAGATCAGGGCGCGGATCTTGCGGTACTTGTTGGGCACGATGCGCAGCAGGTGGCGGATCCAGGCGGGCTTCGAGCCCCCAGTCTCGTTCGAGGCCACCTCGCCGATGATCATCGGCTTGTCGGGCGCGATCCGCAGCACCCGTTTGTAGGTTTCGTGGTAGACCTGATTGAAGTTTTGCCATCCCGCTGAGTCTTGGCGCTTGCCCCAGTTGAAGCCGTCGAGGCAGGTCCAGTCGACGTAGGCGTCACCCGGGTACACGTTGTGCAGGGGGATCAGCTTGCGGGTGAAGTCGACGTTCGGGCACCAGACCCAGGTCACGTTGTTGGCCCCGACCGAGGTGAAGATGTCGTGGACGTGGCGCCAGGCGGTGACGAACTCACCCGGCTTGTTGCCGTTTACCCCTTCGGACCAGGGGAACCAGAAGCCGTTCATCTCCCAGTTCAAGCGAAGGAAGAATGGGTGCTTCCATTTGCGCGCCGCTTCAGCGAAGGTGCGGATGAAGGGGTCGAAGCTGCCGTTGATGACCTTGGACAGCCGGTATGGCCGCTGGTTCGCGGTTTCAGGCGTGGCCGATGAGCTCCAGCTGAAGAACGGGATCGCGCCGTAGCCGCGGACGTTGTTCAGCGGCGTGAGCGGAAAGTTGATGAAGCTGCAGCGAGACCCTGAGCATTCGGAGAACGGGGACGAGAAGGAGGAGATGGAGAGCGGGCGTTTGGCATGGCGTTCGAAGCTGGCCAGCGCCTGCATGTCCCAAGGGGCGGCTTCGCCGGTCAGCTGATCTCCGATCTGCGCGCCCCAGTAGAGAGGGGATAGAGGCGCCCGGGGTGGCTTCTTCTTTGCCTCGGCCGGCGCGGCGTGTAGCCAGATCAAGCCGCCCAGCAGAGCAAGGAAGAGCACGAGCACAGGGGCTCTCGTCTTTTGCTTAGTCTGGCTCTGAGCAGTCATGCTTGGTTCTGGTGCTTCGTCGACCCATAAACCCGCCGGGCTGAGCTTTGCTTCGGGAATTGCGCTCGCACCGGTGAGCGACAGCGGCAGCTGGTTGTGTGGGTGGCTCGGTGTCCCAACCGGATCAACCCGGGGGCCGGATCGGGCTCGTCACCGCTGCCTGTACGTTGGCCTGGAAGGCCGGATTTGCGATGCCCTTGGCGAAGGCGCGGAGCACTACCAGTGAGTTCTCCAGCGGCCACTGGATGCCACGATCGACCTGCTCGAACCAAACTAGACCGCGGACTCTGCGGTACTTGTTCGCCAGCTGCTTGAACATGTCGGCGATCCAGGCCGCCTTGGCGCGCGGCCTTCCGGTCGAGGCTATCTCGGCCAGCAGGATCGGCTTGCTGGGTGCCACCCGCTTGGCCAGGAGTCGGTAGGTGGAGTCGAAGATTTCTCCGAAGCTCCTCCATTTGTGCGGGTTGGTCCCGTTTTTGCCCCAGTTGAACCCGTCCATGCAGGTCCAATCGACGTAGGCGTCGCCGGGGTAAAGCGGTCGTAGTGGGGCGAAGCGGCGCGTGACCTCCGCGTAGGGGCACCAGACCCAGGTGGCGTTGGTGGCGCCGACCGAGGTGAAGATGTCGTGGACATGGCGCCAGGCAGCAACGTACTCGCCGGGCTTGTTGCCGTTTACCTGCTCCGACCAGGGGAACCAGCGCCCGTTCATCTCCCAGTTGAAGCGGAGGAAGAAGGGGTGTCCCCAGTCGCGGGCATCTTTGGCGAACTCGCGGATGTAGTTGTCATAGGTTCCGGCGATGATGTCCGAGAGCTGAAAAGCGGGCATGACGGTGTTCAAGTTAGGGTTCGACGTGCTTTCCTGCGAGGACCAGTTGAAGACGGGGATCGCTCCGTAGGCGTGCACGTTTTCCATTGCGGCGGTCGGGAAGTCGAAGAACCGACACGGCGCCGGGTCGCAGTCGGCGAAGGACGAGCCGAGTGCCAGGAGTGAGAAGCCCTTGCCGAGAAGTGCTTCCAGCTGGGTCACCGGACGCATGTCCCAGGGTGGCTCTTCGCCGGTGATCTGGTCGCCGATCCAGGCACCCCAGTAGGCCGGCCGCTGGGTGAGGTGGCGCTGGGGGGCCTTGCGGTGCGGTTGAGCGCTGGCCTGCGCCGTAGCTTCGGCGGGCGACGAGCCGACAGCGGAGGCAGGGGCTAGGACGCAAAGGGCGAGGACGCAGGGGAGGGCGAGCGCGGCTGCTCGCCCCCTTGCCTTTGCACCACGCCGACCTCTTGTTTGTCCAAACCCCATTCGAGTAGAACTGTGGAAGTGTAGGGACCGGCTTGGGCCGGGCCGGCGATCATCCGGGTGGCGAGATGGGACTTGCGCTCAGGCCCCCGTAGGCGTTGGTCCTGTAAGCCGAGCTCTGAATCCCGGCTGCGAAGGCGTTGGTGGCGCTGGTTGAGGTCTCCAGCGGCCAGTCCATTCCATCGTCGAACTTCTCGAACCAGACCACTCCGCGGATCTTCGGGTAGGCGGT
>JANWHW010000038.1 GCA_025450195.1 Solirubrobacterales bacterium | reverse complement strand
GTGCTCGACGGCGAGCAGCTGAACGCCGCCGACTTCCAGATCGGGGCGAGCGTGCGCCTGCTGCTGACCCTTCAAGACCTGCGACCGCTGATCGAGAATCGACCGGCCTGCTGTCTGGCGCGGCGCGCGGTCCCCGTCTATCCCGGAGACACGCCTCCGCTCATCCCCTCCACGTGGCTGGAGCCGTTGCGCTCGGCGACCGCCTCTGTTTAGGGCTCAGAGCGACTGCCCGACCTCGATCAGGTGGCCGTCGGGATCCCGCATGTAGCAGCGGTACTCGGTCTTGCGCTTTTCGGGAGGCGTGAGGAACTCTGCCCCACGCGCGCTCCACTCTGCATAGACGGCCTGGATGTCCGCCACACGGATGTTCATGAAGCTGCTCACCCGGTCGGGGTCGGGGGGTGCTTCAAGCGTGACGGTCGGCTTGTCGTCGGTGGGCCCGCCGCCGACGTTGATGATGATCCAGCTGTTGGCGAGCGCCACTACCGACGGCTCCCCGGTGCGGACGGTCTCGCCACCGAGCACATCGCTGTAGAAGCGGCGCGAGCGCTCGACGTCGGCGGAGACGATGAAATGGGTCAGGGCGATCCCTTCTTCAGGTGAGGGGAACTCGGCCATCCGGCGCCTCCTTGGGGCTGGCGCCTCCGTCGCACAGTGCGGCGAGCACTGTGTCGGGGGTGGGGCGCACGCGATAGTTGTCGGTCTGGTCGGCGTAGACGATGCGTCCCTCACCGTCGGTGACGACCAGCGTCGGCAGGACCGTGTCGCTCTCGTACCCGATCATTCCGGCCGGCGTCCCGTCGTCGTTCGCTATGCCCAGGCGCCGCGCCGCCTGGAGTTCCTCGTCGCGGAGATAGCGAAACGCTACGTTGTGGCGCGCGGCAAGGGAGCGGGTATGCGCCTCGTCCTGGGGGCTGACCAGCACAACCTGAGCGCCTAGGGCCTCGACGTCGCGCCAACGTGCGGCGATCTCGCCAACCTGTGCCATGCAGAGTGGGCACCAGTTGCCGCGATAGAACAGCAGCACGGTGGGCCGGCCGCGCAGCTCCGCAGCGGTGATCGGTCCACGGTTGTGCTCGACGAACGGCAGGTCATCCGGGAGCGTCTTCCCGACGGCGAGCGCCGAAGAGGGCTCCCGGCCGAACCACGAATACCAGCGGGTGTAGACGAGCCAGCCGAGGGCCTCGGCGCCGGCAAGCCCCCAGCCGATCGGATGGCGCCGCGCGAAGCGCACTCCCAGGGCGACCCCGACCCCGGTAGCAACCTGTAGACCGATGAGGTTCGGGCTGGTTCGGGCGGCGGGGCGCAGGAATCCGTTGGCGAAATAAGCGCCGGGGAGAGCGTGTACCGCTGCCATCAAGGCCCAACCCGTTCGGTCACCACGGCGCGCGCGAATCGCCCGCCGTACCGCATCGACCGCAAGTAACGGCGGGATCGACGAGAACAGCGAGATGAATGTCTGCTTGGCAGTGCGAGGAACGACGATGCGCGGCACGAGGCGGCCATCCTAGCGAGCAAGTCCGCCCGCCCTGGCCGAGCAAGCGTCCATTCATGGAGCCAGCCGGGCTCGAACCGGCGACCTCCGCCTTGCAAAGGCGGCGCTCTTCCAGCTGAGCTATGGCCCCGCGCCTAGAAGTGTAGGCAGAGCCTGCTCAGTCGTCGAAGTCGAAGTCCTTTGGGGGTTTCTGCTCGAACCAGAGCTGGTCGTCCTCGGGAGCCTCCTCAAGGAAGTCAGGGGTGTCCTCGAGTATGTCCTCGGATTGCTCCGCGGGTGGCTCATCCTCCTCTGGGGGGGACTCGCCAGGTTCCTCTGCCCCTAGCTCCCCCGCGGGCTCAAGGCCCTCGGCCTCAAGCGGAACGTCCAAGGCTTGGTCCAGCTCGTCGGAGAGCCGCTTCTCGCTGAAGAAGTCCTCCTCTTCCGCTGCGTCTTCCGCGGCGGTGACCTCGATCTCGGGTGCGTCGCTTCCGCCTGCATCGTCCTCGATGGCCTCCTCCATACTCGGCAGTGGCTCAACCGGGACAAGGCGAGGCTCGCTGACCTCCTCCTCTTCGATCAACTCGTCATCCGATGGGACCCGCGGCTCAGGGCCGAACTCCTCTCCCTCCACGTCGTAGAGCTCGGTCGGCGGGTCGGCAATCGCCTGGCGCTCCTCGGTAGTCGGGCCCTCAGGTTTCGCCTCGGGCTCAGAGTCGGGAATCGCCTTGTGTTCCATCGCCGGCGCCTCCTCCTCGACAGGCTCCGGCGCGGGGGCCTCTGCCTCTTCGATGGGCTTCTCCGGCTCAGGTTCTGGAGCCTCCTGAAGGTCGGCAACCCCGGGCTTGGGCGCCGGTCGCTCCTGTTCGCCGCTCTTGCTGACCTTGATGTCGCCTGATCCAGGCTCCTGCGGCCCCGCTGTGTCGGCCTCCTCCTCGGCGGCATCCGGCTGCGCCATGAATTCGGTCGGCGCCTCCGCGAGTGCGTCGGACTTGTCCTCGCTACCGGGTCGCTCCGGTGGGCCAAATGCTTCGCCCTCGAGCTGTTGCAGCTCGTCGTCGCCGGCGCCGTGCTGGCGCTTCAGCTCAAGATGCTCTCGGATGGCGTCATCGAGAATGCCCATTGCTGCTCCGGGAACCTAAAGCCTATGCGGTTATCCGTGCACTCGCGAGGGCCGTGGGACGATCCTCCCAGCCCCGCACCCGACAAGCTGCTTGCCAGGCTCATTCACGCCTGTAGCTGATGAATTGGAATCGGCTAGTCTGAAGTCAGTTCAAGAAGAAAAGCAGCCAGATCCCGCTCTAGGAAGCTACTTTTCTTCGACTTCGGGGCTATAGCTCAGCTGGAAGAGCGCCTGGATCGCACCCAGGAGGTCGCCGGTTCGAGTCCGGCTAGCTCCATCTGCAGGAGGTCGCATCCCTACTGGGTTTGCGGCTTCCCGTGCGTGGGTGTCTGTGAAAGACCTGGGGCTCAATGGGGACTCAATCTGATTTCGCCGCTGCAAGGGCTGCCTGAGCTTCGAGCAAACGAAAGGCGCTATCGACCTGTTCAGCCTCGTTTTGGATCGGGGCATGATGCATGTACTTCTCGGTCTCTCGGATACTCGCGTGGCCCATGTAGGTCTGGATCGTCACGGGAGGCCGACCGCTACCAGCGAGCATCGTCCCGTAGGTATGACGCAGGCAATGGAAGGACAAGCAGGGCACCATTTCGACCTTGCCATCCTTGCGAACCAACTCGCGGAACTCTCCTATCTGCCCCCTCTTGAGGGCGGCCCTGAGGCGCTTCTGTAGCTTGCTCGCATCGAAGGGCTTGCCGATAAAAGGATGAGCGAAGACACGATCCCGTGGACCCGTGAACTCGGAGCGCTCGAAGTGGGCCTTGAGGTCGGCTTCCGCAGTCTTTGAGAGAGGGACACTGCGCGACTTGTTCGACTTCGGCGTGCCGTCCTCTCCCAGAACGTAATTGTCGATTACGTGGATTCGTTCGGCGGCGTAATCGACGTTCTCCCATCGGAGCCCCAAGCACTCGCCACGGCGTAGTCCGGTTTCGGCTGCAAACTTGTAAAGCGTTCTCTCCATTGGCCCTAGATAGTCGTCGGGAACATTGGCGAGCAAGTCCGTCAGTTGCTGCCAAGTGAAGTAGCGAAGCTTGCTGCTCTTGTGGACTGTTGGCGGATCTATGAGGCTGCAAGGGTTGGTCTCGATCCATCCTTGCTTGAGGGCGTAGTTGAAGATGGCAGAGGCGTTCCCAATCCAATTGACGACCGACTTTGGCTTGGCCTTCCGAAGCATCTTGCCCTGTAGCCTCTCGATGTCCTGCGGAGTGATCACGTCAATGGGCCGATCTCCGAACTCAGGATCAAGGTGGACGCGCTTGGTGGACTCGTACGCCTCAATCGTTGACTTCTTACGACCCAGGATCCGGAGCTTGTTTATGTGCATCGTCCCGGCTTCAGCGAACGTAATCGTTGCGCCATTCCTGGGCGGCTTGTATTCGAGCATCGCCTTCCGAAGCTCTCGCTCAGCATCCTTTTTGGTGAGCCCGCTTCCGTCCGATCCCTTGACGGGCCCAAGAGAGCGTTTGAGCTGCTCTCCGTCAACTCGCCAGCGGCCGTACCACGTCCTGCTCTTCGTTTCGATGGAGCCGGTACCGTAATTACGCTTCGAGCTACGCTTACTCTGCATTAGGGCTATTCCCAGTCGGCCCGGCTGTTCCAAGCAGCGTGGGGCGCTCCTGCGGAATCGGCGCACCCCTGTGCTGTCGCTTGTTCATCGCTGCTAACCGCCCCTGATCTGGCCAGCGATGTAGTCGGTCAGATCTTGACGGCGAACCAAGATGCGATTCCCCTTCCGAAGATGCGCCAATTCGCCCTTGCGGCACAGATGCCAAACGTAATCGACGCTGCATCGAAGAAGATCCGATGCCTCTTTGGGCGTTATCAGGCGCTCGGGATCTACAACTGCGGTGTCCTGCATTACTTCTCCTTTTCAGGCAGAGCGTTTTCCTTTGACGCTGCTACTGCCGGGAGTGGAGAAGGATGGCCTGAGCCGTGTCGGAGGCTTTGCCTCGCCCTCGCCTATTTCGTTGAGGGACACCCCGTTGCGAAATCCAGTAGATCAGACAACAGCGTTATTATAGCAAGATTCGCGGGGGAAACAACACTCAGCGCAGTGACCGAGTAGTAGCATATAACACACTACACACTGCGGGTTAACAGGGCTCCACTCTTAGTAAGTCATTGTGAGATGCGGCTACCGCCGCGCCCATCATGATAAGTCGGATGACCGATCAGTCCGCCCCAGACATGCCGACACCGGAGTTCAGCGCATCGTTGCTTGATCAAGTCTTCCGTCTTTGGATCGAGCCGGCGATTGCAGAGAACGGCGCCGAACTCGTCAGGTCAGATGTTGTAAAAGCGCTCGTCGTGATGGCTCCGTTGGACGCCCCGACCGTCTACCTCAACGACGACGCCGGACTGATTGCTCACGCCCGAGCGGCTCGGTCGATAGATGCTGGTCAGGAGGTAACGCTCGATGACATTTCCAGTATCGAGGGGCTGGTTCCGTCGGACATCGACCCGAATGCCGCCTGGGTCGCGCTGGCGAAGATCGGCGAAGAGATCGTCGTCGCATTCGACTTCCGGCGCAACCGACAGACGGCGACCTCACTGCTGCAGCGCGCTACCGAGTTCGTTGCAGCGGCCGAGAGTAGCTTGGAGAGAGAGTATCTCGGCCCGGCTATTGAGAACGGATTTGCGGCGGCAGAGCTTACCGTGAAGGCCGAAATGTTCCTAATTGACGACAGGCCAACTCAGATCCACCACGAGCGAGTGACCTGGTGGAGCGAATGGGAGAAGCTTGGAAATGCTCCCCCCGGTGCCGCTGAGGTTCTACAACGACTATACGTCGAGCGAGGGGCATCCCGGTACGGGGACGGACCAATCTCGATGTCGGCGGAAGACGTTCACATTGCCCTCGATAGCGTTGCGGCAATGATCGACTTGGCGAAGAAGCGCCAAGCAACAGCCGCCTGGGTAAATCGGTAAGCCACCGTACTCAAGGGGCAGATGGAGCGGTCCAGATGGGACTCCTATCGTGGCTGCCACTCGGGACTCCGAAAGATCCTCGCGTCAACCAGCTCACGACGACCGCTCAGGCCAACACCGGCCTAGCAGAATCAATTCTCATGACCCGAACAGGATAGGCTGCCAAATCTAGGTTCTACCCAAGAGCAACCCAAAACCTATGCGACATCTTATCCACGTACAGGTAGATGGCCTTCTAGGTCGCTTTCAGCATGACATACCCTTCCCCGAAGATTGGGAGTTTGTCATCGTCCACGGCCCGAATGGCATCGGCAAGACGAAGCTGCTCGAACTGGTCCAGGCTGTGGCTCAAGATCACCTACATCGCCTCCTTCACTTCCCATTCCGCAGCGCTGAGTTCGGTTTTTCTGATGGCAGCGCCATTCAAATTGACCGGTCTAAGCAGCTACCCCTTTCGGAGGAACCACCAGATGAAGCACATCAGGTTCTTCAAGTGACACTCGCTCAATCCAACCACGAGCCTCTGAATTTTGAGGTAACGCCTCCCCTTAAGCCTGTCGGTTCAGTTCCGGGAGCTAGGCTACGGATGCTTGAACATGAATTCCCGCTAGACCGAATGGAGCAGAATCTCTGGTACGACAGAGGGCATGACGATTACGTAACTCTCCACGAGATTGCATACCGCTATGAAGGTTCGCCCGTCATTGAGTCCCTGGGCCTTGAGGGCTCCCCGCAGGAGTTCCGAGACTTCCTAGCCGACTTTTCCGTTCACCTCATTGAGACACAGCGTCTCATCCGTGTTGCACCGGTACACACACAACAGCGAGCGCAACACCGTGTCGAGCCGAGTACCGTCTTGCGCTATGCAACGGACCTTACTGAGCGCCTTGGAGCGGCCCTAGCGGAGAACTCCCGGACCTCACAACAGCTAGACCGAACTTTCCCGAACCGGGTGCTGGACCGTGAACTTCCGGACGGCATTACCGACGACCAAATCCGACAGCGGTACGGTGTCCAAAGTGCACTGCGGGAAGAACTTGGCGAAATCGCCGTCCTAGATACAGCGGCGGTAGACATCTCGCTTCCGGATCGGAACCTGCACGACTGGGAGCGTCGCGTACTATGGACTTATCTCGACGACGCTGATGAGAAGCTCTCAACCTTTCGCCATCTGCTTGATCGCGTCCAGCTCCTGAGGCGAATTGTCGATTCGCGTTTTCTGTTTAAGCAGTTGATCATTGATCGAGAGCGTGGCTTCACGTTTGTCACCGAGACCGGTGAGGATATCGGAGCTGATTCACTATCGTCGGGCGAGCAACACGAGCTTGTGCTCGTTTATGACCTGCTCTTCAATGTTTCACCTGAGACGACTGTTCTTATTGACGAGCCAGAGCTATCTCTGCATGTCTCGTGGCAGCAACAGTTCTTGGATGACATTGTCGAGATCTCTCAGCTTGCATCTTTGCGCTTTGTCGTTGCTACCCATTCTCCTCAGATCATCCATACTTGGTCGGAGCGTATGGTTCCGTTGTTTGGCGACGTAGAGAGTGACTAGATGCTGGAGCGAGTGACCGGCGACGACGTGTTCGCTGAGATTCAAATGATGCGAACCGTGGAAACACGGACAGTCCTGTTGCTTGAGAGTGGAGCTGACTGTGGAGCGCTAGATCCGCACATTGACGACACGACAGCCCGCACGATTCCGACTTATTCGAAGACGGCGCTCGTTCGGGCGATGACTTTGGTCACTGAGCGATCGGTTGGGAGAGTGGCTGGTCTTGCTGATCGAGACTTCGAAGGCCTGCTTGAAGTCGAAGAGGAGTCGATTGCTGGCCTCTTCTACACAGATCTATACGATCTCGACGCGACCATCATGTTGGGAGGTGACATTCTCGATCGGCTCCTGGCCAGCTTTGCAGATCGGAGCAAGCTATCAGCCTACCTCTCTAAGTTTGGCTGCACTTCACGGGAACTGCTTATTCGTTTGGTTTCGCCAGTTGGTATCGCTCGCCTCGTCTCGGTGCGAGACCGACTAGAGGTACGGCTTGAGAATTTTCCAGTGCATACCTGCACCAGGGCCACAGAGGGGGATCTCGACATCTCGGAGATGTGTGATGTCGCAATTTCTCGATCGAAGCAGCCCACGTGTGGCCGGAGTGAATTCGTAAGCAAGGTTCGGTCGGAGTTGGCTGGGAGCCCCGATCTTGAGCGGCTGTGTAGCGGCCATGACCTTGCGGCCGAGATTTCGCATCTGATCCGGACAGAGTGGGGACAAGCCCGAGTATCTGGAGACCTTATCGAACGGGCCGCCAGAGCCGCCTTCGACTGCGAGAACCTGAAAGCAACCGCTTTCTATGCTGCGATCTCGCAGTGGGCTATTTCCTTAGGCGACTCCGTATGGGAATGCACTTGATCGTCGTGTCCACCTGTAATGAACGGAACGGTCGTTTACGCTGCGCCAGTCGACGATCCGACGACCCTTCCAGATCTCAATGAAAAATTTATTCGGCCGCTGCACGATCTACTAATTCTCGCCACCAACGAGGAAATGCGCGTAGAGGAGATGGCTCTTCTCCTTCCTGAAGACCTTGAGAAGTGGTGGGGCGACAAGAAGCCGCTCAAGCACGTACGAGAAGTTGGCGTAGTTCAGCGCAGTGAGCTTCAGTGGCACACCGAACGGCCTAACGCCTTTCACCAGGTGCCACTGCCGCTAGCTGCACTCGGCAAGGATCCGGCTGCCGCGATCAGTCGGTGGTACGAGTTGAGACGAGAACTCGCAGGGGCAGGCAACTCCCTCTTCGCAACGATCAACCGGCGACATCGAACCTTGGAGCCCGACCTCTTGAACCTCCTCTCCGTTGTAGAGGGCTACCACCGGGCGCGTTTCGACCAACCGGTGGTCGGGGAAAAGGAGCACCGTGCAGCGATAGACACGATGATCGCTGCACTACCCGATCAACTGAAGGACAACTATCGGAAGCGTTTGAAATATGCGAACGAGCAGACCCAGCGCCAGCGAATTCGCTCGATCTTCGAGCGAGCCGAACCCGTGGCTTCTAGGACTTCGGGATGGACAACGCTCGTGCATCCGCTGATCATGACTCGCAACTTCCTGACTCACTGGGGCGAAGACTCCGACGACGTTCTAGAAGGAGATGACCTTCTCTTTGCGTTGAAGCGAGTGGAGATTGTCTTGCGAATCAACCTAATGCTCGATCTCGGAATCGATCCAGCTGACATCGAGTCGAGTGTGCATATCTCCCACGGCCAGCACGCGGCATTGCGTCCCATCTCATAGATCGGGCAAGCATCAAGACCAGGCGGCGCAAGGTTTGCGCGGCCCTGTCACATTGCTTGGCTGTCGTCGGCGGCAGCTAGTTCACGCCGGAGCTGTCGCTGCCGCCGCCGTGCTCTCCGCTTTGCAACCGCACTCGGCCGTTGGCTCCAGTACGCGATACCTGCTGCTCCAAAGAGCACCGCGAGCCAGAATGCAACCGGCGACAGCCCGTACAGCACAAACAGCGGGAGGGACATGACAATTATGCAGACGCCGATCACCCAGCCCAACCCGGCGAACAGCATCACCCCTGCCATGACGATCCAGAAGATTCCCTCGAAGAGTCGCTCCACCCCGCTCCGCGGCTCCCGTGGAAGCCGGAACAGCTCGCCGCCGCAACCACAGCAGCGGTTGCTGCGCGGCTGATAGACGGCGTTCTCGACGCCGCAGTTCACGCAACAGAGTCGTGTGACTGGCGGGCGACTTGGAACGGGTCGCCACAGTGGACCACCCGCCCGGACGATTTCTCCACCGCAGGTCCGACATCTATTGGTGACTGGCAACGATTGCTCCTCGGGAGCCATGCCCCGGCGAACTTTGTTGGGCTCTCCGCATGTGTCGCACCTAACTCGGGCCATGCGGGCTGATCGTCAAGCATCAAAGTGGTGGCTACAGAGGCGGCAGACCCGAGAGTCGGACTGGTCCTGTCGCATCAAGGATTTCTGGTGTCGATGGAGTGATTGTCCGTAGCGAATCTCATTCGCTCACCGTAAGTTCATCCCCTTCGAACTCTTCACGTGAGCCACTCAGATCCTCCCATTCGAAGCTCCCGTCGGGATGAATCGTGGCCTGAATGTTCCCGTGCCATTCACCACCGATCTTGATTTCGCAGATGTAGACCGGCGCACCGCCCGCTTCCGGGGCGAAGTTTTCGCAAGAGCCGCTTTCAAAGCTCAGGTCATACCGGCGTTCGATGTCGGCCACGATGGCTTGTCCGACTTGTTCTACCGAGGGGTAACCTGCCTCTTCGGTTTCAGAGCCTCCCAAGGAAACGGCACCTTCACTCTGCGAGGAGCCGGAGGACTCTTCCGTAGACGGTTGCTTTTCGGCTGTTGCGGTGACCGTCTTGGTGCCTCCTCCACATCCCGCAACCGAGACCACGAGTATCGCCAGTGCGGCTGCCATCCCAGGCCGAAACTTGAGCACTACACCCCCTTTGCCAGAACACGGACTCTTGGGTACATTCTATCTGAGTTGGGAGCTATAGGCCGTGGACGTATAGCGCCAGTCGGATCAGGCTGGCGCGATGGCAACTTCCCCTGCCGAGGCATTTGGCATAGCTCTCCGGGAGGCCCGGTTGAAACGCGGCCTCAGCCAGGAAGAGGCGGCGTCGGTTGGCGGCATCGACAGGGCCTACTTCGGCCACGTCGAGAGAGCGACGAAGACGCCCACCCTGAGCATGATCTTCCGCGTTGCCGGAGCCGTTGGAGTGAAACCATCGCGGCTCTTCCTCCAAGCAGAACAAATCCTTTCGCAGAAGGATCACCCCAAGCGCTGAGAGCTTTAGGCCGCAATCGTTGGTATAATGTGTGGCCTTGAGTGGGCTGACCGTAATCGGATACGTGAGGGTCAGTTCGGCGGAGCAGGCAGTGGACGGCATAAGCCTCGAAGCGCAACGGACCAGGATCGAGGCATGGGCTGAGGCAACCGATGCATCCCTCGTAGAGGTGATTGAGGATGCCGCAGTGTCCGGCTCTCGACCTCTCTCCCAGCGTGTCGGAGGTAGTCGAATCGCCGCGCTCCTCGAACAACGTGCCCCCAAAGTTGATGCCGTCATCATCACACGCTTGGACCGTCTCGGACGCAATGCCAGCGAGACCTTGGGTCACCTCCATCGCTTTGCCAGCGGGAAGCTCGGACTCGTCTCGATCCTCGACCGACTTGATCTCACCACTCCCCAGGGCCGAGCGATGGCCGGTGTTGCCGCCGTATTCGGACAGCTGGAGCGGGAACTGATCGCCCAACGGACTGCCGAATCCTTGGCACGGCTCCAAGTGGAAGGGAAGCCCTACGGAGCTATCCCCTACGGCCGTCGTCGTGACGGTGATCGCCTCGTTGTCGATCACCGTCAGGAGCGGGTGGTGCGACAAATCCGCGCCCTTCGCGAGGCCGGGAACAGCTTCCGAAAGATCGCGGACTGGCTGAACGGAGAGGGAATCCGAGCGAAGCGAGGGGGAGCCTGGAGCGCGATGTCGGTCCGCTCGGTTTGTCTCACTGCTGCCCGACGCGACGAGCTGGCTGCGTAGCCCAAGCTTCTTCCTCGACCGACGACACCCCAAGCGCACCACGACCAGGAGATAGAACCGGATCGAATGAGTGATCACCAAAGCAGCAGTCAGAAGTTCTCCGTCGCCGAAGAGGAGGACATCCTTCAGCAGGCCCTACTCTCGATCCTGTTCGTGGAACGCCCAACGCAGTTGACGGTGCGCGATCTCTGTCTTGAGCTTCGTGCCTCTGAGGACTTCACGGCACGCGATGCAGTCGACCAAGCCGTACGGGCTCTTGTCGGTACTGGGCTCGTACATGAGCATGGACCTTTCGTCATTCCGAGTCGAGCGGCCTATCGCTTTGCCGAGCTATTTGAACGCATCTAATCTGCCTATCAGGGGATTAGGCAGCCTGCCCAAGAGCTTCTATAAGTCTGGCTGGAGGCGGTTCGACAACGCTTTGAGCGTGACGACCTGACAGACCGAAGGAGCCACCTCGGGGCGGCCATCTAACGCAGTTTCTGATTTGCTTTTGGCGAGAAGCGGAAGAAGCGTCGGAGAAACTCAGCGGGGCTGAGCTTGTGCTTCCGACGTTTAGGGGGTGGTGACTGACGCAACTGTCTTATCCTGGGTAGGAATCCATACGCGCGTGAGAACAGCCGGCTTGCTAGGGGATAGGTAGGTCAAAAGTGATTCAGTGTCACTTTCCGTCAACTTGGAAAAGTATATCTCGCAGAGACAAGCGAAAAATTCGACCATTTAACGTCAACTTACATACCATGTTTCTGAAGTTTGAAGTCAATTCAGACGGCTTTTGCAGCTGCCTCCTATTCCCTCTCTTCCACTGACAGACTTGGGCGATTATCCGTGACAGGGGTAGATTTATGAGAGGGTTCACCAATGCCTCCCGTTAATCGCAATAAGCCGAAATGCGCCAAACGTATGAATCGACGTACTCGGTTATGGAGTCCATGAGGGAGTTCCCCAACGATGCGACCTGTCTTGAGTGACTTTGGCGCAACCGCTTTTCTAAGGACGGCGAGCACGCGGAGCGCCCCAAGTGTGAGCGTCCCGCAAGTTCCACAAGATGAAGGATCGGCCTGCGTGGGACTGCGATTCGTGTGGCTATCACCTGCCCCGACGTTAGTTTGCCGCTCCGGTCGCTTGCCATCAACCTCTCGGGTTAGCTGAGAAATGGCAAGCCATTGCGCGTTCTGTGATCGTCGGGGCATCAAAATGTCTCGGGAGCATGTTGTTCCAAAATGGCTCTCGATCACAGGGGCGGCCGATGGGGGTGGTCAATACATCATCGCTCGTGAAGGACGTGAGATTCGCACGCCCATGATCGAGGTTGTGACTAGGCGAGTATGCGAAAACTGTAATACCGGATGGCTGAGTCGGATCGAGAGCGGCGCGGCCCCTGTCTTGAAAGGGCTGCTGGATGCCAGTAGCAAAACGATCAGTGAGGTTGAGCGCTGGATAGTGGCCCGATGGTTCACAAAGACCATCCTGACCGCCCAACTGGCACTGACTGCCAGATCGGACACCGGAATCCTGCATCCACAGGACTATCGAACCTTCTTCGATCATGCGCAACCGTTCAATAACCAATTCACGATGATTGCCGGATACCAAGGACCACTACCCCCGATCCTCTTTGAGGTTTATTCGCCAGATGAGACCACCAATCGAGGAGTGAGAGTCCTCTTCCACTTCCAGCGAGTAGTGATCTTGGCGTTCTTTATGAATACTGACGAACCGGCGTCCCTTCATCTCCCACACAGGTTCGATGAGGCCAGTCACATCATCTGGCCCATGCAGCGGGGGCTGCTCAGATCGGACGACCCTACCTTGCCCCTTTCTTGGCCTCCGCCCTTTGTGGTGGAAGGAGATACGATCGAGAGGCTCCGACGGCTCATCCTCCCGACCTCCTGATCGAGGACTAGCCCCCTGCGCCTGCTTGCCACGCGGGACCCTGAGAAGGGATAGGTCGCCCAGACTTGGCACTCATGTGCGCCGTGACTGCTTCTCCATGATGTCACGAGCAATTGCCTCTAACTCTTGTTTCCGCTCTCGTCGCTGCTCCAACTCCTCCAGCGAGGGAGTCTGCACTGTCTCCCCCGATGGTGGCGGAGCTACCACCCGAGCTGCGTGGCCTAGTAGCTCGTCGATGCGAGTTCTGAGGAGCCGAGGTGGAACGTAGCCAGGGTGACAGACTCGATAGTCAACACGGTTGGGAGACATCCTGACTGCTTCTTCGTAGATGGCCTGAACGACGGTTTTACTCTCAGGCGCGTCTACCCGGTGCCGCACTTGTGGAAGTGTACTTAGGATGAGATGGGTCATTTCACCGAGCCATTCCGGACTAGCTGCATCATCCCGATACCATGGCTTCTTGAGCTTTTGATCGATGAGGGTATCTGCCAAGCAATATGAAAGGACAGTAGCCAACTCCTGTACCCAGAGTTGTGATTCTGACTTCTTCAGATCCGATGCGTACTCGGTGGACTCTGTGTCCACCGAAGTACCCTTCACGTTACTTGTAGTACTAGTTTTAGGAGTTAGGTGGACACCTTGTCCATGGGCACTCGGTGTATCAAGATCGACAAGAAGCGAGAACAGGTTGCTGGACAGTACCTTGGTGCCATCGTCTTCCCGGCGCATCCGCTGGCCGTGGTTCCTGATGATCTTGGACCTTTCAAGGATCCTCCAAGCGCGTCGCACTGACTTCGCGTGGAGTCCAGTCATTGTCGCGAGGGTTGAGGCACTCGGGTAGGCCTCCCGGCTGTTGGCGTTAAAGAAGCTGCCCATTGCAATCAGGACGAGTTTTTCTGTTGCCGATAGATCGTCACGGCTGAATGCGACTCGCGCCACGGCAGAAAAGGTTGGGTCGTGCAAAGAACAGCCCTCCTCGACCTAGGCCGATCCAACCGTGGACGAAATCGCCCCTGAGGCTCCGTTTGTGCGCCTCTGGAAGGCGTTCAGGCGTTCCGCGAAGGATCCATAGCTATCGACTTCGCAGCCGCTCAGGAGCCGTCTGAGACGACTGGCCTCAGCACGACACGTTCGCGAGCAAAAACGAGCGTCCTTTCTGCGCCCCGAAAGATCTCTGCCGCAGAGAGCACAGGAACGGGGGACCTGGTGCGTCATGCTGGTCCCCTGGCTACCTCGTAGAGGTGTCTGGCGACACAGGGGCTCAATATGGGGCTCAATCCTCGATCAGCCAGGCTCAACTGAGAACGACCGCGATTTGCCCGATCTGGCGCAGACAAGCCAGAGGCAAGCCGAACTTTGAAAATCGCACCCAGGAGGTCGCCGGTTCGAGTCCGGCTAGCTCCATCGTTGTAGCCCTGCACGTCAGGTGGCTTCTACGTTTCGTAACTACTCGGCTCGACTATGGGGACGGGTTAGACGCGGCTCGCTCGCCCGCCCTCTTCCCTGGCTCAGACTCGATGGGAAGACCACGCTGCGCGGCAACCTGCTCGAAGGCGGTAACGACCTTGGGGTCAAACTGCGAGCCAGCGCCGTGGCGCAGCTCTTCGATGGCTCGCGAGGGACGCATCGCGACGCTGTAGGGGCGATCTGAGACCATCGCCGCGTAGGCGTCGCACACGGCGACCACCCTGGAGCCGAGCGGGATCTGCTCGTCGCGCAAGGAGTCCGGGTAGCCACTGCCATCCCAGCGCTCGCCGCTCGAGCGAACCAGACGCGCGACCGGTACGAGCGCCGCCGCAGAGGCGATGATCCGCTCGCCGATCAGGGTGTGCTGGCGGACGAACCCCCACTCGGACTCCTCGAGCGGGCCTGGCTTGTTCAGGATCGCGTCGGGGATCGCCATCTTTCCTGTCTCGTGCAGCTGCGCGGCACGATAAGTCTCGTCGCGTTGCTCAGCCTCCATTTCCAGCTCTTCTGCGACCGCCCGCGCAAGCTCAGCGACATCGACGGCCTGCTCGACCAGATTCGGTTGGCGTTCGCGAAGCGCCGTCAGCAGCACATCGCGCGACTGCGAGCCAGCCGAGGTCCGCTCGCTGACCTTGTTCGCGTACATCCGCCGGTCGGCGAGCTGCATCGTCTCCTCCGTCGAGCCGGCCTCGCTTGGCAGCAGGACGCTGCCCTGCGAGGCCGTGATCGCGAATCCCTCGCCACGCTCAGAGAGCGCTGCGGTGGCGCCGGCGATGATCGCGTCGACCTCCGCCGCTGTGCACTCGGCCAGAAGGCAGAACTCATCGCCACCCAGCCGATAGGCGCGGCTTTTCGAGCCCGCGAAGCGCTCCAACCGCCCGCCGAGTCGCTCCAGCAGGGCGTCTCCAGCCGGGTGGCCGAAGGTGTCGTTGTAGAGCTTGAAGCCGTCGAGGTCGAACAGCGCGAGGAGCCGGAGGCACCCCGTTGCCGCCGGTTGTGTGATTGCGCGCTCCAGGTCCAGCATCAGCGCCCTGCGGTTGGGAAGCCCGGTCAGCTCGTCGGTCCGCGACTCTCGCACCCTCGTGCGGATTTCCCCCTGGCTCTCACGCAACGAGAGGACCAGTCGCACGACGACCGCGATCAGGGTGAGCAAGGAGATGACTGCCGCTGCGGTAGGGGCCGTGGCGAATCGTTCGGCTGCCTGGAGACAGATTGCGGCCAATGCTGCCGCAGCCGGTATCGCGATAATGCGCGCCGCCTGCGATCGCAGTGGCTCAGTGACGCCCGACTCGATCCACGCCGCGCAAGCCACCAACAAAACACCGCACGGCCAGCCGGCGTCGAGAATCGTCCCTTCGACGTAGGTCCCCTTGGCGGCCTGCAGCAGATAGACGCCGTCGGAGACGGCGAGCAGCAAGAGGCCAGCACCGAGGACCGCCCAGCTACGCCCCGGTCGCCAGCCCGTGAACGAGGCGGCGGTTGCCACCATCGTCAACAGGGTCAGGTCGGCGATCGGGTAGGCAAGGTTGGTCGCGACGGCGAGCGCCTGGCCTTCGCTTGAGGCATCGACGATCGGCCCGAGCGCGAACGCCGCCGCCAGCGCTGCGACGGCAGAGCCGACGATCGCGCCGTCCAGCCACCGCGCGACCGGAAAGGCCCCAATCCGCGCCCGCAGAAGGGCGATCAGCGCCGCGTAGGCGAGCGGATAGAAGGAAAGGTAGCCAGCGTCGGCGGGAGAGGGGATCGGCACCGTCGCCTGCCCGGCGAGGACGGCCGCGTAATAGATTTCTCCGCCGCTGTAGAGCAGCAAGCCGACGCCGAGCAGTACCCAGGTCAACCGCTCGCTGCGGACCAGCGCGGCCCGCAGCAGACAGGCGCCGCCGCTCGCCACCATCAGGGCGCTGTAGATCCAGGTGTTGAAGAGCGCATCGGTGCTGCTACCGCCAAGCCCGACCGCGACGTGCGCGATGAAGGCGGTGAGCAGACAGAGGGCGAGGAGGCCGCCGACAAGAACGGTCCTTCGCTCGCGTTGGCTCAGCCCAGATATCACTGTCCCCACAATCGGAATCTGGGGCGCCAACCTTGACCGATGAGATCTGTTCGTCGTGTCGTGCTGATGCCGGCGCTGGGCACTAGCCCTGCCTGGGACCAGCCCTAGAGGAGTAGTGCTCGGAGATGGGCGTGCGACCGAAACCAGGCACTCGGCGCTAAAAGTGCCCGAATCCCGACATATCGCCGCATATCCGTGCGTCTTTGTGGAGTCGGAACGTTAGGCGGCGCTCCAAAAAGCGCTGGAAATTGACTTCTTTTCGCGACTCTGCGCCTTACTGACTAAGCTGGATCGCACCCAGGAGGTCGCCGGTTCGAGTCCGGCTAGCTCCATAAACGGTTGCTTGCTTTGATCTCTGAGCGGGGCCGGCCAAATCCGGTCGAGGACCGGAGAATGCGCGGGGGCGCCGATTTGACGATTCCGTCAGAAATCTCAGGACGGCCGATAGGCTCGTGGCAGCGTGGGTGCGATGAGCGAGGACAGAGCGCTGAGCAAGCTGGAGGCCTCCTTCGCCGGGGAGCTCGTACAGGCGGGCAACGGCGCCTATGACGAGCACCGGGCGGTCTGGAACGGCTCCATTGATCGGCGCCCCGCCCTGATCGCACGGTGCACCAGCGCCGCCGATGTGAGCGCGGCCGTGACGTTCTCGCGGCGGACCGACCTCCCCCTGGCCGTCAGGGGCGGCGGTCACAGCTTCCCCGGCCACTCGGTCTGCGACGACGGCGTCGTCGTCGATCTGGGACCGATGAATGGCATCGACGTCGATCTCGATGCTGGCACGGTAAAGGCCGAAGCCGGCGTACTGCTCGGAGAACTCGATCGTAAGACGCAGGCGCACGGGCTCGCCGTTCCGGCAGGGATCGTCACCCATACGGGCCTCGCGGGACTCACCCTCGGCGGCGGCATCGGCTGGATTCAGCGCAAGTACGGGCTGACGATCGACCAGCTCCTCTCTGTCGATCTGATCACGGCGGAGGGGGAGCCCGTGCGAGCGAGCGAGGCCGAGAACCCGGACCTCTTCTGGGGCGTCCGCGGTGGCGGGGGGAACTTCGGCGTCGTCACCCAATTCGAGTTCCGCCTCAACCCGCTCGGTCCGGAGGTGGTGGCCGGGCCGGTGTTCTGGCCGATCGAGGAGTCGCCGAACGTGCTGCGCTTCTACAGAGATTGGATCGCCGCGGCGCCGGACGATCTGATGACGATCGTGATCCATCGCAAGGCACCACCGCTTCCGTTCATCCCGCCCGAGCTTCACGGCAAGCCGGTCGTCGCCATCGTCTGCTGCTACGCCGGATCGGTGGAGGAGGGGAAAGAGGCGGTCGCACCGCTGAAGGCGTTCGGATCTCCCGTGCTCGATCTGTGCGAACCGAAGCCCTTCCTCGAACACCAGGCGATGTTCGATCCCTCCTTCCCGCACGGCCAGTGGTACTACATGCGGGCCTGCGACGTGGCGGAACTCACCGATGAGGTAATCGACATCACGGTCGAGCACGCGATGCGCATCCGCTCCCCGCTGACGGCGTTTCCGATCTGGCAGATGGGCGGGGCGATCTCGCGGGTGGGCGAGGGCGAGACGGCATTCAGCGGCCGCGGCGCCGGTCACACCTTCAACATCACCGCGGCCACCGCCGGCTCCGAAGGCTTTGACGAGGAGCGCGAGTGGGTACGCAACTTCTGGTCCGCCCTCGAGCCTCACCAGACAGGCGGCACGTATGTGAACTTCCTCATGAGCGAGGGCGAGGAGCGGGTCCGCGAGGCCTACGGGGCGGAGAAGTACGAGCGGCTGAAGGCGCTGAAGCGCCGTTACGACCCTGACAATCTCTTTCGGCTGAACCAGAACATCCCGCCCGATTAATTAAGAGCCCCGGTCTCGCGCACGTCGCTCACGCCCTCTCGCCGACGAGGATCGCGTCGATCTGGCCGTCCGCTATTTCCAACGTCGTGGTGCCCCGGCCAGGTGTTCCGTGTAGCCGCGCAGGGCAGCTGGCGAGACAAGCGCCCGATAGCCGAACAGGTAGGCGAAGAAACCTAAGACGTCGTGTCCGGGATGGAATCCGAGTCGACGAAAAACATGCCGCTCCTGCCACCTGCGCAGCAGCCCATAGATGACGAGGGTGATCGGCAGCACCAGCATCGACCACCATGAGAACAGCAGTGGATAGCCCGCGATGAAGAGGACGACCCCCGGGATCCAAAAGAAGACATAGCCGAGGTCGAGCAGCGGCACGAGGTAGTCGAGCCCGGAGACGAATCTGGCCAAGACTCTCGGCTGCTTGGCGGGCGGGTTGCGCTGAAGGCCCTCCAGCATCCCCTGTGCCCAGCGCGATCGTTGGCGCATGAGCTGGGAGACCCGCTCTGGCGCGGCAGTGGCGCCGAGCGCGCATGGCTCGTACTCGACCAGCCCGCGGGACCGCATCATCGACCAGGTGAGGACGATGTCCTCGCCGATCGCGTCCGGCCAGCCCCCGACCGCGCGAACGTCGTCGGTCCAGTACGCCGAGAAGGCCCCCTGGGCGACCAGGGTGCTGTCGTAGGCCGCCTGCATTCGCTTGATCCCGTTGATTCCGAGCCGGTAGTCCCAGCTCTGCATCCTGGTCAGCAGGTTGTGCGTGGGGTCCTGAACAACCAGGGCGCCCGCGCAGGCGCATACATGCTGCCCTTCGGGTTCGCGCATCAACCTGCCGACGAGATACTTCAAAGCCTCTGGGTGTAGAAGGGTGTCGGCGTCAACGGTGACCACGATCGGAGTCTCGACACTCTCCAGTGCCCTGTTGAGGGTCCGCCACTTTCCCGCTTCCGGCTCGAAGGTGCGTGACAGCTCCAGGCCACGGCGCCGCGCCGTCTCCTCGGCAACCTCGGCGGTGCGGTCAGTCGAATTGTTGTCGGCGAGGACCGTCGTGAGCGGACCGTCGTAGGAGAGGTCCGCGATTCGCTCCAGGGCCGGCCCGATGGCCGACTCCTCGTCCCGTGCGGCGATCACGACGGTCACCGGGGGCCACGCACCCTCCGGCCAAGGGCCACTGGGCGGATCCAGCGATGGGACGCGATAGCGCAGTGTGATCAGCGTGAAAACCATGAAGCCGATGAGCACAGCCGGGACGTAGGCGAGGAAGATCGGGATCACCCAGGACATCACCGGACCGATCGCATCGCGCAGCTCAGCCCGCCATGGAGATGACGCCCAGATGGCGAACGCCACGTAGGCAGCGGTCAATCCCAACGCCACCGCGAACCTGAGCGTCGTGGAGGTTCCCTCGTGCGACCAAGCTCGCGCCTTGTGGCCGCTCGGGGTCCGTTCGGCGGACACGGCTTGCGACATGCCGTCAGCGTTCCACAGGGGATGGACGACCGGGGCCGATCTCGAATGAACGTCTAAGCGCCCAAGCGACGGATTTTGCATCCGTAATCCAGCTCCACCTAATCCATGTTTGTCCAGGGCTTGCGGACAGCGGGGTACGCCGCTAACGTCGTATACATCCCCAGCGAGGTGAGGTGGTTTCGCTTGGGAGCCTGATTTCTCGCGGAGCCTCGAATGCGCAGCAAGCGCGCGCTAAGGAGGTTCCCATGCGTCGATTTCTGCTGTTCGCAATCGTGGCATCGATGACGCTGGCTGTCGCGGCGCCGAATGTGTTCGCGGGCAACCCGCACTTCATAAGTGTTACGGCAACCCGCAGTGGCGACACCCTGACAGTCTCCGGCAAGGAGGCCGGCCTGGGGAACGAGACGCAGGTGCACATCGAAGTGACCGCTACGGCTGAATGCATCAACGGTGGTGGCAAACATCCGAAAGCGGTCAATAAGGAATCGGTTTCGGCTGAGGGCGACTTCCCGGTCCAGAACGGTAAGGCCCTCTTCGAGCTGACCCTGACGGCGAGTTTCCAGCCCGATTGCAGCCCACCGATGACGGTCAGATTCTCCGATGTCGTCGTCCGCGACACCGAGCACAACATCTCCAAACGGCTCGGCGACTTCTGAGCTAGGTAGCGCAGTTGTGGAGGGCGCCCGCGCTTTCAGCGGGCGTCTTCTCCTTGGCCACCTGGGGGTCTCGGGCTCTGCGCAATCGTTTGCACGGCCGATCGTTTACGGTAAGCCAGTCGAGCGCGCCTGAGCGATCGCCGACCATCACAACCAGGAGAAATACAAACAATGCTGCCACTCGCCGCCGAGTACCCACTGCTGAACATCATCTGGACGATGTTCGTTTTCTTCGGCTTCTTCCTCTGGATCATGCTGATCTTTCGCGCTTTTGGCGACCTCTTCGCCCGGCATGACGTTTCCGGCTGGGGCAAGGCCGGCTGGACACTGTTGATCATTCTGTTGCCGCTGCTCGGCGTCTGCATCTACCTGATCTCGCAAGGCAAGGGCATGGCCGAGCGCCAGGTCGAGGCCAGCAAGCGCGCCAAGGGCGAATTCGACGAGTACGTCCGCGGCGTCGCCGGAGAGGGCACTGCCTCGGAGATAGCGAAGGCAAAGGAGCTGCTCGACAGTGGCGCCATCGACGCCGCCGAGTTCGACCGCCTGAAGGCGAAGGCACTCTCATGAGCGGCGGCGAGCAGCTCGACGAGATGGGGCCGATCGACTACATCCTGGTCGAGTGGCCGGGGCGCCAGCCCAACGGTGAGGTGGCGCCGTACTTGATCGACCTGGTCGACCGCGGCCTGATCCGCATCCTCGACCTCACCTTCATCGAAAAGACCGAGGACGGGACGATCCGCGGGTTGGAGATCGCCGACGTCGGCGGCGAGGTCGCCGAGCTGTCGGTCTTCGAAGGCGCCTCCTCCGGGCTTCTCTCGGAAGAGGACCTCGATGAGGCCGGCGGGGCGATGGAGCCCGGCACCTCCGCCGCGCTGCTCGTCTTCGAGAACACCTGGGCCGCGCCCTTCGCCATGGCTGTCCGCCGTTCTGGCGGCCAGCTGGCCGCCAGCGGCCGCATCCCCGTCCAAGCCGTCCTCGCCGCGCTCGACGCGGTCGAGGCCAACGCCTAAGAGGAGGCTCTCCATGCCAGGACTACTTCGAGGTGTCGCCCGCACCGCTGTCATCGCCGGCACCGCAACGTCCGTCAGCAACCGCGTCTCCAAACGCCAGGGCGAGCGCTGGGCAGAGCAGGAAGCCACCGAAGCGCCGCCCCAAGCGGCCGCTCCCGCCGCCGCTCCGGCGGCCGGCAGCTCGACCATCGACCAGTTGAAGGAGCTGGGCGAGCTGAAAGCGCAGGGCGTCATCACCGAGGAGGAGTTCGCTGCGCAGAAGGCCAAGCTGTTGGGAGCCTGAGAGCGATCGGGCGAAGGCGGTCGCCGGAATTCAGGTCAGCAGCGCGAGAGTAGTATCGACCGCAATCACAGCCGTCTTGCCTAGGAGCGGAGGAGAAGCGTGAGTGAGCTGATTGCGATTGCGTACCCCGATCAGGCCACGGTCGAGCGGGCTCGCGAGAACCTACGCAAAGGCGTCACGGACGGCGTAATCAAGGTCGAGGACGCCGTCGTAATGGTCCGCGACGAGGACGGCACGCTGGAGGTCCGCCAGGGCAGCACGGGTGTCGGCGGCGCCGCCATCAGCGGTGCGATTTCGGGCGGCCTGATCGGCTACCTGCTCATGGCGCCGCTGTTCGGCTTGGCCGCGGGCGCGCTCGCGGGTGGCGCAGTCTGGAAGAGCATGTTCGGGGACGCCGGAGTTGCCGAGAGCTTCGTCAAGGAGCTAAGCGAAAACCTCGAGCCCGGTTGTGCCGCGCTGATCTTCCTCGCACGCAACTTCGATCCCGAGAAGGCCCTACCGCGCGTCAAGGAGCACGGGCACGTGATCCAGACCTCGCTGAGCGGCGAGGTCGAGGCGCAACTTGCGGACGCTCTCGCTTCGGCCGAGCGGAACGCATAGTCACTCGCCGTCGCTGCTCCCGTACTACTCCTCGGCTGGAGGGGTGAGCATCTGCCATGACTGAGAGTGCCGATACGTCCGCTGCCGAGGAGGCGAGGGGCGATCGACGGCTCGCCCTCCTGCTCGCGATGGCGATGTTCGTGTTCGTCATCGACACGTCGCTGATGAACGTCTCGATCTCCGCGGTCGTCCGAGACCTCGACACGACCGTGAGCGGCGTGCAGTCGGCGGTCGCGATCGAGGCGCTGGTCTCTGCCGCCTTCATCTTGATCGGCAGCAAGATCGGTGACCTCTTCGGCCGCAAGCGGGCCTACGTCCTCGGTCTGCTGCTGTACGTGTCGGGCGCTCTGGCGATGGTGGTCGCCCAGGATCTGGCTGCGATCATCATCTTCTGGGCGGTGATTGGCGGCCTCGGCGCCTCGTTGTACCTGCCCGCGATGCAGTCCCTGATCCACGGCAACTTCGAAGGGACCGCCCAGGCGAAGGCCTACGCTCTGGTCGGAGCCTCGGCTGCGATCGCCGCCGCTATCGGACCCTTGCTCGGAGGCTTCCTGACGACCTATCTGTCCTGGCGCGTCGGCTTCATGCTCGAGGCCGTCATCATCGCCATCGTCCTGCTCGGCAGCAGGCGGTCGCTCCGCGACGTGCCATACACGGGCGATCGAGGCGTGGACAAAGTCGGCTCGGTCCTCTCGGTCCTGGGGATGGGCGGCCTCGTGCTCGGGGTCTTGGCCTGGCAGGAGGGGGGCGAGTCGGTGGGCGCGCTCCTGGCTGTGGGGCTGGCAGCGATGGGCACCCTGGTCTATTGGCTGCTGCGCCGCAAGCGCGAAGGCAAGCCCGTCCTGCTCGACCCGCACCTGTTCGAATCCAAGCTGTTCAGCTTCGGAATCTCCCAAGGAATCCTCCAGCAGATAGCCCTCGGCGGGATGCTGATCACGCTGCCGATCTACCTGCAGATGGTGCTCGACTACAACGCGATGCAGGCGGGCCTGTCCCTTGCGCCCCTCTCCCTCACCATGTTCGCGGTGGCGCTGGTCGCCGGGAAAAGGGCGGGGAAGCGCCGCCCCAGCAGCCTCATCCTGGTCGGGTTTGCGCTGCTCTTGGTGGCGATGGCGCTGCTGATCCCGATCGTCCCGCGCGCCGACACCGGTTGGTACCTCGCCGCTCCACTCGTACTCGCTGGAGCGGGGCTTGGCCTGCTGGTGTCTCAACTCAATAACTACACCCTGTCCCCGATCTCGGAGGAACGGGTCGGAGAGGCGGCCGGCGTCAACTCGGCAACCGGGTCCTTCGGCCTGTCCCTGGGATTGGCGTTCGCCGGCGCGATCATGCTGGCCGCACTCTCAATCGCCTTCACCCAGAAGTCGGAGGCGAGCAACGTGCTGAGCCCGCCCGAGCAGCAGCGCGTCGCCGATGCGCTGGAGGATGACGCGCAGGTGATGAGCAACGCTCAGCTGGAAGAACTGCTTGCCGGCCAGCCCGAGGACGTTCGCGAGGAGATTGTCAGCATCAATACGGCCGCGAGACCGCTCGCCCTCCAGGTGGCGTTGCTCGTTCCGTTTCTCGCTGCCTTGATCGGGTTTCTCGCTTCCCTCCGCATGATTCGCTTGCCAGATCCCACGCCCTCCGCCGCGGTTGCGGGCTCTGCGCCGGGCTAAGGATCCCCGCGACCCTTGCCGCTGCATAAGGGCCGGCGAGGACTGCCGACACAATCGTCAGCCGGGCGCTCGAAGCTCATCGAAGCGCTGAACAGGCAGATGCCGCGTGGCGAAGAACGAGGCGAGGACAACAAAGGCCGCGAAGAGGAGCGCGGTCTTCAGAGCCTTGAGTTGGGCGTCTTCGTAATCGTCCACCACCTCTGTGACCGTTTTTCGGTCAAGGCCTGCCTTCGTCGCGGCGGATTCGATCTGGGTGGATGCGACGAAGCTGCCGCCCGCGCTCAGTTGGGTGTGTACCTGCGCTTGGACCTCATCGGCAATACGAGGATTTGCCGCGATGTTGGCTGAGAAAGCCGTAAGCAGGCCAGTGAGCACCACGGCCCCCAGAAAAGCCGTTCCGAGTGAGGAGCCGAGCTGCTGGGCGGTGTTCTGCAGGCCGCCGGCCTCGCTGCGGTCTCGGTCCACGACGGCCGACTGAACGACGTTTCCGAGCTGGGAGACGATCAGCCCCATGCCAATTCCCAGCACCCCCATCGCGATCAAGAACGAGGTGTTGTCCAGCTGCGGCTCGATCGTGTCGAGCAGAAGGAGGGTGGCAACGAAGACGATGGCAATACCGACTCGTACCAGGGTCTTTGCGGCAAAGCGCTTCGCCAGGGCGGACCCGGCAAGCGCACTGGCAAAAAGCCCCACGGAGGCTGGCAGCATCCGCACGCCGGTCTCCAGCGCATCGAGGCCCTGGACGATTTGCAGGAAGAGGGGGACGGTGAAGAAAATCCCCATCAAGATCAAATTCTGAGCGAGCAGCATCGAAAGGCCGCCGCGCAGACTGGGTATACGAAGAAGGCGTAGATGTAGGAGCGGGTCGCCGCCGCGCTCCTCGCGGCGGCGCTCCCAGGCCACGAAAGCGGCAAGCAAGACACCACCGGCCGCGATCACGAACGGCGTTAGTGAGAACCCAAAGGGCTCCAGTGGTGAGCTGCGCGGCTGGAGCCAGCCCCAGTTGCTGGCCTGCAGCACGCCGAGCACGACGAGGCCAAGGCCAAGCGCGGAGAGCGCGCTCCCGATCCAGTCGAGGCCCGAGCGGGCCTCGACTCGGGGCGCCTCTCGGATCATGCGGGTGCCGAGCAGGATGCCGATCGCCACGACCACCTCTCCGGCGAACACGAGCCGCCAGGTGAGCTCGGTCGTCACCCAACCTCCGAGGATCGGGCCGACAGCAATACCAGCCCCGGCTACTCCGCCTAGGACCCCATAGGCCAGCGCCCTGTCCTGACCCTCGAAGTTGGCCGCTACGAGGGCGACCATCGCCGGCAGCACCAGGGCGGCGCCGATCCCCTCCAGCACCGACCAGCCGAACATCAGGGATGGCACGTTCCACGAGACGGCGGTCAGCGCGGAGCCGACCCCGTATATGCAGAGACCGATCGCGAAGGCTCGCCGCCTTCCTAGGAGATCTCCCAACTTGCCGCCGGTGAGCATCAGTCCCGCCATGACCAGCGCGTAGAGTGCTATCACCGCTTGGATCGTCGTCACCGTGGTGTCGAAGTCGGCGACGAGCTGCGAGATCGCAACATTCATCACCGCTTGGTCGAGCACCATCAGGAACTGAGCTGCCGCCAAGACCGTAAGGACGCCCCGCTTGGCCACCAGGCCAGCCTAGTCGAAAGGCCAGCTGGCACTCACGTCATTCAGACGTCGCTCAGCCCTGAGGTCGAGGGGCAGTTTGAGGCGGCCCTCGCCGCCGCGCGGCAGGCTCGATCATTCTCCGCTGTCGCTGCGGAGTCCTCCCTCCGTGCTCTGCCGCCGTAAGCCAGTGCGCGTGGCGAGGATGACCAGGCGCACCAGCCCCGCGATCAGGGCGAGGTCGAACAGCATTTGGACGGTGACGAGAATTCGAGCCCCGGAGGCCTCGGCGGTGATGTCGCCGAAGCCGACGGTGGTGAGCGTCGAGGTCGTGTAGTAGAAGGCGTCGACGCGGTCAAGGTGCTCGGAGAAGCTCGCCGGGTTCGCGCGCGAGAGCATCAGGTAGGTAAAGGCGAAGACGACGACCAGCAGAGGGATGGCAAGCGCAACGGCTTCGATCGCCCGCAACACCGGGTGCTGGTCGCCCACGATCCGGCGGATTTGCCAGCCGACTAAGGCGACGAAGAGCAGTAGGCCGACGATCATGCCGAGGAGCGCGACGCCTCCCGAGTTTGCACCTGGAATAGGCACGAACGCGTAGAGGGCCAAAAGTCCCACCGTCAGCCCGGTGATGCGAAGCATTGCGTAAGCGATCAAGCGTCGGTGTTCCCCCGGTGTCCCCGGAAGCGCCCCACCTAGGTCGAAATCACTGAGGCCAGGACGAGGGCTCATGGCGTCGCCGAGGAAGAAATGAGCAGTCGACAGCTCGCCTTCCTGTTTGCGATGGTTATGTTCGCGCTCATCCTCGACACGTCGCTGTGAACGTATCGATCCCAGCGGTGGTCAAGGGCCTTAGTGGCCGCCGCGCACGGTGCGCCACGACTGCCAGGTAATCCGCATGATGAGGGCGGTGATGCCGAGCCCGATCAGCGGATCGGCAAGCTGGAGGCCGAACGCGACGGTGGCGGCGCTGGCGACCACGGCAAGGCTGACGTAGGCATCGGCCTTCGCGTGGTTACCGTCCGCGACGAGGGCGGGGCTGGCGAGCGTGCGGCCGGCGTTGGTACGGACGATCGCGGCGAGCCAGTTGCCGCCGAATCCGATCAGCCCGGCGGCGGCCAGTGCGCCCAGGTGCTCGACGTTTCGCGGCTCGATCAGGCGGATGATCGCCTCATAGGCGGCGACGCAAGCCGAGAAGAAGATCGCGAGGACGACGAAGTAGCCGGCATAGCGCTCGGCCTGCTCGGAGCGCATCAAGAAGGCGATGCCGAGCGGAATCGCCGTCGCGGCATCGCCGAAGTTGTGGATCAGGTCGGCGAGCAGGGCGATGCTGCCCGTGGCAAGGAAGATCGCAACCTGAGCCAGGGCGGTGATGCCGAGGATCGCAAGCGAGAGGGCGACAGCCCGCAGCCCAGCGCGAGAGCGTTTGATCGAGGGGTCGATCAGGCCGTGGCTATGGCCGTGCCCGTGGGTGTGCTCGTGTGACATATGCCCAGCCATGCTCGTCGAACGGACCCTTGTCATGACGGGTGGCGTTTCTCGGAGAGTCGGAGCGTTCTCGGGGAACTAGAGCAAAAGTCCAATCGGCGCTTACCTCGGTAGAGGCTGACAACGCTGCGTCTGTCCGCGTTTAGGGAATGAGCAAAAAACGTCCTAACCTTGAACGGATGGCATGCGATGGGCACAGTGACAAATGAGCGAAGCGGCAGTGCCAAGCGGGCTTGGTTCTGGTTCGGGGATGACGCGCGTGCTCTCCGACCACCGCCTCGCGCAGCGCGCGGTCAAGGGAGACAAGCGTGCCTTCGCGGCGATCTTCAATCGCTACCACCAGAGCCTGTACCGCTATTGCCTGGCGATCGTCGGCAACTCCCAGGATGCCCAAGACGCACTGCAGAACACCATGGTGAAGGTGCTGGGGGCGCTGCCGGGCGAGGAGCGGCGAATACAGCTGAAGCCATGGCTCTACCGGATTGCCCACAACGAGTCGATCGCGCTGCTCCGTCGTCGCCGCGAGACGCGCCAGCTCGACCCCGAGTTAGGGGCAGTTGGATCTGGCCTGACCGAGACGGCGGCCTCGAGGGAGCGGTTGCGGCAGCTGATCTCCGACCTGGACGAGCTGCCCGAGCGCCAGTGCGGCGCCCTCGTCATGCGCGAGTTGGCGGGCCTCGACTTCGACGAAATCGGGACTGCGCTCGGAACCTCCCCCGCAGTCGCTCGCCAAACCCTCTACGAGGCGCGACTGAGCCTGCGGCAGATGGATGAGGGACGGCAGATGAGCTGCGAGACGGTGACCAAGGCTCTATCCGATGGCGACGGGCGGGTCACCCGCCGCCGCGACCTCCGGGCACATCTGCGCACCTGCGCGAGCTGCCGCAGCTTCCGCGAGGAAATCAAGAGCCGCGAGCGAGACCTCGCCGCGCTTTCGCCGCTGCCAGCCATCGTCGCGGCAGGCTTGCTACAGGGCCTGTTCGGGGGCCACGGCGCCGCTGGCGGAGGCCTCGCGACTGTCCTCAGTGGGGGGGCAGCTCAAACGCTTGGCGCCTCAGCGGCAATCAAGGGTGCGGCGACTGTGGCAGTCGTGGCCGCGATCGGCGTCGGTGCGGCGGACCGCGGTGGCATGATCGATGTCGGGTTGCCGGGCGGCGGTGGTTCGCAGGAGACTCAAGCGGGGCCAGCGGCGGGTACCGGGGCGGCGGGAGCGCAGCCAGACTCCGCTGGGGCCACGGCAAGCCCGGCGGCGGCAAAAGGCGCCAGTCAGCGCGGCGCCTCCCAGGCCGCGAAGCCCAGCGGTGCCAAGGCCAAAGTCACTGCGGCCCCCGCCTCTCAAGGCAACTCTGCCGCCCACCCTCACGGTAAGGGGCACGAAAAGCAGCGTCCCAGCGCCTCCGCGCACGGACAGCAGACGGCGGCAAGCCACAAAGCCGCCAGCCACGGATCCGCCGGGGCCCAGAGCCATCCTGCGCACTCGTCGAAGCCAACATCTAGTCCCAGCGCCAAAAAGGAAGCCTCATCGTCCCCACCCAGCCACTCCGCGCCCGAAACGCATGGGAACGGACCCACGCAGGCTGTTGAAACCGAAGAGGCCTCCCCGGAACTCGAAGCCGGCAAAAAACCCTAAGGGTGCTGCGACGGATAGGGCCTGACGAGCGGCGCCGAGTAGCGTTTAGGCCCCAGAAAGGCAAAAGGAGTCTCGCTGATTGGGGCTCCATGATTTTGATGGAGGCACCATGAAGCTGCAAATGAAGATCGCGATGGTTCTTGGAGCACTCGCCCTTGCTGTGACGCCTGCCATGGCTCTGGCGAGCCAACCCACGAACCCCGGTCAGGGCGATGGACAAAGCAACGGCCCGAAATACACACCGGAAGGCCCCAAAACTCCAGGACCGGGCGCGAGCCTGCCAGAGAAGGCCAAAGCCTACGGCGTCTACTGCAAAGACCAGAGCAAAAAACACGTCAAAGGCGAGAAAGGCACGCCGTTCAGCCAGTGCGTTACCGCGATGGCGAAAGCCGCCAACAACGAAAAACTTACTCCGAGCAAAGCCTGCAAAGGCATGAGCAAAAAACACGTCAAAGGCGAGAAAGGCACGCCGTTCAGCCAGTGCGTAAAAGCCGCGGCAAAGCTCAGGAAAGATCAGCAGAGCTGAGTAACGACCAGTAAGGCTGAGAAACAGGAAAGGATGATTCTCATGCAGCGTCCACACTTGAACCCCCTGCGCTCTAAGCGATGGGCGCGTTACGCATGGTTTCTCACGGCAGTACCGGTCGCCGCTCTCGCCTTTGCCTTCGCCGGCGTGGGCGGGGCGGCGGCGCCGGGCTCAACCAACCTGGCGATTACCAAGACCGACAGCCCTGACCCGGTCAGCGTCGGATCGATCCTCACCTACACCATCCAGGTTAAAAACCTCGGCCCAGACGCGGCGACCGGTGTAACCGTTACCGATCAGCTCCCAAACAGCGTGGACTTCCGCACCGCCACGGCGAGCTCAGGCCAGTGCGTGCGCAAAGGGAAGAAGGTCACCTGTGGCCTCGGCACACTCAGTGCGCCAACGATCATCTACGGTGACCCGGCGACGGTGACCATCTCTGTCATCCCTCGCCGGATCGGGCCGATCAGCAACACCGCCTCGGTAAAGGGAGACCAGAAAGACCTGGTCGCAACCAACAACCAAGCCACCGCCACGACCGGCGTTATTGGCCCCGCGGCAACCTGCCGTGGCATCCCCACCACGATAATTGGAACGACGGGCAATGACACCATCACCGGCACCGACAGCCGTGACGTTATCGCCGCTTTGGGTGGCAACGACACGATCGCCTCGCTGGCAGGCCGTGACCTGGTCTGTACAGGGGGCGGCAACGATTACGTCAGCGCCGGCGCCGCGGCCGACCTCGTCTTTGGGGGAGCAGGCACGGACCGCCTCCTCGGTCGCGGTGGTCCGGACGCGCTGAGGGGCAATGCCGGCAACGATGTGCTCAAGGGCAACCGGGGGGCTGACCGCCTGCGTGGCGGGTCTGGCTTCGACCGCTGTCGTGGGGGAGCCGGCACCGACTCGATCCAGGGGTGCGAGGGGTAGACGCCTAACCGCCATTTTCGGCCTGGCCGCGCTGCCGGCGGGCACCCAGGCGCTCGCGCGCGGAAGGGGCCTCGGCCTTCTGTGCGATGTATTGCTGCGCGACCGAGGCCAGCAACGCGACGAACACGCCGATCCCAGTCAGGATGTAGACGATCGTGAAGATCTGAGTTCCCGCCGTCGTCGGGGTGAGGTCTCCGTAGCCCACGGTGGTCAGGGTGACGATCGAGAAGTAGAGGGACTCGACGACGGTCCAGTCCTCGAATTGCCAGTAGACGATCGTTCCGGAGAGCACCAGAGCGCCCGCGACGAAGGGCAGCGCCTTGGTTTCGGGGTCGCGGCAGACGGCGACGACCGCCCGCGCGAGCTTCCGGAATGCGAGGAAAAGCGGGACCACGAGCGAGTATTCGTCGCCATCGTGGCTTTGCCTGGTCTCCCGACCCCTCCAGCCTGATTAGGTTAACCTAAGTTAGGTCACCCTAATTTACAATTGGACTCTTAGGAGGCGTCTTGATTTCTAGATACAAGCGGGCGATGACCGCTGTCGGCATGACGGCGGTCCTCGGCGTATTGGTTGCCGGCTGCGGTGGATCTTCCTCGGAGGACAGCGGCACGCTGACCCTCTACAGCTCCCAGCACGAACCGATGACCGAAGCGCTGGTAGAGGGCTTCGAAGAAGAGAACGGCGCAAAAGTCGAGGTCCGCTACGGCGAGGACGAGGGGCTCGCGAGCCAGATCGAGCAGGAGGGCGACGCCTCTCCCGCCGACGTCTTCCTCGCCGAGAACACGCCGCCGCTGGAACAGCTTGCCGACGATGACCTGCTCGCCGAGGTCGATTCCTCGACCCTCGACGAAGTGCCCTCCCAATACAGCTCGCCGACCGGCCACTGGGTCGGAGTCGCGGCTCGCGCGACCGTGATGGTCTACAACCCGGACCTGATCTCCACCGACGAACTGCCGGCCTCGATCCTCGAGCTCGCCGAGCCCGAGTGGAAGGGCAAGCTGGCGATTGCTCCCTCCGAGCCCGACTTCATCCCGATCGTCAGCGCGATCGAGAAGCTCGAAGGCGAAGAGGCGGCAAAGGCCTGGCTCGAAGGCTTCGCCGACAACGCCAAGCGCTACAACGACAACGAGGGCATCATCGCCGCGGTCGGCGACAGCCAAGTCGCCGCCGGCATCATCAACCACTACTACTGGTTCGAGGCTGCTGCCGAGGAGGGCAAGGACGAGATTGCCTCCAAGCTCCACTACTTCGGCAACGAAGACCCGGGAGCCCTCGTCAACATCTCCGGCGCCGGTGCGCTTGAGTCAAGCGACGATCCCGAGCTCGCCCAGGAATTCCTCGCTTACATCGTCAGTGAGGAAGGTCAGAGCAAGATGACCCACTCCGGCGACTGGGAGTACCCGCTGAACAGCGCGGTGCTGCCGCCGCCCGGGCTGAAGCCGTTCGACACCCTCGAACCGCCGAAGGTCAGCCCGGCCGATCTCGGCGACGGCAGCGAGCCGGTCGAACTGATGCAGCAGGTGGGCCTGCTCTAGATGGAGGCGGCGAGTCCCCAGCGCAGCGCAGCCGCATGGTCGGCCCCGCTGCGCTGGGCACGGCAGGGCCGCGGGCGCACCCCCGCGGCCCTGCTCGTCGCCTCTGCTGCCATCGCCCTGCTCGTCCTGGCGCCGGTCGGCTTCCTCTTCGACCAGACCTTCTCCAACGACTGGGACGAGGTCCAGCGACTGCTCTTCCGCCCGTTCGTCGGCGAGCTGCTCGTCAACACCATGAGCCTGGTCGCGGTTGGCACCCTCGCTTGCGTGGTCCTCGGGGTCTCGATTGCCTGGTTCGTCGAGCGAACCGACCTCCCCGGCCGCCGCGCTTGGGCGGTGCTCGCGGCGCTGCCGATCACCGTCCCGGCCTTCGTCACCAGCTACAGCTGGGTCTCTATCACCCCGGCGGTGCAGGGTTTCTGGGGCGCCGCCGGGATCGTCACCCTCGCCTACTACCCGCTCGTCTACCTGCCCGTGGCGGCCGTGCTGCGTGGCATGGACCCCGCCTTGGAGGAGAGCGCCCGCTCGCTCGGGATGGGACCGTGGCGGACCTTCTTCCGGGTCACGCTGCCGCAGACCCGGGTCGCCCTGCTTGGCGGCATGCTGCTCGTCTCGGTCCACATGCTCGCCGAGTTCGGCGCCTTCGCGATGCTGCGCTTCCAGACCTTCACCACCGCGATCTACGATCAGTACAAGCTCAGCTTCGACGGCGCCGCCGCCTCGATGCTGGCCTCGGTATTAGTTCTACTCTGCCTTGTGCTGCTCGTCGCCGAGGTTGGGGCGCGCGGGCGCGGCCGCTACGCGCGGGTCGACTCCGGCTCGGCGCGGCCGCCGACGGTCGCCCGCCTTGGCCGCGCCAGGTGGGCTGTCGGCGGCGGCTTCCTGGCGCTGGTCGGCCTCTCTCTCGGGCTGCCCCTGGGAACGCTGATCTACTGGGTCGCAACCGGCAGCAGCTCCTCCGAGTTCGACCTAAGCACGCTGCTGGCGACGACCGGTACCTCACTCGAGCTGGGTCTTGCCGCCGCCGCCCTGGCAACGCTGCTGGCGCTGCCGATCTCGATCCTCGCGGTGCGCCATCCGAGCCGAGCGGCGACGGTGATCGAGCGCGCCACCTACCTCCCCTTCGCCCTGCCGGGAATCGTCGTCGCCCTGTCGCTGATCGTGCTCGCGCTCGACTACTTCCCCGCCCTCTACGGAACGACCCTGCTGCTGGTCCTCGCGTACGCAATCCTCTCGTTGCCGCTCGCCGTCGTCGCCACCAGGGCGGCGCTGGCGCAGGCGCCGCCCATAGACGAGGAGATCGCCCGCTCGCTTGGCTGCGGCCCGATCCAGGCGACGATCCGCGTCACCCTGCCCCGCATCGCTCCCGGTCTCGGCACCGCTGCCGCCCTCGTCTTCCTCGCCACTGTGACCGAGCTGACGGCGACCCTGCTGTTGGCGCCGATCGGCACCCAGACGCTCGCCACGCAGTTCTGGGCCAACGCCGCGAGCCTGTCCTATGGCGCCGCCGCCCCCTACGCTGCGCTGATGGTTGCGATCTCCGCACTTCCCACTTACTTGCTGACGCGCCGCCTGGGGGGCGTCGTGCGTCCAGCGGAGGCACCATGAGCGGTCCCGCGACACTGCTGGCAGCCGACCTAACCAAGTCGTTTGGCGACACACCCGTCCTCGCCGGGCTCGACCTCGAGGTTTCGGCCGGCAGCCTCACGGCGGTCCTCGGCCCATCCGGCTGCGGCAAGACGACGTTGCTGCGGCTGTTGGGGGGGTTCGAGCACGCCGACGGCGGCTCGATCCGGCTCGGCGAGCGCGTTCTCTGCGATGAGCGCACCCACCTTGCCCCCGAGCGACGGGCGATCGGCTTCGTCCCCCAGGAGGGGGCACTCTTCCCCAACCTCGATGTCGCTGCCAACATCGGCTTCGGCCTGCCCCGAGCGCAGCGCCGTGGCGGTCGGGTGGCGGAGCTGCTGGAGCTCGTCGGCCTCGCCGGGATGGCGGAGCGCTTTCCACACCAGCTCTCGGGTGGTCAGCAGCAGCGCGTCGCCCTCGCCCGCGCTTTGGCGCCCTCGCCCGCGGTGGTCCTCCTCGACGAGCCGTTCGACGCTCTCGACGCCGGCCTGCGCGCACAGGTTCGTGCCGAGGTTCGGGCGGCGCTGCGCGAGGCAGGTGCCACTGCGCTCCTCGTCACCCACGACCAAGAGGAGGCACTCTCGCTCGCCGATGTGGTCGCGGTCATGCGCGAGGGTCGGATCGTCCAGTCCGCCGACCCCCAGACGCTCTACCGCGACCCCGTCGACGCGGAGGTCGCCCTTTTCGTCGGCGAGGCGGTGCTGCTCAACGCCCTCCTGCGTGGGGACCATGCCGAAACCGCGCTCGGGCGTCTGCCGATTCGAGGTGCTCCGACCGGCGAGCAGCGCGGGGTCGTCATGCTTCGCCCCGAGCAGATCTCCTGCCATGACCGGCCCCTGACTGGCTCTTCGCGCGGCCGTGTGCTCACCACCGAGTTCTTCGGCCACGATGCTACGGCGCGCATTTCGCTCGGCGCCGGCTTGGAGATCACCGCACGCTCTGTGGGACACCGTCTACCCCAGGTTGGGGACGAGGTCTCGATCGTGGTTGAGGGCAGCGGGCTTGCCTATCCCGAAGGGACTGCTCGCGAAGAGGACTCGGGACAGCCGAGTCCTCTTCGCGAGCCTTACTTGAATCGTGGATCTGGAATCACCTCGAACCGTCGTTCGGTGACTCCTCGTCTGCCGACTGCCCGACGACGTTGAAGTCGCGATCGAGCTGGACGTCGGCCTGGCTACCATCGGCCTGGGTGACCTCGACCTCGTAGTAGCTCTCCTCGTCACCGACCTCGGTCTCGGTGACGGTGCCGCCACCGGTCGCTTTGAGTGCAGCGGCGCTTGCTTGGTCTAGCGCCTTGCCTTCGATGGGGCGAGCGTCATCGTCGCCCGTGGCGGCGGCGATCCCGGCCCCACCCGCGGCGAGAGCCAGGGCAGATGCCCCGACGATGACCACCTTGGTTCGCTTCTTCATCTGGCTCCTCCTATCGAGTGCTGTGGAAGGACCACTTGTACGGCGGTCGGATGAAACGACGGTGAAAGAGCTAGAGGCTCGCTCGGGCCACAAGGTTCAAGCGGCCGGGATCTCGATCCAGACGTTCGCCCCGCCACCGGGATCGTTCGCAGCCCCCACACGGCCCCCGTGCGCGAGGGCAATTGCCTCGACGATTGCCAGCCCTAGCCCGCTGCCACCCCGACTGCGGGCCACATCGGCGCGGCTGAAGCGCTCAAACGCGTGGGCGATGAACTCGGGTGGGAACCCCTTTCCCCGATCGCCGACGTGAAGCTCGACCTGGTTGCCATTCTCGGCCGCCCAGATTCGGACCTCGCCTTCCCCATAGCGCATGGCGTTGTCGACCATGCTGGTCAGCGCCTGCTCGAGGCGCAGGCGGTCACCCTCGAGGGCGAGGCCAGCGGCCCCGTCGACGACGAAGGGCTTCCCAGACTCCGAAGCGCGAATCTGGAAGCGCTCAGCGACCACAGTAAAAAGGTCGGCGACGGGGATCGACTCCAGCGCAAGTGCGAGCCCGCCCTCCTCCGAGCGCGCGACGACGAGCAGATCCTCGGCGAGCTGGACGAGGCGATCGACCTCCTCTAGCCCGGAAACGAGCGTCGCTCGGAGCTCTTTCTCCGAGCCACCGTGCCTGAGGGCCAGTTCGAGCTCGGTCTTGTGCAACGTCAGCGGCGTGCGGAGCTCGTGGCTTGCATCGTCGACGAAGCGGCGCTCGCGCGCCAGCGTAACGTCGATTCGGTCGAGCATCTCGTTCAGCGTTTGGCCAAGCCTCCGCAACTCGTCTTTCGCCGGCGGCACCGGCAGGCGCTCCTCTGGCCCGCTCGCCGAGATCGCCGCTGCCTGCCGACGCATCGCCTCGACTGGTCGCAACGCCGAGCCCGCCGCCCAGTAGCCCCCCAGTGAGGCGAGCAACAGTGCGACCGGGCCGCCGATCAGGAGCAGAGCGGCGAGATTGTCGAGGGCCTCGTTACGGTCGCCGAGGGAGGAGCCGACGACCGCGATCAGCCCACCGTTGCGAATCTCGATCGGCGCCGCAAGGAGGCGAGCAGTCGCCTCGATTCCGGGCAGACCACTGCGCTCGAAGGAGGCAGGCGAGACCCCTGCCTTCGCCAGCTCGGATGCACTGAGCACCGGCTGCGAGCCCAATTGAGGAGTGGAGTCGATCAACCGACCTTCCTTGGTCAGAACCTGAGCAAAGCTCTCGTCCTGCTCTATCAGCGAGGTTTTGTGTGACCTTCTCAGGCCCGTATCTGACGCGCGGGCCAAGGCGGCGACCTCCCCGGCGCGGGAGCGGAGCCCGTTGTCGATCGATTCGTCGAGCTGTGCTTCCAGGCGGAAGTAGAGAAAGAGGCCGATGGCAGCCAGGACGAAGGCCATCGCCGCGGCGAAGACCAGGGTTACCCGCAGGCGAATCGGCACTCGGCTCACTGCCCGCCGTCCTCTCGCAGCCGATATCCGGCTCCACGTACCGTCTCAATCGACTCGATCCCGAATGGCCGGTCGATTTTTTCGCGGAGAAAGCGAACGTAGGAGTCGACGATGTTCGAGCGATTCTCGTATTCGTAATCCCAAGCATGCTCGAGGAGCTGGAAGCGGGAAAGGATCTGGCCTGGCTGCCGCATGAAGATTTCGAGCAGGGCGAACTCCTTCGCCGATAGCTCGATCTCTTTCCCGTCACGCCATGTCTGTCGCGTCGCAGGATCGAGGCGCAGGCTTCCTACTTGAAGCTCAGCCGGGCGCTCGGGCCGACCACGTCGTACTAGCGCCCGCAAGCGGGCAAGCAGCTCCGCGTAGGAAAAGGGCTTGGTCAGGTAGTCGTCGGCGCCGCGATCGAGGCCGGCAACCCGGTCGCGCACCGCATCGCGCGCGGTCAGCATCAGGATCGGCGACCAGACCCCTGCCTCCCGCAGTCGCCGACAGACCTCGAGGCCGTCGATACCGGGAAGCATCAAGTCGAGCAGGATGGCGTCGTAATCCACGGCCTCGGCTTTCCACAGAGCGTCTTCGCCGTTGCCGGTCACGTCTACCGCCATTCCCTCGCGCTCGAGCCCATGCCGGATCAAGCCGGCCATTTTCGCTTCGTCCTCGACGATCAGAACGCGCATTAGAAGTCGGAAAACAAGCTGTCGATCCAAGATGAAAGGGAGATGAAATCTCCTTTCATCCCGAGATTAAGGCAGGGCTGGCGCAACGGCACATAGGATCCGGCTACTTTCGCGCGGAAGCTGAACCTGGCGTCTACGCGATTTGCGTGAACGCTCCGGCAAGCGCATCCGCGACCGACTGACCGTTGCCGGGTGCGGCAATCGAGAGAGTCAGCTCATCGTCGTTCTCCGTTAGCGAGAGATCAAGGAACGAGCAGCACTTTGCCTCGGCGGCGACGATGCTTTCGAGTTGTTGGCGCACCCGTGTAGTTGATCGGAAGCGCAGCAAGTGATGACCATCTTCGATTTTGCTGGAGATCACGCTGCCCGCTCCGATCTCGGCTATTGCGGCAAGTCGCTTCTCGAGGTCTTCGTGGCTGAGCGAGCAGGCGACAGGCTTGTCTTCGGTCATCTTCGTCTCCTCTGGGGCTCAGGGTCTGGCCGTTAGTGTTGACCCTGAACCCAGGTTTAGGTCAAGGGAAGGGATCGTCATCGCAGAGGCAACGCTCAGCATTGGGGACGTCGCGGGCCGAGCCGGTGTCAACGTGTCGACGGTCCGCTTCTACGAGCGCAGGGGACTCCTACCCGAGCCGGAGCGCGTCAGCGGCCAGCGCCGCTACACCACCACCGTCGTTCACCGGATCCGGATCATCGCCACCGCGAAGCAGGCCGGCTTCTCGCTTGATGAGGTCGGCGTCCTGCTGGCATCTACCGACCTGGGCGTCCCGGCTCACGAACAGCTGCGAGCCCTCGCGGCTCGCAAGCTGCCCGAGGTCGACGGCCTGATCCAGCGCGCCCAGGCCATGCGGGGATGGCTGATCGCGGCCAGCGCTTGCGGATGCGACACGCTCGATAGCTGCGCTCTGTTCGACGGGTCCATCGATGGCTAGTGCGCTTGGCTGGGGTGCTCTGGCGACTTCGTCGCTGGTACTCGGCGCCCTCTTGGCCTTTGCCCGGCAATGGCCGCCTCGCCAAATCGGGCTGGTTCTGGCTTTTGGCGCTGGGGCGCTGATCAGCGCCGTCAGCTTCGAGCTGGCTGCAGAGGGCCTTCGAGTCGGCACTTTGAGGGCCACCGCGATCGGTCTCGGCGTCGGAGCGCTTACTTATTTCGGCCTGGATGGATTGATCGCGGACCGCTTCTCGGCCGGCCGAGGCCAGCGCGGACGAGCAGGCAGCTCCAATCCAGGGACCGCACTCGCACTCGGCGCCTTCCTTGACGGCATCCCCGAGCAGCTCGTCCTCGGTATCGGGCTCGCGGGCGGAGGTGGCATTGGAGTGGGGCTCCTCGTCGCGATCTTTGTCTCCAACCTGCCCGAGGCGATTGGCTCGGCCAGCGAGATGCGAAAGGCGGGCACCAGCCGTCGTACGGTCCTTCGCCTTTGGGCGGCTGTCGCCGCGATCTGCACCCTCGCTTGCGTTGTCGGCTACGTGATCGCCGACGCGGCTTCGGGCGAGCTCCAAGCCGGCATCGATGGCTTCGCTGCAGGCGCTCTCCTGGTCATGCTGATCGACTCGATGATCCCCGAGGCGACCAGACAGTCGGGACGCATTGCCGGCCTCGTCACGACCCTCGGCTTTGCGGTGGCGACAGCGCTCTCCAGCATTTCCTAAAACGAGGTTCGACAGGCTCTTTCAAGGTTCCCCTGGATTGGGAAGCACCAGCTGGGCGTGGATGGCTCGATGGTCGCTGCCCGCGAGATCGTCGACTCCATACTCAGCAACTCCCAGGCGTTGGTCGGCGAGAACGTGGTCGATCGTCATCAACCCCCAGGGGAACTCGTCGGGACCGGGCCAGGTCGGCTCGAGGCCCTTGCCCGTCGCATCTCCCGCGTCTCGGTAGCCGCGATCGACTAGGTCGCGGAACTCGGCTTGGTCGAAGGTCCCATTGAAGTCCCCAGCCAATACCCAGGGAATGCCAACCCCGGGTGCCGGCATGCTCTCGAGCACTTCTCTCCAGTTGTCGTAGCCCATGTTGGGCGGAAAGGGATGCACGTCGACGACCCGTAGCCGTCTGTCGTTTGGGAGGGCGACTATGGCGCGTGGCATCTGGACGAGAAAGTGCGTCTGGTGCCGGAGCGGAGTCACGGGGAAGCGGGTGTAGAGACCGCCACCGCGGCCCCTTGGTTGCGCCATCACAATCGAATGGGGAAGCCGGCGGCTGATGCCGGCCCGGCGAAGGTCCTTGGCGAACGATGGGGTCAGCTCCTGGACGCTGAGGAGATCGGGCTGGTATCGATCGACCAGGGCGATTAGGGCGCTCGGATCGGCAGTGCCAAGGTAGACATTTGCCGAAAGCACGGTGAACGTTTCGTGGCCTGCTGCCGCAACGGTTTCGCTGCCGATCGCGCGCGGCAGGACAGCGGCCGCGAGGTAGGCAGCGACGATTGCGGCAACTGCCGCCGCAGCCCAATTGCGCCATGCGACGGCGATGCCGGTAACCAGCAATGCGGCAACCGCCGCATAGGGCGTGAACCACATCAGTGGCGTCAGCTGATCTCCGCTCTCCAGCCCGAAGGCGCGGACAAGCGCCCATAGAGCGAGCGGGATCACCGCTGCCCAGATCAACCAGTGGCGCCGCGCGCCCGCGCTTTCCATCGCCTTGGTGGCCAGAGCGGGGATCTTCGACGATTCGGTGGTCGAAGCGAGCTGCATAGCATTGTCGTAATGGAGCCAGATGCGGTCGAGATAAGGGTGCTTGGATGCCTGCTCGAGAAGCAGCGAACGACGCCGGACGCCTATCCGCTCTCGCTGAACGCCCTGCGCCTTGCCTGCAACCAGTCGAGCAACCGCGATCCGGTGGTTGCCTATGAAGAGGCAGAGGTCAGCGAGGCGCTGCGGCGCCTCGCCCTTCGAGGCTGGACGCGGTTGGCCAGCAACGCCGGCAGCCGCGCTCGCAAGTACAGACACCTGTTGGACCAAGCGCTCGACCTTGAACCGCCCGAGCTGTCGCTGCTCGCGGTGCTGATGCTTCGCGGCGCCCAGACCCCCGGCGAGCTGAAGCAGCGCAGCGAGCGGCTGCACGGGTTCGACCACCTCAGCACCGTCCACGAAGCGCTCGACCGCCTGATCGCCCGCGACTACGTGATCCGCTGTGAGCGACGGCCTGGCCAGAAGGAGGAGCGCTATGAACAGCGGCTGGGCGGCGAGCTGGAAGAGAGCGAAGGCGGGGGAGAAGAGGTGGTGGCTCCTCCCCCGAATGACTCGGTCTCGACGGCATCGACCGATTCGAGGATCGATCGGCTCGAGGCTGAAGTGGCCAAATTGAGGGCACAGCTGACCGAGCTTCAGCGGAAGCTCGGCGAGTAGAGGACTCCGCCGCAAGAGCTTTGCCCTCCGCTATTCATCTCAGGGATGAAAAAGGGAGGTCGTGTCCCATTTTTCCGCCGCTAGGCTGAGCCGGTGTCCGAGTGGCCACCGATCAGCGAGCCGGAGCTGCTCGATCGCCTCGCCATGGACGACCGGCAGTACGAAGAGTTCTTCCAAACGCTGGCTGCCGCCGTCTCGCCTCGTTCCTACGAGGTCGCCGACCTCGAGCGCGCGGTCGGATATCCCTGGGCGCGGCCCGCGGGCTCCTACCGGCTGACCAACGCGGACATAGAGGCACTGGAGGACCTGACCGCGGTTGAGCGAGAGCGCGTCATCGCCCAATTCACCTCTGAGGCCGGCGGGCGATTGCCGTTGCTTGCGATCGGGTCGAATGGTGCTCCTGAGACGCTGGAGCGGAAGTTCGCTCACTTTCCAGGCGAGAGCGACCGTGAGGTGCTGGCCCTGACGGGTCGCCTATACGACTTCGATGTCGGCGCGGCGGCGCAGCCCACGCTTTACGGCTCGATGCCGGCCACGCTGTTCTCAAGCCCGGGGACCGAGGTGTGCGCGACGGTCCTCTGGGTCACCTCGAACCAGTTCACCCAGCTCGCCTGGTCAGAGCTCAGCTACCGGCTGGGCAAGCTGCGGACTCGCTTCGATGTCGACGAAGGAGGCACCAGCTTCGATGAGGTCCTCGTGTTCGTGTCCCGCTTCGGCGCATTCTGCGTGGACGGTCGCCCGGTTGCCCTTGCGGCGATCCCAGCCAGCGGGCGGACCGCCGAGGCGCTCACCCAGGAACAACTGCTCGATGCCGCCGCCGCCCTCGCCATTGGGCCCGCTGCCAATGCGGAGACGCTGGTACGGGCGATCTACGAGGACATGAGCGAGATCGTCCCGAAGGTCGCGGCGACGGTGCGCAAGGCGTCAGCGCCCTTTGCGTCGGAGCGCTGGACCCCGTTCAGTCCCGCCTAGCGGGCCGCCGCACACGGGGATGTCGATGGGGGTGCTGCGCCGGCACGTCGTAGCGGCCGCCGCCCTCCCGCAAGGCGGCGACGCTACCTAAGATACCTACCCGGCTAGGCCGATCATCAACTGGGAGTGGTCGTTCGGATCCACCTTGACCGGAACCTGAGCGCCTGGCTGGAGCTGTCCGATCACTGCTGGGGAGACGACCTGGGTGTGGGTGACGGTCGACTGGCTGCCGCCGACGTCTACGGTCAGCTGGAACTGCAGCTCCGGCTGCATGTTCACGTTCTTGCCGGTTGCCTGCATCTGGACGATCGTGGCGGTTCCGTCGACCCCTTCGTTGGCAAGTTTCTCGGCGAGCACCTGGTCAGCCTGCACCTGCTGCACCATCTCGTTGGCCTGGGCAAGGCCGTCTTTCATCATCTTGAGGCTGCCGCCCTGTTCCTTCTTCATCTGCTTGCCGGTCTTGCTCAGGTCCCTCATGTCCTTGAACATGCCCATCTGGTCAGCTCCTTATCCGTAGAGGGGGGTGCCTCCGTTGCCCCAGAGTTGTTGCACCGACCATAACGCCCGTGTGCTGGTCGCGTGTAAATTCACGTGGTGTTCTTGATCGGGTTGCTGCTGATCGCAATCGGCCTCGTTGGGGCGTTCTTCGCGATTGTGCCTCCGGTGGAGGAGGTGAGGCTGGGAGCGATCGGTGTGGCGGTCGGCTGCGGTTTTAGCGGGCTGGCGATGGCCTATCTCGATGCGCCGAGTAGGCGGAAGCCGGTACCCCCCGGCACGACTCGCGCCAAGGCGACCATTCTCGATGCGAGTGGCACCACCGGTTCGGTGGCGGGCTATCAGATGGTCGCGTTGACTTTGGAAGTGCGTCCCAAGGAAGGTGTTCCCTTCCAGGTGAAACGCAAGTTCTCAGCTGGGCGGCTGGGTCGGATCGAGCAAGGCCGCCAGCTAGACGTCGTCTACGACCCGGCAAATCCCGAGCAACTCGAACTCGTCTAAGAGAAGCAGGCTCTAAAGACCCGCGGCTTGCGGCAGGTTCTGGTCGGCGTGGTAGCTGCTGCGGACCAGCGGGCCCGCGGCCACCGACTCGAAGCCCAACTCGTAGGCTGCCGCCTCCAATGCCTCGAACTCATCCGGGTGCCAGTAGCGGACCACGGGGAGGTGGTTCTCGGTTGGGCGCAGGTACTGGCCGACGGTCAGCACTTGGACGCGGTGCTCGCGGAGGATGCCGAAGGTGTCGACCATCTCCTCGAATGACTCGCCGAGCCCGACCATCAACCCGGACTTCGTGATGACGTCTGGTCCACCCATCTCCTTGGCCAATCGCAGCACCCGGGCCGAGCGAAGGAACTGCGAGCCCCGGCGCGCCTTCGGGTAAAGCCGCGGCACAACCTCCACGTTGTGGTTGAAGACGTCCGGGCGCTCGTGGACCACCTTGGCCAGCGGCATCTCCTGGCCGCGGAAGTCGGGGGTGAGGACCTCGACCTTGCAGCCGGGCGCCTGCATGCGAATCGACCGGATCACGCCGACGAAGGCACTTGCCCCGTAATCGGGCAGATCGTCGCGGTCGACCGAGGTGACGACGGCATGGCGGAGGCCCATCCGTTTCACCTGGGTGGCGACCCGTAACGGCTCCAGCGGGTCGTTCCAGGTTGGCACCCCGGTCTTCACGTTGCAAAAGCCGCAGCGACGGGTGCAGACGTCGCCGAGGATCATGAAGGTCGCGGTCCCACGCTCCCAGCACTCGCCCACATTGGGGCAGTTGGCCTCCTCGCAAACGGTGTGCAGGTTGTCCGAGCCGATTTCCGCCTTGAGGCGGCGGTAGGTGGGGCCGCCCGGAGCGGGCACCTTCAGCCAGGGTGGCTTGCGGGCACGGCGGAAGGGAACTGCCCCCTCGGGATCGGCGGCGGTCCCGCCCGGCTTTGCCCGGGAGCGGGTGACGTGGACTCGCTCTGCGATTTCGCTCATAACAAATGTTCGCCCTTCGCTCGCGGCGCGAAGAGACAGAGATGGACGCTTGCTCGCACCGCGCTCATGCGACGCCGAGCCTAGCGCTGTCGAGCCCGAGGGAGGCCGGGTCGGCGGGGGTTGGGACGCGGTCGTAGATCTCCCCGAACTGGGCGATCACGGTATCGGCGAAGCGATCGAGGTTCTGTTCTGCTCCCAACTCGCGAGTCAGCGAGGTAACTCGGCAGCCCTCGATTCCGCAGGGGACGATCCACTCGAACGGCTGCAGGTCGTTGTTGACGTTGATCGCGATGCCGTGGCTGGTGATGCCCCGCGTTACGTGGACGCCGATCGAGCCGATCTTGCGCGCTTCCCTCGCGCCGGCGGCTGAGCCTGGCGCCGCGCCCTGAGTCCAGACTCCTGTCAGCCCCTCGATTGTCTTTGCCTCAACGCCGTGCTCGGCAAGCGAGGAGATCGCGACCTGCTCCAGCCGCCGCACGTACTCGTGCACATCGTCCCCATAGGGCTTCAGCGAGACGATCGGGTAGGCGACCAGCTGACCGGGCCCGTGGTAGGTGACGCGGCCGCCGCGGTCGGTGTCGCGGACTTCGATCCCCTGGGCTTCGTACCACTCGGTGGCCATCGGCAGCTCCTCGGGGGTGGACCGGCGCCCCCGGGTATAGACGGGAGGGTGCTCGAGCAGCAGCAGCACGTCGGAGACCGCTTCCTCTTCGCGAGCCTCGATCAGCCAGCGCTGAGCCACGAGTGCCTCCTCATAGGGCACCACTCCACAACGGACGATCAGGATCTCCGAGCTCATGACTGAAATCGTTGCACGGCGGGCGCGCGGCTATAGGGCGAGGGAGATCGGTTCTTCGAGCAGCGAGCGGATCCTCGCCAGGAATTCGGCTCCGTCGGCCCCGTAGAGGATGCGATGGTCGCAGGCGAGATTGACGGTCATCGTGTTTGCGGTCGTCAGGTTCCCCTTGCGCACGACCGGTCGCTCGGCGATCGCGCCGACCGCCAGCAGCGCGGCCTGCGGTGGGTTGATCACCGCGGCGAAGCTGTCGATCCCGTACATCCCGAGATTAGACACGGTGAAGGTCGCCCCCGAGAGCTCGGGCGGCGTGATCTGACCGTCGCGAACGCGCTGCGCGAGGGTGCGGGACTCGGTGGCGATCTGCTGCAGGCCCTTGCGGTCGGCGTCGAAGACGGTTGGCACCACCAGCGCTCCCTGGGCAGCCACGGCTACGCCGACGTTGACGCGGGAGTAGAGCTCGAAGCGACCGTCGCGGTAGGCGCCGTTGGCACGGGGGAACTCGCGCAGGGCCAGAGCGCAGGCCTTGACGACCATGTCGTTGAACGAGGGCACCGGTTCCCCCTCGCGAACGGCAGCTTTCAACTTCTTGCGGATCTTGACCGCCTTGCCCATGTCGATCTCGATCTGCAGGTAGAAGTGCGGCGCTGTCGCCTTCGACTCCGCCATCCGCCGCGCCACAACCGATTGCAGCTTGGTCAGCTCTTCGAATTGCGTCTGCCCCTTGGCCGTTTCGGGCTTCTCCGGTGTTTGGGCAGCCGTCTCTTCCGCGGGTGGCGCCGTAGGTGGGGGGTCCCCTGCGGCGACAGGACCCGCGGGCGAGGCCGCCCTCTCCACATCCATTCTGATGATCCGCCCTCCCGGCCCAGAGCCACTCAGCTGAGAGAGGTTGACCCCCTGCTCTTTAGCCAGCCTTCGAGCTAGCGGAGACGCTTTCAGACGGTGCTCGCCAGGAGAAGCTGACTCGGGTGGCGCGTCTGCCTGTGGGGTCGGTGGCTCTGTGGATTGAGCCGTTTCATCCGCGGGTGGCGCCGTAGGGGGACCCACTCCCGAGGAAGCTTTAGCTACCGCAGGGGGTGGGGGGTCCCCTGCGGCGACAGGACCCGCGGGCTGAGGCGTTGCATCCACATCGGAATCGCCGACCCGCGCAATCGGTGCGCCGACCGGCAGGGTCTCGCCCTCCTTGGCGAGGATCTCCGCAAGCGTCCCAGTGAGGTCGCTTTCGTAGGCCATGTTCGCCTTGTCGGTCTCGATTTCGACCAGCTCGTCGCCGATCGCGATCTCGTCCCCCACCTGTTTCAGCCACTGCAGGATCGTGCCCTCCTCCATCGAGTCCGACAGCCGCGGCATCACCACGTCGGGCACTAGATCGACCCCTCCAACGCTGCCAAGGCCGCCTTCACCACGTGCTCCTCGTGGGGGATCGCCGCCTGCTCCAGCCGTTTGGAGTACGGCATGTGGACGTCCGCGCCGGTGACGCGCTGCACCGGTGCGTCGAGATAATCGAAGGCCTGCTCGGTGATCAGGGTGGCGAGGTTTGCGCCGACCCCTCCATGCGGCCAGCCTTCCTCGACGATCACCGCCCGGTTGGTCTTCCGCACCGACTCGAGGATCGTGTCGAGATCGAGCGGTCGCAGGGTGCGCGGATCGATCACCTCGGCCTCCACGTTGTGCTCGTGGGCGAGGACCCGCGCTGCGTCCTCGGCAACGTGGGCCATCTTCAGGATCCCGATGATCGTCACGGCGTCGCCCTCGCGCCGCACAGCCGCTTCGCCGAAGCGCAGCGTCTCCTCCTCGTCCTCGGGTACCTCGCCGCGCCGCCCATAGAGGCTCTCGTGCTCGATGAAGACCACCGGGTTGTCGTCGCGGATTGCCGTCTTCAGCAGCGCCTTGCCGTCGGCCGGGGTCGATGGGCAGGCGACCAGCAGGCCGGGGACCTGGAGGTAGAGGGCCTCGAAGCTGTGAGAGTGGGTTGGGCCGAGCTGATGCCCCCCGCCCCCGGGCATTCGGATCACCATCGGCACCCGCGCCTGGCCGTTGAACATGTAGGGGATCGCGGCAGCGTGGTTGACGATCTGGTCCAGCGCCAACAGCGAGAAGTTGACCGTCATCAGCTCGACGATCGGCCTCAGCCCCGCCATTGCTGCCCCGACTCCCGTGCCGACGATTGTGTTCTCGGAAATCGGCGTGTCGCGAACGCGGCGCTCGCCGAACTCATCGAGCAGGCCTTCGGTCACCTTGAATGCCCCCTCGAAGACGCCGACGTCCTCGCCCATCACGAAGACGGACTCATCGCGTCGCATCTCCTCCGCCATCGCGTCGCGGAGGGCTTCGCGCATCCTCAGCGTCTCCATCAGTCTTCGACCTCCTCCGCGACCTCTTGTTCCTCCGTCGTCTCGGCGGCGACCTCAGAGTTCCGATCCTCGTCGTCGTCAGCCCGATCGTCATCGGCCTCTGGCCCCTCCGCCTCCGCTGCGACCTCGGGGGGGACGCCCTCCTGGACGTCCCCGTGTGTGGCGGGATTGGGGCGGGGCTCCTCCGGCTGCCCCGCGTAGGCCGCGCCGGCCTCAGCCAACTCGCGCGCGGCCTCGGGCATGCGGTCCTCGCGCTCGCCCCGGTGGGGCTCGGGGCTGCGCTCATCGACCGCGTACCAGCCTTCGCTGTCGGTGACGTAGAGGTTCTCGTAAAGGGTGTCGAGCGGAGGCTCGGGCGAGGCGTCGGCGAACTCAACTGCCCCCAGCACAGCCTGCTCGGCCTTCTCGCGGACCTCCTGTGCCTCGCGCTCCCCGAGCACGCCCGCATCGATGCAGCGCTTCGCGAAGGTCTCAATCGGGTCTTTTGCCCGCCACTCCTCGACCTCCTCGCGCTCTCGGTAGACCTCGGGGTCGGCGGCGGAATGGCCCCGGTAGCGGTAGGTGAAGGCCTCGAGCAGGGTCGGCCGGCTCTCTTCGCGAGCAAGGCGAATGCCCTCGGCGACGCCCTCGCGCACCGCGATCACGTCCATGCCATCGATCCGCTTGCCGGGAATGCCGTAGCCCTCCGCCTTCTTGGAGAGGTCGGTCTGGGCGGAGTGGCGCTCGACCGAGGTGCCCATTCCGTAGAGGTTGTTCTCGACGAGGAAGAAGACGGGGAGCTTCCAGAGCGCCGCCAGGTTCATCGTCTCGCCGAAGTTGCCGGTGTTGGAGGCGCCGTCGCCGAGCATGCAAACGGTGACCGAGTCTTCGCTTCGGTACTCGGAGGCAAGGGCAAGGCCGGCGGCGATGGGGAGGTTGCCGCCGACGACCCCGTAGCCACCCATGAAGCGATTCTCGCGATCGAAGATGTGCATCGAGCCGCCCCGGCCGCCGCTCGTCCCGTCGACCCGGCCGAACAGCTCCGCCATCACATGCTTGGGATCGGTGCCCCGGGCGATCGCGTGGCCGTGGGTGCGGTAAGTGCCGATCAGGTAGTCCTCCTTGCGCATCACCGACGCCGTTCCGACGATCGTCGCCTCCTCGCCAATTCCCAGATGCAGGAAGCCCCCTGCCTTGGCGCGCTGGTATTGCCGCCCTGCCTCCTCCTCGAAGCGGCGGATCAGCGTCATCCGCGCGAGCAGTTCGTAACAGGTAGCGGCGTCGGGCAGATCAGCCATCAAGCCTGACCTTAGCTGGCTGCTTCGATCGCTTCCTCGAGCCGATCGTCGCCCCAGAAGACCTCACCCCCGACGAGGAGCGAGGGGACGCCGATCACGCCCAGCTCGGCCGCCTCGTCGGTCGCGTCTCGCAGGGCGTTCTTGATGCCTTCCGTCTGCACCGCCTTCGCGACCGCATTGGGGTGCAGCTCGCAAGCCGCCGCCGCGATCATCACGTTGTCTGGATCGGTTAAGTCGCGGCCGGCGGCGAAGGCTTGGCGAAAAGCGGCGAGGGCAAATGAGACTGTACGGCCGGTCTGCTTGGCAAACGTTGCGGTGCGCATCGCCACCAGCGTGTTACCTGGCCAGGGATCGGGCCATGACAGCGGTGGAAGCCCTTGAGCGGATGCCCGCCGCTCGACCGCGGCGATTCCCTCGGCCCGGCCCGGCCCGTTGGCCCAGGAGTCGCGGTCGAAGCGCTTGAACAAACCGCCCAAGAGGATCGGCTGCCACTCGGGCTGCTCCAGCTCAGCTTCGGTGAAGAGAGCGCTGATTCGCTCCGCGGCGAGGTACGCGTAGGGCGAGCCCAGGTCGAAGTAGAAGGTCGCCCGTCCGCCGCTCAAGCGTGGGTGGCCCAACCGTCTACGGTTCGGGCGGCTTCGAAGATTGCCTCGGAGATCGTCGGGTGGGGGTGGACGATCCGCGCCAGCTCCTGATAGCCACCCTCCAGAGCCATCGTGGCGACCAGCTCGGCGATCATGTCGCAGGCGCGGTTGCCGACGATGTGGGCGCCGAGGATCTCGCCGTATTTGGAGTCGACCACCAGCTTGACCAGGCCGTCCCTGTCGTCGTAGACCGTTGCTCCCCCGACCGCGCCCAGCTTCAGCTTCCCCACCTTGACGTCATACCCGGCCTCCTTAGCGGCAGCTTCGGTGAGGCCGACGCTGGCCACCTGCGGCTGGCAGAAGGTCGCTCCGGCGACCAGCTTCTGGTCGACCGGATGAGTGGGTGTGCCAGAGGCGTGCTCGACCGCGACGACTCCCTCCTCGGAGGCCTTATGGGCGAGCGCCTTGGCATTCACCAGGTCGCCGATCGCGTAGACCTTCGGATTTGAGGTGCGCCCGTACTCGTCGACCTTGACCTTGCCGTTCTCCTCCAGCTCGACCCCGGCCTCCGAGAGACCCAGTGCCTCGACGTCGGGCGCCCGCCCGCCCGCCACGCAGAGGTAGTCGACCTCTGCCGAGCTGTCGCCGTAGGTGAACTTGACCGAGCTGTCGCCTGCTTCGACGTTCTCGACCGGGGTGCCGGTGGAGGTCGCGATGTTCTGCTTTTTGAAGGCGCGCTCGACGACTCGGACGATGTCCTTGTCCTCGGCGGGAAGGATCTGGTCGAGCATCTCGATCAGCAGCACCTCGGTGCCGAGGCGCCCGTAGGCGGAAGCGATCTCACAACCCGAGGCGCCGGCACCGACCACGGCAATCTTCTTCGGCTGCTCGGGAAGTGACCAGGCACCCCAGGTGTCGAGGACCCGATCGCCGAACTCGACCCCCGGGATCGGAAGCGAGACCGAGCCGGTGGCGAGCACCACCGTCCCCGCCTCATAGACCTCGTCGCCCACCTTGACGTTCCCGTCCGAGGTGAGCGAGCCGGCGCCCTCGATCGTCGTCACCTTGTTCTTGTCCCAGAGCATCTTGACTCCCCCTGAAAGGGAGTCGGAGACCGATGCGCGGCGCTTGCCAAGCGCGTCCCAATCGATCGAGGCGTCGTTGACTACGAGTCCGAGCTCGGCGCTGTTTCGCGCCTGGTCATAGAGCTCGGCGGTGTGGAGGACTGTCTTGGCGGGGATGCAGGCGTAGTTGAGGCAGCGCCCACCGGGCTTGTCGCGCTCGACCACGGCGGTCTTGCGGCCCAGTTGCGCGGAGCGGATCGCGGCGACGTAGCCGCCAGGGCCCCCGCCAATGACGATCACATCGAAGGAATCAGCCATTGCTTTGAGCCTATAGAACCCAAAACCACCGCCACCTCTTCCGCTTCGCGTCGGGGTGGCGCAATGCGCCATATCGGCGCCGCTCGCGAAGAATCAGATCGTGACGCTCGCTAATCAGTTCTGCGATTTGGCATTTGGATCCGCGCCATCGCCTTGACCATGAAGAAGAAGAGGACACCGGAGAGGACGAGGAGAAGGCCGGTGCTTAGCGCCTGGACGACTGTGGTGGCGGAGACCAGGCCACCCATTCCCGCCAAGAGGAAGAGTACGAGCAGCATCTGAAAGCCGAGGACCGCCCAGTAGCGCGCCCGCCACATTCCCCAGGTCATCATCGTCATCAGCACCGCGAAGGCGACGATCGGCACGACAGCTGGCTCCTGCCCGTCGACCGTCGTGTCGGTAAAGGCTGCGACGCCCGCCGAGGCCCAAAAGACAGCGGCGATCAGTGCTGAGATGACCGCGGCAACCGTGACGGCGACAGGCCGCTCACCCTCAGCCAGCGGCTGCAGCGATTCGCGGACTTCGCGATTGCGCTCCTCGGCTTGGGCATAGCCGCGCTGCATTCGCTCGCGTGGCGTCAGCTCCCCGTCGCGCTCCTTGCGCTTGCGCCTCTCCTCAGCCACCGGGAGCCGACTCTCCGACATCTGCCAGGCTGGCTCGAAGCGCTTGGGCCGCGCCGGAGGGGTCGGTGGCGTCGCGGATCGCCCGCACGACCCCGAGCCGCCGCGCTCCTGCCGCAACTACCTCTGGGGCGTTGGATGGGTCGATGCCGCCGATCGCGAAGAAGGGATGAGGGGCATTTGCGCTGGCGTGCTCGACCAAGCCCAGGCCGACGCCGGGGCGTCCCTCCTTGGTCGGCGTCTCCCAGATCGGTCCGACGCTGATGTAGTCGACGGGCTGCTCGGCAGCAGCGGCGATTTGCTCCTCGGAATGGGTGGAGAGCCCGAGGATCGCATCCGGCCCGAGGACCCCTCGCGCCTCGGCGGCCCCTGTGTCGTCTTGGCCAATGTGGACGCCGTCGGCATTGCAGGACCGCGCGAGATGGGGGTCGTCGTTGACGATGAAAAGAGCGCTGTAGGTATCGCAGAGTCGGCGGAAGGTCTGCGCGGAGCGTTCGATCGTCGACCGATCCAGCGCCTTCTCCCGCAGCTGGACGATGTCGACGCCTCCGTTCAGCGCGGCCTGGAGCAATGGCTCCGGGCTCTCGCCGCGAGGCAGCGCGTCGCAGACGAAGTAGAGCCGCGCGGTGCGCAGCCGCTCGCGAAGCAGCGGGCCTTTGGTCTCGGGCGGGGCAAGGCTCATAGGTCAATCATCGCGCTTCGCTCCCTTCGCAAAGAGTCAGACATGCACGCTCGGTCGCTCCGCGCCACGACAATGCCTCGCGCTTCGCTCCCGGCGCGAAGAACCAGACATGCACGCTTGCTCGCTCCGCGCTCACGTGACTATCGCGTTGAGCGATTCAGAGGACGGGTAGCATTTCGTCTACGGGAGTCCGCGAGGGCTGAGAGGGTGGCATCGAGGCCACCGACCGTCTGGACCTGATCCGGGTAATGCCGGCGGAGGCAATCTTGAGCAAGCAGCGCAGTTACGACGCGATCATCGTTGGGGGCGGGATCATCGGCCTCAGTTGCGCTTGGCGCACCGCGCAACGTGGCGCCCGTGTCGTGGTCATCGACAAAGCGCGACCGCCGGCGGGAGCAACGCGCGTCGCGGCGGGGATGCTGGCGCCGGTCGGCGAGCTGACCTTCGGCGAGCCTGAGCTGCTGGCGATGACGATCGTCGCGGCCGAGCTCTATCCGGACTTCGTCGCCGAGCTCGAGGCGACGACCGGAGTGCAGACCGGATACGCCCAGCACGGCGCTCTCCACATAGCGCTGGATCGCGACGAGGGAGAGGAGCTGCGCCGCGTCCACGATCTCCAACGCTCCCTTGGCCTCGATGCCGAGTGGTTGCCACCGCGACGCTGCCGCGAGCTGGAGCCCGGCCTAACCCCTTCCCTCAACGGCGGGGTGCACGTTCCCGGCGAGGCTGCGGTCGATCCGCGAGCGTTGACCGAAGCCCTGCTGTCCGCGCTCGCGGCCAAGGGAGTCGAGCTGCGGTTCGGCGCCGCCGCCACCGAGGCCGTGTTCGAGGGTGAGCGGATCGCCGGCGTGCGGACCGATGCGGGCGAGGAACTGCGCGCCGCTTCGGTGGTGCTGGCGAGTGGGGCTTGGTCCGGCCAGGCGGAGTGGTTGCCGAGCGATGCCCGCCCCGAGGTCCGTCCGGTCAAGGGCCAGATCCTCGAGCTGCGTGCCGGCAAGGAGGCGCCGCCGTGTGAGCGGATCGTCAGCTCAGAGCGCGTCTATCTGGTTCCGCGGGCTGACGGGCGGCTGATTGTTGGGGCCACTGTCGAAGAGCAGGGCTTCGACACGACGGTCACCGCGGGCGGAATCCATGAGCTGCTGCGCGAGGCCTACCGGCTGGTCCCTGACGTGGCGGAGATGGAGCTGGTCGAGGCGATCGCCGGCCTACGGCCGGGGACACCCGACAACTTGCCGTTGATCGGCCCCAGTGGCATCGAGGGCCTTATCTGGGCGACGGGCCATTACCGCAACGGCATCCTGCTGGCGCCGCTGACCGCCGAGCGCGTGGCGGAGATGCTGACCGGAGTGGCGGTATGAGGATCGAGCTGAACGGCAGGCGCCAGGAGCTGCCTCAGGGCGCGACGCTCTCCGACGCCGTCCGCGAGAGCGGCGCCGAGGAAGCACGGGGCGTCGCGGTCGCGCTGGATGGCGAGGTGGTTCCACGGGGCGAGTGGGCCACGACTCCATTGGCAGACGATCAGAAGGTCGAGGTCTTGGCTGCGATCCAGGGCGGCGCCGAAGCTTGGGAGATGGGCGGCCGCGAGTGGACATCTCGATTGATCGCCGGCACCGGCGGCTTCCGATCTCTGGAGCAGATGGAGGAAGCGCTGGCGGCGTCCGGGGCTGAGATCGTCACGGTTGCGTTGCGCCGGATCGACCCGGTGGCGAAGGGATCTGTCCTCGACGTTCTCGATCGACTCGAGCTCTTCGCACTGCCCAACACGGCTGGGTGCTTCACGGCCCGGGATGCCATCCGCACCGCGCGGCTTGCCCGCGAGGCCTTCGAGACCGATTGGATCAAGCTCGAGGTGATCGGCGACGATCGCACCCTCTATCCGGATGCGGTCGAGTTGCTGGACGCCGCCGAGACGCTCGTCGGCGAGGGCTTTACCGTCCTCCCCTACACCAATGACGATCCGATCCTTGCTCGCCGCCTCGAGGAGGTGGGATGCTCGGCGGTGATGCCGCTTGGCTCGCCGATCGGGTCGGGAGCCGGCATCCGCAACCCCTACAACATCGCGATCATCGCGGAAAGGGCCAACGTCCCGGTCATCCTCGACGCCGGCATCGGCACCGCCTCCGACGCCGCTCTGGCGATGGAGCTGGGCTGCTCCGCCGTGATGGCCGCCAGCTCGATCTTCGGCGCCGAGGACCCCCCCAGGATGGCCGCCGCCTTGCGCAACGCGGTCGAGGCGGGGCACCAAGCGCACCGCGCGGGGCGCATCCCGACTCGCACCCACGCCCAGGCCTCAACCTCAGAGCAGGGCTTGCCCGATCTCCCCGACGCTCCGGCCTAAAACTGGTTCTACGGCACGTCACTCCAATGTCCCTCTACCATGGCGCTCGCGCCCCCGTAGCTCAGTTGGTTAGAGCGGCGGCCTTTTAAGCCGCGCGGCCCGGGTTCGAGTCCCGGCGGGGGCATAACCTTCTGTGAGCATCGTTCCAGATTTGGGCAGTACGGTTCCTGACTTGTCCGACAGGGAGCCACAGCGCGTTGAGAAGCCGTGGGGGCACGAGCTCTGGTGGGCCGAGACGGAGCACTACGCCGGGAAGCTCCTCTACATCGATGCTGGCCACCAGCTCTCGCTGCAACTGCACCGAGAGAAGGACGAGAGCTCCTATCTGCTCTCGGGCCGGCTCCGGCTGACCCGTGGGCCCAGTGAGGGAGAGCTGCACGAGGAGGAAATCGGGCCGGGCTACGCCTGGCGAATCGAGCCAGGGACAGTTCACTCGATTGAGGCGCTGGAGGACTCGGTCGTCCTCGAGGTCTCGACGCCACAACTCTCCGACGTCGTGCGCCTCCGAGATCGCTATCACCGTTCGTGAGTGCAAGCGCAAAAGGCGAAAAGCGCGACGAGGGGACTGCTTTAGACGCAGCGGGCGTCTTGAATGCAAATGGCCCGCCGAAGCGGACCATTTGCAAAGCGGGTTGCCGTCGAACTACGGCCTTGCCCTCACGTGGGTACATCGTAGCGCCCCGAGCGGGAGTCGAACCCGCCAACCTCGCTTCGTGAGGGCAAGGCCCGCGTCCGGCGGCCGGAGCGTCGCCGCGGCCGCGACGAGCCGACGCTATTCCTCGCGCAGTCACGTGTGTGTCACGCAACTCGAACAATCCATCCCTTAGTTCTTGGGGTTAGTGGCGGAAGTGGCGGTGCTTGGTGAAGACCATGGTGACGCCGGCGGCGTCGCAGGCCTCTATTACCTCGGCGTCGCGTTTGGAGCCACCGGGTTGAATGACCGCGGTGGCGCCGGCCTCGATGGCCGCCTCGGGGCCGTCGGCAAAGGGGAAGAAGGCGTCTGAGGCGACCGCGGAGCCGGCGAGCAGGCCATCGGCCTCCTCGCCGCGGGCATCGCGGCACTTCTCCACCGCGAGGCGCACCGAGTCGACGCGGCTCATCTGACCAGCGCCGATCCCCAGGGTCGCACCGTCTCGGGCGAGCACGATCGCGTTGGAGCGAACGTGGCGGACGACCGTCCACGCGAAGAGCATGTCGCGCCACCGATCCTCGCTCGCCTCGGTCTTCGTCACGACCTCCATCAGCTCGCGGGGCTCGGGATCGCCGTCGCGGTCCTGAACCAGCAGCCCCCCGCGTACCCGTTTGACGTCGCGTTCGTTGGGGTTGTCCTCGCGCCGCTCCTCGTCGCAGAGGATGCGGATTGCCTCCTTCTGCTGGAGGACGTCGAGTGCGCCATCTTCGAACTCGGGCGCGATCAGCACCTCGATGAAGTTCTCGTGCAGCGCTTCGGCAAGCTCCACCCCAATCGGTCGGTTGATGGCGATTACGCCACCGAAGGCCGACATCGGGTCGCAGGCAAGTGCCTTGCGGTAGGCATCGAGAACGTTGTCGCCGACCGCAACGCCGCAGGGGTTGTTGTGCTTGACGATCGTGCAGGCCGGCTGGTCGAAGTCAGCGGTCAGCCGGCGTGCCGAATCGAGGTCGAGCACGTTGTTGAAGGACAGAGCTCGACCGTGCAGCTTCGAGACCCCGGACAGGATGTGGCTGCGCAGGCCGGACTCGGAGTAGAGGGCCGCCCGCTGGTGGGGGTTCTCCCCGTAGGCGAGGTCCATCTCCTTTTCATAGGCAATCGTTAGATGTGCGGGAAAGTCTTCGTACTCGCTCGAGAACCAGCGACTGATCGCGGCGTCGTAGCGCGCCGTCTGCGCAAAGGCCTCATTGGCCAGCCAGTGCCTGGTCGAAGCCGAGATCTCGCCTTTAGATTCCTCCAGCTCGGCGCAGACCGCGTCATAGGACTCCGGTTTGACGATGACGGCAACGCCGTCGTGATTCTTGGCCGCGGCGCGGATCATCGTCGGACCGCCGATGTCGATGTTCTCGACCGCTGTCTCCGGATCGACCTCCCGCGCCATCACGGTCTCCTCGAACGGATAGAGGTTCACGCAGACGAGGTCGATCGGGGCGATTCCTTCGCGCTCCAGGGTTGCCATGTGCTCCGCGTCCGAGCGCCGGGCGAGCAGCGCTCCATGAAGGCGCGGGTGCAACGTCTTCACACGACCGCCGAGGATCTCTTCCTGGCCCGTGAACTCGGACACATCGGTTACCTCGAGGCCCGCATCCCGCAGGGCGCTCGCGGTCCCACCTGTCGAGAGGATTTCAACGCCGAGGCCCGCAAGCGTCTTGGCGAAGTCGATGACGCCGGTCTTGTCGGAGACCGAGATCAGCGCCCGGCGTACCCGAATCGCGCCGTCGTTTGCGGCCTCGGCTCGGGTGTCTGCGGGTGCCTCACTCATCGACGACGACCAAGCTCGGGTCGCTCGGGTCGATCCTAACCAGGCCGCGTGCCAGCATGCGGATCGCCTCCGGGTAGAGCTCGTGCTCGACGGCGTGGATCAGCTCCTCCAAACGCTCCCGGTCGCGATCGGCCGGCACCTGGACCTCGCGCTGCAGGATCGCGGGCCCAGTGTCGACTCCCTCGTCGACGACGTGCACCGTTACGCCCGTTGTCTCGACGCCGGCGTCCAGCGCTTGGCCGATCGCGTCGAGACCTGGGAAGGAGGGTAGGAGGGCGGGATGGACATTGACCACGCGATGGCGAAAGCGGGCGACGAATGCCTCACCGAGGAGCTGCATGTAGCCGGCGAGGACAACGAGGTCAGCGCCTCGCGACTCGATCCACTCCGCCATCGCCGCATCGCGTGCCTCCCGGTCGTCGTACTCCCCGTGGGGGAACGTCGCGGTGTCGACTCCCGCTGCCCGCGCTCGCTCCAGGGCCTTGGCGCCGATTTTGTCGGACCCGACGCCGACCACCTCGATCCCCTCCCTCCCGTGCAGCTGGTCGAGGATCGCTTGCAGATTGGTGCCGTTTCCGGAGGCAAGGACGACGATGCGAAACGTGCTCACCGCAGCATCTTAAGATCGGCGGGTGGCGGTTCTCGAAGCGCTGGGTATTGAGGTGCCGGTCGTCCAGGCCGGAATGGGTGGTGGCCTGAGTCGCCACGAGCTCGCCGCTGCGGTCTCCGAGGCGGGTGGGCTGGGGACGATTGCGGTCAACGGCGCCGCGGCGATCGAGCGCGAGTTGGCAGCGGCGCGGGTTCTCACCGATTGCCCCATCGCCGTCAACCTGCTGCTGCCCTTTGCGCGGCGCAGCTGGTTTGAGGCCGCTTCGTCGGCTGACGTCGTGGTCACATTCTGGGGCGCCCCGAAGCGGCGGACACCCGGCGTTTGGCTGCACCAATGCGGCTCGGTCGCTGAGGCGCGCGCGGCCTACGGGGCAGGCGCCGACGCGGTAATCGTCCAGGGCGTCGAAGCGGGCGGCCATGTGCGTGGAAGTGCCCCCGCTCTGGAGTTGCTCGAGAAGGCGAGGGGCTCTTTGCCACCAGACTTCCCCGTGCTCTTGGCCGGCGGGATCGCCGAGCGCGGCGATGTCCAGCAGGCACTGGAGGCTGGTGCGAGCGCCGCAGTGGCCGGCACTCGCTTCCTGCTCTCTGAGGAGAGCCGGGCCCACCCGGAGTACAAGCGGCGCCTGCTCGAAGCTGAAGACACGCTTCTCACCGAGCTCTTCGGGCTAGGCTGGCCGGCGCCCCACCGGGTGATTCGGAACGAGGCCACCGAACGCTGGCTCTCCGATGGCGCCGACGCTCCCGCTCTCAACCGGGCACTGAACCATCTCTTCGCTGCGGGCATTCGCCATACACCCGCGACGCTCCAGCAGCGGCTCGTCCGCGCCCAGCGCCCTGGCAGCCGGCTTTTGACTCCCGCTGGGCCCACCGACGATGCTCCTGCCACGTTGCTCGACGCCGGCCCGCTCTACGCGGGCCAGACGGTGGCGCGAATCGGCGAGCTTCGATCGGCGGCGGAGGTTGTCGCCGAGCTGACGCCCTAAGCGCCTCCGCTGTCCGTCCCGGCGTTCAAAGCCGGACCCGGCTATTTGGCCGGGACGGCGATCTGCTCGAGCGCGAACTTTCCGTTCGCCTCTTCGGGGTCGCCGAGTGGGTAGCGGCCGGTGAAGCAGGCGTCGCAATGATCCTCCGGGGGCGTGCCGACCGCCTCGTAGACACCCTCCATCGAGAGGTAGGCCAAGCTGTCGGCCCCGAGCTCGTCGGCGATTTCCTCGATCGTCCGGTTGTGGGCGATCATCTCCTCGCGGGTCGACATGTCGACCCCGTAGTGACAAGGGTTGCGGATCGGCGGCGCCGAGATCCGCAGGTGGACCTCGCGGGCGCCGGCGTCGCGCAGCATCCCGACGATCTGGCGGGTGGTGTTGCCGCGGACGATCGAGTCATCGACGACGACGATCCGCTGGCCGGAGACGATCTCCGGCAGCGGGTTGAACTTGAGGCGCAGCCCGCGCTTGCGGAGCTCCTGCCCGGGCTGAATGAAGGTGCGAGCCACGTAGCGGTTCTTGATCAAGCCGTCGTCGCGTGGCAGGCCGGAAGCCCGGGCGAACCCCGCCGCTGCAGGATTGCCGGAATCGGGGACCGAGATCACCAGGTCGGCTTCGACGGGGGCCTCGCGCCAGAGGATCTCACCCATCTTGCCTCGCACCTGCTGTAGGACTTTGCCCTCGAGGCGACTGTCAGGGCGGGAGAAATAAATGTGCTCGAAGACGCAGTGAGCGGGGCTCCCCGCACGCACGACCTGCCGGGTCTCCAGGCCACGCTCAGTCAACGAGACCATCTCGCCCGGGTGCACCTCGCGCATCAGCTCGGCGCCGATGATGTCGAAGGCGCAGCTCTCCGAGGCAACGACGAAGCGCTCGCCCAGCCGTCCAAGCGAGAGGGGGCGCACGCCATGGGGATCGCGGAAGGCGACGATCGCGTGCTTGGTCATCGCCACCGTCGAGTAGGCGCCCTCCAGCCGGGGCATGACGTCGGCGACCACGTCCTCGATGTATTTGCCGTCGCTGGAGGAGAGCAGCGCAGCGATGATCTCTGAGTCCGAGGTGCCACGGAAGGCGATGCCCTCGGCCTTCAGCTCGTTCCAGAGTTCGACCGCGTTGGTCAGGTTGCCGTTGTGGGCAAGCGCCAGCTCGCGGCCGTCGTCTCGCCAGACCGGCTGCGCGTTCTCCCATGACCCGCCGCCGGTGGTCGAGTAGCGAACGTGGCCGATCGCCATGTCGCCCTCCAGCGCCTTCAGCTTCTCCTCGTCGAAGACCTGGGAGACGAGCCCTGAATCCCGCATGGTTGTGATGTGGCCGCCCTCGCAAGTGGCGATTCCGGCTGACTCCTGGCCGCGATGCTGCAGCGCGTACAGCCCGAAGTAGGCGAGGCGAGCGACGTCGTGGCCGGGTGCGTATACGCCGAGCACTCCGCACTCGTCGCGCGGTCCATCGCGGTCGATGAGGGGCCGCTCGGTCAATTGAAAAGGCGCGCTTTCCTCGGGTTTTGAAGGACTTGACGCGCAGGCGGACTGCCTACCCACGGAGAGTACCAGCGCCGCAGGACCGGCCCAGATAACCGCACCCGCCGGGCGTGGGTTTATCTGGGCACGGCCCGTACGAGCGCGGTGTCGAGCGCCACAGCCATCTGCTCAGGGCATTCGATCTGCGGGTAGTGCCCGGCGTCGGGCAGCTCAATCGCATCGACCCCCGACCGCAGTTCGCGCAAGCCATCGAGCACGGCGGTAGTCGCGACCGGGTCGCGCAGGCCCCAGGCCAGGGTCAGTGAGCCGGGCCAGTCGCGGATCGCACCGTGCCAGCGCTCGGTGAAGCGTTCGCGCTCCGCCATGTAGTGGATCGTCCGGTGAGCGACAGAGGCGCCACCGTTGTGGGAGATCAGCGCCCACTGGTCCGCTGCCTCCTCGGGGCTGAGCGGGTGGTCTGGGGAGAAGACCCGCGAGAACTGGAGGCGAAAGCCGCGCTCGGACGTCAGCCGGGCGAACACAGGCCCCAGCCTGCTGCGCAAGAGTCGCTGGCCAAGGGTTGGGCTTGCCAGGTGGAGCAGCATGCTGCCGTTGAAGAGCAGCGCTCCCGCGAGCTCGATGTCGAGCTCGCCGCGAAGGTCACGCGCCATCAGCTCGGTCGCCACCGAGGTGCCCATGTCGTGGGCAACGAGGAAGACCGGGGGCGAGCCGACGCGCTTCACCAGCTCTTCCGCGGCGTCGGCCTGCCAGGCCAGCGTGTAGACGTGGTCGCGGGGCTTCTCGGAAAGGCCGAAGCCGAGGAAGTCGAAGGCCAGCGCCGTGGGATCCGGACGCAGCTCGAGCAGGCGGCGCCAGTCGTAAGAGCTGGACGGGAAGCCATGCAGGAACAGCAGCACCGGGCCTTCGGCACCCTCGCGGCGGTGGACGAACAGCTGCCTGCCGAGGACGTCCTCCATTGTCCCCGATTCGCGCCAGCGCTCCACCCTGTCGGTCAGCACGTCCCCAGCCTCTCAGATCGCCGGGCCCGGATGTTCAGGCGGCTTCCAGGCCAGCCAGCTAGGCTCGCAGTGGCATGGGTGACGATCCGAAACTCGGCAAGCTCCTCCAGGTTGCGATGGCCCGGGCGGAGCAGATCGGAGAGCTGCTTGAGGATCCGGACGAGAGCTGGCCCCCCAGTGTCATCGCTGCCAAGTGGAGCGAGATGGACAGCCTGATCGAACTGCAATTGGAGTTCGAGACCGAGGAGGCGAAGTTCGAAGTCATCGAAGCGCTGGGAAGCTGGATCGTGGAGGAAGAGATTTGCCTCTTTTCCATCACCCTCAGCGCCTTCGCGGTTGAGATGGAGGACGACGCGCATCCCGAGGCGCCGGGGGTCAGGCCAGGAACCCATCCCGATCGGAAAGAGATCTTGCTCGTCGTGGCCATGGACCCCGATGAAGTCAAGACGACCCTTGCGGAGGTCGATCGATCGGGAGATGGTCCACCTACGCTTCGAGAGTGGGAGGCAGACGTCAGCGACTTCTCCGGGGCCCTCGCGGAGCCGTTCCGCGACGCCCTGAAGATCGCCCGGCGCCGATACAAGGACGAGGGCTAACCGGCCGATCGAGAGCCCAGCGGTGTCAGGCGCTCAGACACTGAGCGAGAGCCAGGCACTTCGAGCGTCCTCGACCGCGATCGAGACGCTGGCTTCGCCGGCGCCGATCTCAACCGCGTTGCCGCCAACCTCTCCAAGCACTAGAGCCCCGAGCAGTTCCAGCTCAGTCCGCTGCCCACTGAGGACGAAACCGCCCGAACCCTCGCCGAAGAGGGCCTCCTCAACTGAGCAACCGCGCTCCAGCAAGGGCGATAGGTCGACCCGGCAGCCGAGGCCGGAGCCGATCGCGGACTCCGCGAGGGCGCAGGCGAGACCTCCGTCGCTGATGTCGTGCACGGATGCGAGTTTGCCGGCGCGAACCGCGCCTCGAACGGTGGCGCAGGCGGCGGCGACCGCGTCGATATCGGGTTGGGGGAGGCCCATGCGCAACTCTCCCCGCTGCTTGGCCAGCTCCGAGCCGGCGAGGGAGGGCTTGAAGGGGCCAAGCAGAGCGATTGCATCCCCCTCGCGAGCGAAGGCGCCGCCGGGCAGGACGCCGGGATCCGGGAGCTCGCCCACCACGCCGACCACCGGGGTCGGGTAGATCGGGCCTTCCGGTCCCTCGTTGTAGAGGGAGACGTTGCCGCCGACGACGGGACCGCCAAGCGCCTCACAGGCCTCGGCCAGCCCGGAGATCGCACGGTCCAGCTGCCAGGCCGGCGTCGGCTTCTCCGGGTTGCCGAAGTTGAGGCAGTTGGTGAGGCCGAGCGGCTCGGCTCCGGCGCAGGCAAGGTTCTGCGTGCACTCCAGCACTGCCTCGATGGTCCCGGCGTAGGGGTCGCAGGCAACCCGCCGCCCATTGCCGTCGATCGCGATCGCGATCGCGTTTCCAGCCTCGGGGATCGCGAGCACGGCCGCGTCAGCCGCATCGTCGGCAGCAGCTTCGCCACCCTCGACCCGCCGCCGCGCGGTCCGCGAGCCGACCAGCGAGTCGTACTGCTCAAAGGCCCAGCGCTTCGAGGCGATGCTGGGAGAGGCGAGCAGCGCCAGCAGCGCCTCCTCGGTTGAGGCCTCTCCGGCGAGCGTCGCGCGATTGTCGTATATCCACTCCTCGGGCTCGGCGGGGCTGAGGTCATAGAGCGGGCAGCCGTCGACCAGCGCCTCGACCGGCATGTCCCCGACCACATCGCCGTTCCGTAGCACCCGGATCCGGCCGCTGTCGGTGACGACGCCGATCTCCGCCGCACCGGTCTGCCACTTCTCGCAGAGCGCCAGCACGGCATCGACCTTCGCCGGCTCGACCACCGCGAGCATCCGCTCCTGGGACTCGGAAACCATGATCTCGAAGGGCTCCATGTCGACCTCGCGCAGCGGCACCTTCGCCACGTCGATGTCGATGCCGACCCCGCCGGCGGAAGCCATCTCGCCCGCCGATGAGGTGAGGCCGGCGGCACCCAGGTCCTGCAGGGAGACGAGAAGCCCCTTCTCCAGCAGCTCCAGGCAGCACTCGAGCACCTTTGCCTCCTCGAAAGGATCGCCGATCTGGACGGTGGGCCGCTTCGCCTCATCGCCATCGCCGAGCTCGGCCGAGGCGAGTACCGAGGCCCCTCCGATCCCGTCGCGGCCGGTCGAGGCGCCCATCAGCACGACTGCGTTGCCAACACCAGCTGCGGCGGCCCGGACCATCTCGTCCTGCCGCGCAAGTCCTACGCACATCGCGTTGACCAGGCAGTTGTGCTCGTAGGGTGCCTCGAAGTAGATCTCGCCTCCGACCGTCGGCACCCCGATCGAGTTGCCGTAGTGGCCGATTCCCCGGACCGCGCCGTCGAGCAGGAAGCGGGAGCGCTCGGAGTCGAGCTCTCCGAAGCGCAGCGAGTCGAGGATCGCGATCGGCCTGGCCCCGATCGCGAAGATGTCACGGAGGATCCCGCCAACGCCGGTGGCTGCGCCCTGAAACGGCTCAACCGCGCTCGGGTGGTTGTGAGACTCGACCTTGAAGGCAACTGCGTAGCCCTCGCCGATATCGACCGCCCCGGCGTTCTCCCCGGGCCCCATCACCACCCGCTCGCCCTCGGTCGGCAGGCGCCGAAGCAACTTGCGCGAGTGCTTGTAGGCGCAGTGCTCGGACCAGAGCAGGCTGAACATCGCCAGCTCGACCCCGTTCGGCTCCCGCCCGAGCTTCTCGCAGATCAGCTCGAACTCGGCATCGGTCAGGCCCAGCTCGCGGTGCGGTGAGCTGGCGGCAGGGGCGCTCATGCCCGCGCTCCGGCGACGGCCTCGAAGATCCTCAAGCCGTCCATAGACCCCGTCAGTGCGTCCACCGCGTGCTCGGGGTGGGGCATCAGACCGAGGACATTGCCCGCCTCGTTCCTCACGCCGGCGATGTCGCGCACCGAGCCGTTTGGGTTCTGGCCCGGCGCGTAGCGGTAGGCGACCTGCCCTTTCGCTTCGATCTCGTCGAGCACATCATCCGGCGCCCAGTACCGTCCTTCCCCGTGCTTGACCGGGATCGAGAGCGTCTCGCTCCCCTCCGAACTGTCGGCGACTTTGGTACCCGATAGCGGCCCAAACTCGCCGACAGATCCCTCGACGATCAGGTCGACCTGGCGGCAGATGAAACGCAGCTCCTCGTTGCGCAGCAGCGCCCCGGGCAGGAGCCCCGCCTCGCAGAGCACCTGGAACCCATTGCAGATCCCCAGCACTGGCCCCCCGGCCGCGGCGAACTCGGTCACCGCTTCCATCGCCGGCGAGAAGCGAGCGATTGCGCCCGCCCGCAGGTAATCGCCATAGGAGAAGCCCCCGGGGACCACGATCGCGTCGACCTGCCCGAGGTCGCGGTCTTCGTGCCAGATCAGCCGCGCCTCGCCGGTCAGGCCGCAGGCGTGCAGCGCATCCCGCTCGTCGCAGGAACCGGGGAACTGGACGACCCCCCATCTCATATAGCGCCGCCTCCTCTGCTCTCGCTCGGGCCGGAAGAAACAGATATGGACCGGCCCTCGCTTCCGCGTCCGGGGGCGGCTTGGTCAGGCATCAACCTGTTCTATCTCGTAGTCCTCGATCAGCGGGTTGGCGAGCAGCTTCTCGCAGAGCTCTCCCAACTGCGCCGGATCCTCAGCCTCCAACTCGACCATGCGGCCGACCCTCACGTGCTCGATGCCCTCGAAGCCGAGTGCCGGCAGAGCCTGCTCCACGGCCTTCCCCTGGGGATCGAGGATTCCCTCCTTTGGCCGGATCAGCACCCTGACCCTCGCCATCAGATCACCAGGCCTTCGCCGATGCTCCGGTCGCGAACCACCAGATATGCACGCTTCCTCCGCATCGGCTCAGAAGCTCCGCTCCGTAATCCGCTCGTAGGCCTCGACGTACTTGGCCCGCGTCTGCTCGATCACGTCCGCGGGCAGCTCCGGGGCCGGCGGCTTGTGGTCCCAGCCGGCCTCGTCGGCCCAGTCACGGACGTACTGCTTGTCGAAGGAGGGCTGCGTCTTGCCCGGCTCGTAGAGGTCGGCCGGCCAGAAGCGCGAGGAGTCGGGGGTGAGGACCTCGTCGGCGAGGACCACCTCGGCGCCCGCGTGGCGCCCGAACTCGAACTTGGTGTCGGCGAGGACGATGCCGCGCTCGGCCGCGTGCTCGGCCCCCCGTGTGTAGACGTCGATCGAGACCCGGCGCAGCTCCTCCATCAGCGCCCGGTCGCCGACGATCTCAGCAGCGCGCTCGAAGTCGATGTTCTCGTCGTGGTCGCCCAGCTCCGCCTTGGTCGCCGGGGTGAAGATCGGCTCGGGCAGCTTGTCGGACTCGCGCAGGCCGCCCGGCAGCTCGATCCCGCAGACCGCGCCGCCGTCGCGGTATTCCTTCCAGCCCGACCCCGAGAGATGGCCGCGCACCACGCACTCGACCGGATACATCTCCAACTTGCGCACCCGCATCGCCCGTTCCATGACCTCTTCGGGCACGTCCTCGGAGATCAGGTGGTGGGGGACGATGTCGGCGGTTAGCTCGAACCAGAACAGCGACATCTGCGTCAGCACCTTTCCCTTGTCGGGGATCGGCGTCGGCATCACCACGTCGTAGATCGAGATCCGGTCGGAGGCGACCATCAGCAGGTCGTCCTCCCACTCGTAGATCTCCCGCACCTTTCCGGAGGAATGGAGCTTCAAATCGTCGACCGAGGGCATTAAGCCGATGCTAACCATCCCCGAAGCGGAGCACATGTCCGGGTTGCTCTGCCATTCTTTCCGGCTGTGACACTGCCTCCCGAACCGAACAGCCCAGCACTGGTGCAAACGCTCAGATGGGCCTTTCGACCACTGCCTTTCATGCAGGAGTGCCGCGAGCGCCACGGCGATTCCTTCAGCGTCAAATTCCTCAGCTTCGAGCGGCCGATGGTGATGATCTCCGATCCGAAGGCGATCAAGGCCCTCTACACCGAGCGCGCCCACAACCTGCCGCCGGGCCGCGACATCATCCTCAAGCCGATCTTGGGCGAGCGCTCGCTGCTGCTGCTCGAGGGCGCCGACCACCTCGCCCACCGCAAGTTGATGCTTCCCTCCTTCCATGGCGAGCGGATGCGCTCCTACGAGCCGATCGTCCAAGAGATCGTCGACGCCGAGGTCGACTCCTGGCCGCTCGGGGAGGAGTTCCCCATCCATCCGCGCATGCAGGCGGTCACCCTGGAGGTGATCCTTCGGGTCGTCTTCGGCGTCGCCGAGGGACCGCGGCTGGAGCGGCTTCGCGTCCTGCTCACCGGGGTGCTGGAGGAGACCGCCTCGCCGTTTGCCCAGTTGATCGGCTTGGCAACTCGCCGCTTCGGCAGTCGCGGCCCATGGGCTAGGTTCGAGGGGCAGCTCAGGGCCGTCGATGAGCTGCTCTACGCCGAGATCGCCGAGCGCCGCTCCGCCGAAGATCTGGAGGAGCGCGACGACATGCTTTCCGCACTGATGCTGGGCCGCTTCGAGGACGGTGGAGGGATGACCGACACCGAGCTGCGCGACCAGCTGATGACGCTGCTGCTCGCCGGTCATGAGACGACCGCGACGGCGCTGGCTTGGACCTTCGACCTGCTGCTCCGCCACCCCCGCGAGCTGCAACGCCTGCGCGACTCGCTGGAAGCGGGGGAGGACGATTACCTGCGGGCGACGATCAGCGAGTCGCTGCGGCTTCGCCCGGTGGTGCCGCTGGCCGGCCGCCGCCTTGCCGTGGACTTGGTCGCGGACGGCATCACGCTGCCGGCGGGGACCGACGTCACGCCGGCGATCTGGCTCACCCACACCCGCGCAGACGTTTACCCGGAGCCCTTCGCCTTCCGCCCCGAGCGCTTCCTCGAGGATGGCCCGGACACCTACGCCTGGGTCCCCTTCGGCGGCGGCATCCGTCGCTGCATCGGCGCCGCCTTCGCCGAGTTCGAGATGCGGATCGCGCTGCGCGAGATCCTCACCCGCTGCGAGCTGCACAAGGCCGATCGAGCGCCCGAGAAGATTGGCCGGCGCAACATCACGCTCTCTCCCCGCGACGGCACCCCTGTGATCGTCACCGCGTGCCACCCGGCCCGCGAGCTGGCTACGGCCTAAACCTAAGCGGCGGCCTTCGCGGCCGGGTGTTCCTTTGCCCAGCGGGCGATCGTGCTCGACCCGGAGATCACCTCACCGTTGTCGAGGATCAGGATCGGCACCTCGTTGGTGCCGCTCAGCTTCTTCACCTCGGCTCGGTCCTCGCTGCGGCTTCCCCAGGTCCAGGCCATCAGCCGGTAGCCCTTCACGGTCTTGATCTCGTACTCATATCCCGCCGCGTCGAGCGCCTTACCGGCCTTCGCGCAAGGATGAGCGAAAGCCGGTCCCGTTTTCTTCTGCCCGCAGGTGTAGAGAACCATGGCTGCGAGCTTATCTATTGCTCATTAGTGCAGCAATTTGCTCCAACGGTTGAAGTCACGGGGCACAAGATCGAGACTAGACTCAGCCGATGATCAGCTGCGGACTGATCGCCCAGGCGCTCGAGACCTACGACAGGGACGTGCAGGCAACGAGCATCGAAGCTGCCGAAGCACAGCGGGCGGCCACACTCGAACGCTTTCCGAAGAGCGGATGGTCGGATATGTCGCTCGACCGCTATGCACTAGGACAGAGCGATCACCCCGACAATTTCTGCCGGTGGATGGAGTTCCAGGCGACCGACCTTGGCAGCATCAAGGGTGGTAGCGCACGCAAGCACCACATCTATTTCCGGCAATCTGATGGTGAGTGCTGGTTTGAGGAAAACCGCTATGCATCAGTCGATGAGGCTTGGACGGCGGTTCGGGGCGGTTTCGTCGAGGCTCTCGCACAGGCCGAGGTGTCCAACTGGGAAGGCATCGATCAGATCCCGGCGCTGCAAGGCGGGCCGGCCTTGCTAACAAAGACACTCCATGTCTACTTTCCCGACGACGTTCTGCCAATTTGCTCGCATGCTCACCTGACCCACTACCTTCGGACACTCGGGGAGGACCGTGAGGATTTCGAGAGCCTCGGCTCAGTCGCCTTGAACCGGTTGCTCCTTCAAAGCTTGAGGGACTGTGGTGAGTTGAGTGGTTGGTCGACGAAGGAGATGGAGCGACTCCTATATGCGTCGGGATTCAGCCCCTTCGAAAAAGGGGTGGAGTCCGGGCCAATAGGGGATGTCGCCACTTTCGTCGCGAGGGTGATTGACGAGTACGGTGACGCTGCAATCGAGACAAGGCGGGAAGCCGAGGACCAGGCGCGCTCACTGCTCGATGACTCGGCAGGTGAGATGGAAGAGCAGCAGCTTCGTGCGCTCCTCAAACTTTTCAATGCCGACTCGCACAATGGTAAGCACTATCAGAGCCGATTCTCTCCGGCGTTTGTCGGTGCGACCGCCAATGGCCTTGCTGCCAATATCGAGAAAGTTAATGCTTGGACTAAGCGCGTCTGGCGCAGTGACAACGATCAAGCGGCTCAGAGTGTGAGCGAGCTGCTTGCCGATCGCAAGCTACTCCCCTCGTCGGGGACGTCCTATCCGACGATGCTGCTCTACCTTCGGGCGTCGGAGAGATTCGCTGTCTGGCTACAGCCGACCGACAAAGGTCTCCAGCGCCTTCACCCTGGCTATCAGCCAAAAACGTCGCCTGGTGCCGGCACGGGTGAGGGCTATCTCGCCTTCTGTTCCGCAGCGACTGAGCTAATGCAGGACCATGAGATCCCACCCGAGCTGCTCGACGCAGTGCTTGCGGCGGCAAGTCGGGAGGAGATCGAGGCGCCGGATTCGCTGCCTCCTGACGAGGCCAACATCTGGATGTTCCAGGCGAATCCAGACATCTTCGACATCGATCAGGCGATCTCGGAGGAGTCGAATCTCGCCTGGGTTGTACGGCAGTACCGCAAAGAGATACATGCTGGCGACCGCGTTTACCTCTGGCGCTCTGGCCCTGAAGCTGCGGTGATCGCGACCGCGACTGTCCTCACCGACCCCGAGGAGATGCCCGGCGAGCCAGACAGTCCATATCTGCTTAAGTCGGGATCCTTGGACGAAGCCGAGCCGAGAGTCAATTTGGAGATCGACGACGTTCTATCGAGTCCGATCAAGCGCGTCGACCTGCTCGAGGATTACACCCTGAAAGGGCTCGAAGTGATTGCGTTCGCCAACGCAACTAACTTTAAGGTCAGCCCCGAGCAAGACGCCGCATTGCGTTCGCTGATTGGCGGAGCGGTGACAGCTTCGATCCCCTCCGTGCGAGCCCAGGTCGCAGAGGATCTGTTCCTGCCGCAGTCGTTTCTGGAAGAAGCGGTCGAGATGCTTATCGCCAAGGGACAGGCCATCTTCTATGGGCCGCCGGGAACTGGCAAGACGTGGGTTGCAATGGCGCTCGCCAAAGAGTTGATCCGAAACGGAGGGGGCACTGACATCGTTCAGTTTCACCCCTCTTACGCTTACGAGGACTTCATCGGTGGCTTCCGACCGGTGGAAGACGGCTCAGATGGCATTCTGCGCTACAGCCGCACCTATGGACCTCTGCGACAGATCGCTGCAAAGGCCGAAGCAGATCTCGCTCATCCCTACGTGCTGATCATTGATGAGATCAATCGCGGCAACATTCCGAAGATCTTCGGCGAGCTGCTCTTCTTGTTGGAGTACAGGGAGCGCGGGACACGGCTCCAGTACTGGCCAGAGGACGAGTTCAGCCTGCCTAAGAACCTGTTGGTGATTGGAACCATGAATACAGCCGACCGCTCGATTGCACTGGTCGACGCTGCTCTGCGGAGGCGCTTCTCTTTCCTCGAGTTCTCGCCCAACAAGCACCCCGTAAACGCGGTGCTGAAGAAATGGCTCGCGCAGCATGGGCTCGAGATGGAGCCAGCGCAGCTCCTTGAGCGACTTAACGCGCTGATCGCCGAAGATGACTTCGCAATCGGACCCTCCTACTTCATGAACGGAGATGGCAAGGCCCCGGACCTTGACCGGATATGGGAGCGGGAAATCATGCCTCTGCTCCACGAGCATTACTTCGGTGGCGGCACGCAGCTTGATCGCTTCGAGCTGAAGTCCCTCCGGGGTGGTGGAGGGGCAAACGAGAAAGAGGACGAGGAGGCTACGGATTCACTCTAAGTCCCTCGAACTGCAGGCTTGGCGCTCGGAGGTGTTCGAGCTGGCGCCGATGCAGGCGACGGAGATCCGGCAGAGCGGCCTGGTAGAGGTGGGAATCGAGCCTGACGGGCGCTGGAGGCTGACGGGCGATTCGAGGATCGGCGTCGCTGTCGGCCCTACCTGGGAGGTGCGAGTCCACCCGCGAATAGAGGTGGGTCAGCTCTACTTTCTGCTCGGATATGCGGCTGATCCCAAGGGTTGGAGCGATCAGCAGGCCAGCTTCGATCCTGACGACGACCTCTTCCAGGCGATCTCCAGCGGTTTTGCCTGGCACGCATCTCGAGCGCTTGAGCAGGGGGTCTTGCGCGGATACGTCCAGGTTGATGAACGCCGCCAGGGCCTGCGTGGCCGGATCCGTTTCGGCGACCAGATCGCACGCGGTGCCGGGTTGCCGATCCCGGTCGAGGTCACCTACGACGACTACACGACGGATATTGCCGAGAACCGGATCTTGAAGAGCGCCGCCCACACGCTCTTGAGGTTTCCGCGTCTCCCGCAGCAGGCCCGACGAGGTCTGTTGCAGCTGCGCGCGACCCTCGACGAGGTTGCCCTATTGGATCGCCCGCGAGAGGTGACGATGCCTTTGCGGACGCGACTGAACGAGCGCTACCGCTTGGCGCTGCGGCTTGCCCAGCTGATCCTGCGGGGCGGCTCACTGCAGGCAACCGCCGGGCCAACGGCTTCCATTGCGTTTGTCTTCGACATGAATTCTGTCTTTGAGGACTTCCTCTCGATTGCCCTGACCGAGGCATTCGAACCCCATGGCGGCGATGTCACCCTTCAGCACTTGGATGTCCTCGATGTCGGTGGCGGCGTCTCGATCAGGCCCGACGTGGTCTGGCGTGTCGCAGCCACCCTTCGAGCGGTGATCGACGCCAAGCACAAGGAACTGGGTGCGGGCGGGATGCCAAAGGCTGCCGACGCCTATCAGATGCTCGCCTACTGCACCTCGCTTGGCATGCGTCGCGGTTACCTCGTCTATGCAAAGAATGGCGGTGCCGCTCCTCGGGACCTGATGGTGAGGAACGCGAACTGCCAGATCTGCGTCAGGGCAGTCGACATCTCCAAGCCCCCGCCGGTCTTGCTGGCCGAAATAGAGGCCCTGGCCGGAGAGATCGCCACCCAGCGAGAAGGTGCGGTTGAAGAGACGGTGGCGCTCTCAGCCGCGTAGGGCTTCGAGGCGCTCGAAGATCTCGGGAAGGTGGGTGAGGTAGGCGTCGTAGTCGAAGACTGCGTCGAGGTCGAGGTCCGGGGCGGCCTCGGCAAGAAGGTCACGGAACTCGGTGCCCGTGTCCCAGGCCTGCTGGGCGTTCTCCTGGACGACGCGGTAGGCGTCGTCGCGGGTCATGCCGGACTCGACCAGCGCGGTGAGGGCACGTTGGCTGAAGAGCGCGCCGTGGGTCAGCTCGAGGTTCTCGAGCATGCGGTCGGTGCGGACCGTCATCCCTGTGGCGACTTTGGTCGCCAGGTCCTGCATGTAGTCGAGGGCGATCGTTGCGTCGGGGAGGATCACTCGCTCGGCGCCGGAGTGGGAGATGTCGCGCTCGTGCCAGAGCGCGATGTTCTCGAGGCCGGTTTGGGCATAGCCCCGCAGCACACGGGAAAGGCCGGTGATCCGCTCGGTGCGGATCGGGTTGCGCTTGTGGGGCATCGCCGAGGAGCCCTTCTGGCCGGAAGCGAACGGCTCCTCCACCTCACGTACCTCGGTGCGCTGCAGGTTGCGGACCTCGGTCGCGAATCGCTCCAGCCCTCCGCCCGCGATTGCGATCCGAGAGGTCAGCACCGAGTGGCGGTCGCGGGGGATTACCTGGGTGGCGACGTCCTCACGTTGCAGGCCAAGCCTCCCCATCACCCGAGCCTCGACCGCGGGCGGCACCGACGCGTAAGTGCCAACTGCACCGGAGAGCTTGCCGAAGGCGAGCTGTTCGAAGGCGTTGTTGAGGCGGAAGACGTTGCGATCCGCCTCAAGGGCAAAGCCGGCGAGGCGGAGGCCAAAGGTCGTGGGCTCGGCGTGGACGCCGTGGGTGCGACCGACGCAGAGAGTGTCGCGGTGCTCCAGCGCCCGCTCGATCAGCGCGTCGCGGAATTCGCGCGCACTGCCAAGCAGGACCTCGCCGGCCTGGCGGAGCTGCAAGGCCAGAGCCGTGTCGAGAACATCGGAGGACGTCAGCCCGTAGTGGATCCAGCGCCCGTGCTCGCCGACCGACTCGGCGACGACGTCGACGAAGGCGGCGACGTCGTGGTCGGTGACGCGCTCGCGCTCATCGACGGCCTCCACCGTGAACGCTGCCTTGGCGCGCGCCTCTTCGCCGGCCTCCTTCGGGACGACTCCCTCCTCCGCCCAGGCCTCGGTGGCAGCCAGCTCAACCTCGAGCCAGCACTCCAGCTTGCGCTGCTGGGACCACACCTCCCCCATCTCCGGGCGTGTGTACCTAGAGATCATCGCTTCCCGGGGCAGGGCGTTGCTCGCAGCATGCGGAGTGTGGACCGGGGAGTTGTGGGGGGGTGCCCCCCGCCCCCCCCCGCACCGGGGGGGGGGGGTGGCGCCCACAACACCCACCCGCCACCGCAGTTAGTATATGTAAACCCCACAGCCGGCCGGGGTGGGGCCGGCG
>JANWHW010000037.1 GCA_025450195.1 Solirubrobacterales bacterium | reverse complement strand
CCGGGCGAAGACAAAACCTTCACGACCCTGAAATCGCCAAAAGCCACCACCGAACCCGCCACGGAAGTCAAAGCCACCTCAGCCAAATTGAACGGCATGGTCAACCCCGAAGGCTCGGCGACTGACTACTACTTCGAATACGGCCTGACAGAAGGATACGGGCGAAGCACGTCGCCGGAAACCATCGCCTCTGGCACGGAATCGATTGCCGTGAGTGCGACGGTCGATCAGCTCGTGGAGATGGGCACCGAATACCACTACAGGCTGGTGGCCGAAAACGGTGTCGACACCACCTATGGCGCCGACAAAACCTTCGAAACTCCCATCACCACCCCGCTCTGGGCGCTGAACTCTGGCATCAGCGGCGAAGGTGGCAGCCAGTGGGAACCGCCGCAGTTCGATCGCCCCCACGGCGTAGCCATTGATGCCGAAGGCAACATCTGGGTCGCCGACTACCGCAACAACCATCGCGTTCAGAAGCTCAGCCCCACAGGCGAGTTCATCCTGATGGTGGGCAACGAGGTCAATAAGACGAACTCAGAAGAAGAAGGCACCAGCGAAGCAGAACAGGACCTCTGTACGGCTGCATCGGGCGACGAATGCGGCCCCGGCGTCGGCTTCGAAAGCCCCAACGGCATCGCGATTGACCTCGAAAGTGGCGACATTTGGGTCAGCGACTCCTACTACGGCCGCATAAAGCACTACAACTCCGAAGGCGAATTCCTCGACCAGTTTGGCACTCCGGGTTCCGGGGAAGGGCAGCTCAACAGCCCGCGCGGGATCGCCTTCAACCAAGAAGGCGACCTGCTGGTCGTCGATGGGCTCAACAATTGCATCGTCAAGTTCACCCCCGAAGGCGAATTCCTCGACCAGTTCGGCGCCGAAGGCGAAGGAAACGGGCAATTCAAAAGCCCCTCCGGAGTCTCAGTTGGTCCCGACGGAAACATCTGGGTCGCCGATACCGCCAACCACCGGATCCAGAAGTTCGATGCAGAAGGCGAATTCCTTGCCAAATACGGCACCTACGGCTCCGGCAATGGCAAATTCTCGTTCCCCTATAGCCTCGCCGTCGATCCCCACGGTGTGATCTGGGTCGCCGACAGCTCAAACAATCGAATCCAGGCATTCAACAGCCAGGGCAAATACCTGACCAAATTCGGCACCTACGGCTCAGGCGACGGCCAGCTGTATCAGCCCAAGGCGCTCGCCTTTGACGCCAAAGGCGACATCTGGGTCGCCGATGCCAACAATGACCGCATCCAGCGCTGGATCGTCCCCGGCACACCGAAAGCCACCACCGGAGGCTCGTCGGCAGTCAAAGCGACTTCCGCCTACCTCTACGGGAAAGTCAACCCCGAAGGCAATGCCACCTACCACTTCGAATACGACACCACTCCATATAAAGAAGGGGAAGGCCCTCATGGCACCAGTGTGCCGGCCCCCGCCAAATCGATTGGGCCCGCAAATCAGGACCTCTCGGTTTCCTGGGAACTCAAAGGCATCTCGCCAATAACCACCTACCACTTCCGTCTCGTTGCTTCGAGCGAATACGGCACCAGCTACGGAGAAGACAAAACCTTCTCGACCTCCGCAGACGATCGGTTTGCCTTCGCCTTCGGCAAAGCGGGCTCAGGCAACGGCCAGCTCAAAGGGGCAACCGGAATCGCCACCACCTCCTCGGGTGACTTCCTGGTCGTCGACACCGAAAACAACCGGGTGCAGAAGTTCAGCGACGATTACCCATTCGGCGAATACCTCTTCCAGTTCGGCAAAGAAGGAGCTGGCAACGGGGAATTCAAAGCACCGAAGGGAATCGCAGTCGATTCTTCGGGCAACATCTGGGTGACCGACACCAACAACAACCGCGTCCAGAAGTTCGACTCCGCCGGCAAATACCTCTCACAGTTCGGCACCGAAGGCACCGGCAACGGCCAGTTCAAAGGGCCTACCGGCATCGACTTTGACTCCGCCGGCAAGATCTTCGTGACCGACACCGGCAACAACCGAGTGCAGAAGTTCGACTCCGCCGGCAAATACCTCTCTCAGTTTGGATCTGAAGGCACCGGCAACGGCCAGTTCAAAGGGCCTACCGGCATCGCGCTCGACTCCTCGAACGGAATCTGGGTTGTCGACACCGGCAACAACCGGGTGCAGAGGTTCAACTCCAGCTTCACCTACCAGGCTCAGTTCGGCTCTGAAGGCACCGGCAACGGCCAGTTCAAAGGGCCTACCGGCATCACTATTGATTTTGGGGGCAAAGCCTGGGTAACCGATACCGGCAACGACCGCGTGCAGAGGTTCAACTCGAGCGGGGAATACCTGGAGAAATTCGGCGAAACCGGATCGATGCCAGGCCAGCTCGACGGCCCGACGGGGATCACCAGCCCCGCTTCCTCCTGGAAGCTCATCTTCGTCGACGCCTCAAACAATCGCGTGCAGCAGTGGGAAATGACGCCCGACCCGCCGGTGGCAACGACCGAAGCAGCTACTGAAGTCAAATCCACCTCGGCAACCCTGAACGCGACGATCAATCCCAACGGCATCGCGACCTCCTACCACTTCGAGTACGGCAAAACGACCTCCTATGGCACCAGCGTGCCGGTTCCCGACCAGTGGATCGGCGGAGGTTTCAGCCCGATCAAAGTGAGCAAAGCGATCAGCGGCCTGGCCTCGGCGACGAAATACAACTTCCGCGTCGTTGCCACCAACTACAACAACAAAACCACTAAAGGCAACAACAAAACGTTCACGACGCCTTAGGCCTTCTGACTCCCTAGCCAAGCAGCGGATGAACCAGCCCGTGCTCGGCGCAAATCGCCGGCAGGCTCTCCATGTCGAACTCGATGCCGAAGCGCTCGCCTAGGGCTACCGGGTCAAAAGTGCCGTCCTTGGTAGTCCGATCAAACTCGCGGAAGAAGTGCTCGAAGCCGGCGGGGGAGATGATCTCGAGGATGCGGAGGGGCTCGTCGCCGGCGTTCCAGAAGGTGTGCCACTGGTCACGCGGCTTGAAGGCCAGCTCGCCTGCTTCGGCGTAGATCACATCGTCGCCCAGCAGGGCGCCCATACGGCCCTCGAGGACGAAGCTGTACTCGTCGACGCCTTGGTGGCGATGGCGAGGGGCGCAGAGGGAGTGGGGCGGGACCGGGTGTTCGACCAGGGAGAAGCCGCCTCCCGATTCCTCCCCGAAGATGAGGAAGCGCGCGTCGCAACCGCCTAGCTGGGCGACGGGGCCCTCGTCGGGGCTGACCTTGCGCGGTCCCTGGGAAGCGTCGAAGCGGCGGAGCGTCTCGGTGAGTTGTGCTGCTGACATCGTGAACCTCCATTTCGTTAAACAGTAATGTGCGATGAAGCTAGCATGCCGCCGCCGGTCGTGTCAAACTTCGTCGAACAAGAATGTCTAACGAAAGCAGCACAGCCATCAAGCGCCAGTACCGCAAGCGCCGCCGCGCCGAGCTCGAGGACGAGACGCGGCTGCGCATCACCGAGGCTGCGGTCGACCTGCACGGATCCCTCGGGCCGGCGAAGACGACGATCAGCGCCGTCGCCGCGCGGGCCGGCGTGCAGCGGGCGACCGTCTACAGGCACTTCCCCGACGAAGAGGCCCTCTTCGGCGCCTGCTCCGCGCACTGGCTCTCCCAGCACCCCCTGCCCGACCTGGCGGACTGGGCCGCGGTCAGCGACCCCGAGGAGCGCCTGCACCTCGCGCTGAGCGCTCTTTACGCCTGGTACGAGAGAGGTGAGGAGATGCTCGAGAGGACCACGCGCGACGCCACCCTGGTGCCTGCGATGCAGACCGCAGTGGAGCTCAGGGGCGCTTGGCTCGCAGCTGCCATTGCGACGATCGTTCGCGGGCGACCGGAGCGGGGCGCCAGGCGGCGCAGGGTCGAGGCAGCAGTCGGCCACGCGGTCTCGTTCTTCACCTGGCGCTCCCTCGTTCGCGAGCAAGGTCTCTCAGAGTCCGAGGCAGTCGACTTGATGTGTGGGCTGGTCGCACTCGCCTGACGTATTTGCGAAAGACCGTGCCGGTTTCGATTTCCGCTCAGGGGGCACTAGAAGAGTTCCTCAATGTAAGGAGGTAGCGATGTCAGCCCTTGCAATCGTCGCCATAGTCATTGGTGCTCTGATCGTCCTCGCGATTGTGGTTTCGGTTGCCCGGCGCGCCCACAGCCGCCGTGAACTCGGTCACATGCAGTCCGACGCGACGCGTGACGACGCGCGCCACCACCGCGAGAGAGCGGAGGAGCGGCGCACCGAGGCCGCGGTCGCCGAGGAGCAGGCGAAGCGGGCGCAGGTTGAGGCGGAGCTCGACGAGGAGCGCGCCGAACAGCGCGAGCGGGAGCTCGGCAGGAGCAACTAGCGGAGAACTAGGAGGAGAAGAGATGGCTCAGAAAACGAAAGCGCGCCCGAAGCCCACACCGCGTTCCCGTGGCTCGAACAGCAAAGCGAGCAAATCGCGTGTGGCGAAACCACGCAACACGAATGCGGGTGCCTCGCGTTCCCGTAATCGCAGCAAAGTGACGGCGAACGGGGCTGGGCGGATTGACGCCGCCCGGCACACAGTCGAGGAGACCGCAAAGGATGCCGGTCACGCGGTTGGCGGCGCGGTGAGCAAAGCGAAGGTTCCGCTCGTGGCCGGTGGTGCGGCTCTTGCCGGAGCGGCCGGAGGGATGGTGCTCGGCGCTCGGCAGGCCCGTCGCCATGGGGTCGGAGCCAGGGCGCTCTCCCGTCGTCCTCAGGTCAAGGTTCGCTCGCAGGATCTCGCCAGGGCGGCGAAGGAGGTGGGTAGCTTCGGTGCCCAGATGGGTCGGCTTGCCACAGAGCTGCAGCAGGCCCGTGAAGCGGCTGGCAACGGCAAGCATCGTTCGCCGGTTGAGGTAGTTCTGGAGGGTCTGACGGCAAGACGCTCGCGCTCCTAGGCTGGGAGGGTCCAGCCAGTAGAGACTCTCCCAGCTCGGCCTCTTCGGCAAAAGCGAATCGCCGCAGCCAGCAAACCCAAAGAGCCTGAACGTCTAGATTCGCCGGATGCGCGTCTGGCAAGCCAATCTTCGTCGCTCCGATGAGTGGATCGACGGGGCCATTGGGTCCGTCCTCGGCGAAGACGAGGCGCGGCGCGGCCGCGAGTCGCACCAGGTCTGGAGGCGTCGCGTCGTGGCCAGGGCGGGGCTGAGGACCGCGCTCGGTCAGTACCTTGACTGCTCGCCCGGTTCGCTGGCATTTGCACTGGGACCCGGCGGCAAGCCCAGGCTGGCGGGACCCGCCGGTCACGACGACGTCTTCTTCAACTTGGCCCGCAGCGGCGACCTCTGCCTGATCGCGATCTCCGCCGACGGCCCGATCGGCGTCGACGTCGAGGAAATCCGCGACGTCCCCGAGCTGGAGAGCCTGGTCCGGTCGCGGTTCGCGGCAAGCGAGGCAGCGGCCATCCTCGAAAGGTCTGGGGAAGAGCGCCTGAGCGCGTTCTACAGGTGCTGGACCCGCAAGGAGGCCTGCGTGAAGGCGATCGGCACCGAGATCGGTCCCGGCCTAGATAGCGTCGTGGTATCCGTCGGCGATCGACCTGCCCTTCTCTCCGCACCCGGCGCGAGCGCCGGCGAGTGGTCGCTTCTCGATCTGGCGCTTGGCGATGGTTTCATCGGCGCCCTCGCGGTGTGGGGCGCGGCCGAGGGAGATCTGGGCCCTCCGGCACCGCTCGACTTTTGACTGGGTACTCAGCCGTATGGGAACGGATGTATTCTCGACCCACCACTGATCGCGTCAGCCACTCGTTAGCTCAACCGAGGGCGTGGACAGAAGTTCGGCGAGGGCCGTAAATGGATATGCCTCTTCGTGTTGATTCGGCTCCCACCACCAAGTCGCAGCTCGCCGATTTCACCGAGTTCTGCGAGAGGCAAACCCAGCAGTCGTTTGCCGGGCCCCGAGAGTTCCACGCCTTCTCGGTTTCCGAGTACCGCAGCTTCTGGAGCCTGTTCCTGGAGTGGTCGGACCCGCTCCGCGAGGGCGAGCCGGAGCCGGCCTGCACTGACGACAGCTGCGAGGCTGCGACCTTCTTTCCGAGCCTGAGGCTGAACTACGCGGAGAACCTGCTCCGCAGCCGTTCGCCCGAGGACGACAGGCGGATCGCCGTGGTCGCACGCCATGGAACGAAGCCGGCACGGCGAATACAGAGGGGCGAGCTGCGCGAGCAGGTTCGAACGGTTGCCGGACACCTGCGGTCCCTGGGAGTGGAGGCGGGTGACCGCGTCGCGGCGATAGCGCCCAGCAACGCCGAGGTGATCGTCGGGGGGCTGGCCGCCGCGACAATCGGCGCCACCTTCTCCAGCGCCGCGCCGGACATGGGCGTCCCGGCGGTAGTGAGCAGGTTCGAGCAGCTCTCGCCGAAGGTGCTGATGGCGAATTTCCGCGGCGAGGGCAGCGGCGCGTCGTCCTCGCTCGCTGACCGGGTCGAGGCGGTCGCAAAGTCGCTCCCCAGCCTGGTGGCCATCGTGGCGCTCGACGATGGCACCGCGCCGAGCGGGATCGGGGTCCCCGTGCTCGGTCTCTCCGATCTGCTGGCATCTCCCCCGACCGATCCACTCGCAGACGGGTGGGAGCGCTTTCCCTTCAATCACCCGCTCTTCGTGCTCTTCACCTCGGGCACCACCGGACCTCCGAAGTGCATCGTGCACGGCGCTGGGGGAACCCTGCTCGAGCACCTCAAGGAGCACCGCCTGCACCTGGACCTGCGGCCGGACGACACCCTCTTCTTCAATACGACGGCGGCGTGGATGATGTGGAACTGGCAGCTCTCCGCGCTTGCCTGCGGGACCCCGATCGTCGTCTTCGACGGCAAACTGGAGGGCGCCGGCACCCTCTGGGAGATCGTTGCTGAGGAGGACGTCACGGTCTTCGGGACGAGTCCCACCTACCTGCAGCTGTGCGAGGACAGCGGCTACTCGCCCAAGCGCGAAGCCCAGCCGAGCCGGCTTCGATCGGTTCTCTCGACCGGCTCGGTACTTCGCGACTGGCAGTTCGATTGGGTCGGCGAGGAGGTCGGCCCGGTACGGCTGCAGTCGATCTCCGGCGGCACCGACATCGTCGGCTGCTTCGTGCTCGGGCACCCCGACCTGCCCGTCCACCGCGGGATGATCCAGTGCCGCAGCCTTGGGCTCGACGTCCAGGCCCTCGAGACGGAGACGACGCCGGGGGGCTCAGGGATCGGCGAGCTGATCTGCCGCAATCCCTTCCCATCGCGGCCGCTGGGCCTTCTCGGCGACACCAGCGGAAGCCGCTTCCACGACGCCTACTTCGCCGAGAACGAGGGGGTCTGGACCCACGGCGACCTGATCGAGGTCGACGAGGACGGGCAGGCCCGAATCCACGGCCGCTCCGACGGAGTCCTCAACATCCACGGGGTTCGCGTCGGCCCGGCTGAGATCTACCAGGCGCTCCACGACGTGCCCGAGATCCGGGAGGCGATGGCGGTCGAACAGCAACGGGAGAAGGGCTCCCGCCTCGTTCTCCTGGTGGTCCTGGACGCCGGCGAGAAACTCGACGGAAAGCTCACCCTGCAGATCCGGCGGGTGATCGCCCGCAACGCCAGCGCCCTCCACGTGCCCGAGCTGGTCGTCGCGGTCGGCGAGCTGCCCGTGACGCACAGCGGCAAGCGCTCGGAGCGAGCCGGCAGGGACGCCGTCAACGGCCGCGCCGCCGCGAACCGCCACGCGCTCGCCAATCCAGATTCGATCCAGAAGATCGAGCGGGCGGTGGGCCTGGCGGAGGCGACCCGCATCGACCGGGGGGAGCCGGCTGCGGTGCCCGAGGGCGCTCCGACCGCAGAGAGGCTGAGGGCGATCTGGGAGGCCGTGCTGGGGATCGAGTCGCTTGCCGATGACGACGACTTCTTCGAGGTTGGGGGAACCTCGCTGCTTGCCGTCCGGCTGTTCCACCTGATCGCCGAGCGTCTGGACAGGGAACTGCCCCTCTCCACGCTGCTCGAGGCGCCAACCATCGCCGAGCTGGCCGCGGTCATCGACGATCCTTCCCGGCGAACCGGCCGGCTGGTCTTGTTGCGGCGTGGCTCTGGCGCCCCGCCGCTTTTCTTCGCGCACTCGCTCTGGGGCGATGTGCTGGGGATGCGCCAGCTCTCCCAGGCGATCGAGACCGACATCCCGGTCTACGGCCTGCGAGCCCTCGGCCTCGAGCCCGACGAAGAGCCGCAGACCAGCGTCGAGGAGATGGCGCGGACCTACATCGATGCGATCCGCACCGTGCAGCCGACAGGGCCCTACAGGGTGGCCGGCCACTCCTTCGGGGCACTGGTTGCCTTCGAGATCGCCCGGCAGCTCACCGAGGCGGGCGCGGAGGTCGAGTGGCTGGGCCTGATCGACGGGGAGCTGAACACCGCCTGCCTTCCCCGGGCGCGGCGCTGGCGATACCGGGCGGCGCTGCCCTTCCACCTGGCGCGCGCCGCGCTCGCCGATCCCCGCGCGGCCGGCCGGGCGCTCTGGCGTGAAGTCATCCCGAACCTCTGGCGGCGCACCGGCGGGAGGCGGGCCTCTCCCAAAGCGGCGCTGGCCGAGGAGCCCCTGGCAAGCTGGATGGAGGGAGTCGCCCCCCACTATCAGCGGCTGGCCAGCACGTTCCTTGCTGCCGCCGACGCCTTCCGGCCGGGTCCATACCCGGGTGCCGTCACCTACTTCCTGCCTGAGGTTCGTCGACTGCACCTATACGCCGATCCGCTGCCCGTCTGGCGACGAGTCGCGGAGGGCGGGCTCAGCCTCAAGCGCGTGCCCGGCCCTCACGTCGGCATGGTCTCGGGGGAGCGAGGCGACATCGTTGCCGGCCAGATCGATGAGTGCCTACGCCTGCCGCGGGTAGATGGCACAGACAGGCACATCTAGAGAGGAGCGGGCGCATGCAGCAGAAGATCGTCCCCAACCTGTGGTTCGACACAGAGGCCGAGGAGGCGGCGAATTTCTACGTCTCCGTCTTCGAGGAAGGGCGGATCATCAACGTCACCCACTACACCGAGGCCGGGCCACGGCCGGCCGGCATGGTGATGACCGTCGAGTTCGAGCTCGAAGGCCAGCGGTTCGTCGGCATCAACGGCGGCCCGGAGTTCAAATTCGACGAGGCTGTCTCCTTCGCGATCGAATGCGAGACCCAGGAGGAGATCGACTACTTCTGGGAGCGGCTGACCGACGGCGGCAGGGAGTCCCAGTGCGGCTGGCTCAAAGATCGCTTCGGCCTCTCCTGGCAGGTCGTGCCGACCGGGATCGAAGAGGTCTTCTCCGATTCGGACCCCGAGCGCGCCGAGCGCGCGATGAAGGCGTTGCTGACGATGGGCAAGATCGACCTGGCTGCGCTGCGCAGCGCAGCCGACGGAAGTTGAGCAGCTAAAGAACCAAAGCTGTCTTCCAAGGGTTGGTCTCCCATCAACGAGGTATGCTGCCGTCGCTCAGCCGACGAGCTCCTGGGAGGATCTCAACATGCGCAGAAAGCAGCTTGCACTGGTCGCCATCGCCCTCGTCGTCGCTATGGCGTGGGCCGGTCCGGCTGTCGCCTACCCGGTGGCGCAGGTCGATCCTCAGCCGCGCGAGAAGGTGGTCAACTACTGGACCGCCGAGCGCATG
>JANWHW010000036.1 GCA_025450195.1 Solirubrobacterales bacterium | reverse complement strand
GCCTCGCGCCAGTGCGGGGCCATCGCCCGCGCGACGCGGAAGGGAACGACGGTGTGGATTTCGAGCATTGCCTGGAACTGCTCGTCGGTCATCTTGTGGGCGACGCCGTCCCAGGTATAGCCGGCGTTGTTGACGACGATGTCGATCGCGCCAAACGCATCCACTCCGGTCGCGACGAGCTCGTCGGCAGCTCCGGTCTTGGTCAGATCGCCGGCGAAAACCGCGGTTTCGCCGGCGATCTCGCTGGCGGTCTGCTCAGCAACGTCGGCGTCGAGGTCGTTGATCAGCACCTTGGCGCCCTCGCTGGCGAACAGCTCCGCGGTGGCGCGGCCGATCCCCCGGGCGGACCCGGTGACGATTGCCGCTTTCCCATCAAGAAGTCCCATCGATCTGCGTTCTCCTTCTTTGTCTTCGTCGAGAGTCGGCCCGGGAGGCTACAAGGAATAGACAGATCCTGGTTGACCGGCCAGTCAGTCGCCAGAACCGCATAGGAAAGGCGTCCTCATCGGCCCCCGGGGGGCATCACAGCCTGATGCCGCCGTCATCGGTGATCGTCCAGTGTGGATTGTGGGCGATCTCCCAGGGGTGGCCATCGGGGTCGATGAAGACCCCGCTGTAGCCGCCCCAGAATGTCCTTTCTGGCCCCCGGCCGATCTTCGCGCCGGCGGCACGGGCCTCCTCGAGGATTTCGTCGACCTCCTCGGTCGAGCCGAAGTTGAGCGCCAGCGTTGTCCCGCCCCAACCGCCGCCGTCCTCGACGCAGCTGTCCTCGGCCAGGCGGGTTCGGTCCCAAAGCGCCAGGACCATGTCACCAGCCTGGAAGAAGACAACATCATCCCCGGGCTCGGCGCCGGTCTTCCAGCCGAGGGTTTCATAGAACTGGCGTGCCACGCCGAGGTCGTTGACCCCCAGGGTGATCAGGCTGACCCGCTGCTTCACTGACCCAGTCTTTCGCCGGGTGGGTTATGAGCGCTCCTACTCCATCGAGCGCTCTTCGACCACCTCGAAGATGCCGTCGGCGCCGACCGATTCGACGAACTCGTCGGCCTTGGCCCGCCGCTCGTCATATTCGCCGCCCTGTTGGCCTTCGCGCAGCTGCTCGAGCGTGCCGTCGAAGAGGCCAAAGGTGATCACCTCGTTCTCGTCATTGACGTTCTGGAGGGCGTAGAACTTCTTCCAGCCGGGCGGCGCCTCCATCTCGTCGTTAGGGATGAACGCCCGTTTGAAGTCCTCCATCGAACCGGGCTTCAGCTTCCGGACCGTGAGTGCGCAGAGCATCGACTCTCCTCCTTTGGATGTGTGGCCTACTCTGCGCCGATCGTACGCTTCTGGTGCGGAGGCTGTCTGGCAGGCTCAGCTGGGCTGGCCCGGTTGGACCATGAAGCCATCCGGCTCGGCGACGACTTCGTTGCGCAGCTCGCCGATCCCGTCGATTTCGATCCGCACAACGTCCCCGACCTTTAGCAGTCCCTCTGGGAACGGCTGGATGGTGGCTCCGATGCCAGCCGGAGTGCCGGTCCCGATCACGTCGCCCGGCTCGAGAGTGAAGGCTTCGGAGAGGTGGGAGACCTGCTGGAAGCAGTCGAAGACCATGTCGCGGGTGTTGCCGTCTTGGCGCTGCTCATTGTTGACGAAAGTGCGGATGCCGAGCTGCTGCGGATCGCCCAGCTCATCGCCGGTGACGAGCCAGGGGCCGAGCGGTCCGTGGGTATCGAAGGACTTCCCGACCGTCATCGTCATCGCGCGCATCTGCCAGTCGCGGACCGAGACGTCGTTGGCGATCGTGTAGCCGGCGATGACCTCTGCGGCGCGATCGACCGAGATGTGCCGGCAGCGCTTACCGATGACGATCGCCAGCTCGCCCTCGTAGTCGAGGCGATCGGAGACCTTGGGCTTGTGAATCGGCGCATCCGGGCCGACCACGCAGGTCACCTGCTTGGTGAAGAATGTCGGCACCTCGGGTGCCTCCATGCCGGTCTCGGAGATGTGATCGGCGTAGTTGAGGGCGATCGCCAGGTACTTGCGCGGCCGCGCCGGGCTGAGCAGTTGCACTTCCTCCAGTGCGCATCCGGCCTTCGCGCCTGCTTTGAGGGCGGCAAGAGCGTCGACTCCGCCGCTGGCGTCGAGCGCGGCGGCCGGTTCGGCCGGCAGCTCGGGCGCAACGGCCGATAGATCGAAGACCTGGCCGTCCTCGACCACGCCTAGGCGTGGTCGTCCGTCCCGTAGGAACCGGCAGAGCTTCATGCACCCACCTCCGCATTTGCCATTCCGGCAATCGCCGCAAGGTCGCCCGGTTGCAGAAGGCCGACCAGGGTGCTGCCATCGACGATGGCGAGGCCGCCCTTTCGCAGCTTCACCTTGCCGCCGGTGAGGCGCCCGACCTCGGCGGAGAAGTCGGGCTCGTGGCCGACCAGCAGGACCTCCCCGCGACCAGCGGTCAGCGCCGGCGCCTCGAAGCCTCCGCCGCGGAGCTCCACCGCTGTCTCGGGCTCAACCGACAGGGCATCGCAAACGAGCCGGGCTGTCTGCGCCGCTCTCGCCTTTGGACTGGTCAGGCAGGCGTCGATCTTGACGTTCAGCGCGGCGAGGGCTCGCCCGGCCGCCTTGGCCTGGCGCTCACCCTTTGGCGTCAGCTTGCGCGCCGCATCGTCCCCGTTGCCTGGCTCGGCGTCCCCGTGTCGAAGCAGGTAGATCACGCCGGGATCGTACGGGTTGGGCTGTGTCTCAGAGCATCCCGGTCGACGCCAGGTAGTCGTCGAGCGCCTTGCTCTTCTGGGTGTCCTCGTAGACCTCGTATTCACGCAGCTGCCCCCAGGAGATGCGCCCCCAGATCACATAGCGGTTCTCATATACCCGCTCGCCACTGGGGGCGTCGAGGAAGTCGGTGCCGCGGATGCAGATCGTCTGTTTCCAGGGGAAGCCCTGGAGCACCACCTCATCGGGGTAGATCTGGAGGCCGACGTCGGCGAAGCGGCGAAGCCACGTCTCCAGCTTCTCCTTGCCTTCCAGCTCGGTAGCCCATGAGCTGTCGCCCGGGAAGCGGAACTTGACGTCCTCCGCGTCCATCTTCAGGGTCGGCTCGATATCGCCTTCCCTTGCCTTCGCCATGTTATGGGCGATCATCCTCTTGGCGAACCAGGACAGCATCGACGCCTCCTTTGCCGTGGATCGGTCCCCGGACGCTAGCGGACCCGTGAGTCCCAGCTGAACCTGAGTTTCCCTTCGGGGCCCTACAACCCCAGCTGCTTGCCGAGGATCTCCTTCATGAGCGACAGGCACGGGCACCGCAGGGCACCAGAGGACATTCGAGGACATGCATCCGCTGCAAATAAGGTTCGACTTGTAGTCGAATGATCGCGCGTTACCCCGAGTGGACGGGGCTAATGTCCGCTCAGGAACCACCGTCCCCGGGCGTCTACTAGGAGTAACCGCCGCGATCTACCCGACAACCTCCGCGCTCGTCTGGTCCGAGCCGCTCCATCCCTCGGGCTGACCAGCTCCCTAGTCTGGACGCCAGATACGCCGTTACATATGGCCGAAACGAAACGAAATCCATGACTGCGCTGCCCCCCGGCTTTCGGCTCTCTCGTGACGCTCGGCGCCAAACAGCTCGTTGCTTTCCGGAGCCGAAATGAGGTGAAAAAGCTCCTCGGGATCGTCGCCGCCGATGTCGCCAAGACGCTAGGAGTCAGGCCTGACAAGATCGACTATGTCAGGAACCTGATCAGCGGCCTGGAGGGTCGATTCCGCGGTGATGGACGGCCTGAAGCGCCTTCTCGACGCCGGCGCATGGCGGCCACGCCGCTCCCGTAGAAGCGCCTCTCATGCTGGAGGCAGGAGAATTGAGCGTCGCCGAATCCTCGCGCCGGAGCCCCCACCAGCGGGAGGCGTCAGCCCGTCCGCTGTCCAAGCACTACGCACTACGGCTCGGGGTGTGGCGGGAGATCGAACCCCCGACTCTTGGCTGCCGCAGATCGATCAGCCCTGCGTCTCGTCAGCGTCCGTCTCTCCGAGCAGCAATCGAATCAGCGCCTTCAGGTCATTGAGGTGCTCCCTAAGTTCAGTGTCCAATGCGTGAGCTTCTTTGGCCACGACCTCCGGATAGTCCGGCGCGGTCTTGGCCAGCCAGGTGAACGCCCCCTTCTCGTCGTCCACTTGGAAATAGATCTCGAATTCATCCAGCTGTCTTTCCGAGAGTCGGTTCGCTAACGCCACTCCGACACGACGCTCCAAGGCCTCGTAGGAGGCTCTGAGCAATAGAGCGCAGCCCTCGGGGCTCAAGTCATCAAAACCTTGAGAGTGTGGACCGAATTTACGATCGCCGACTTCGAACTCCGGTGCCGCGCTCGACGCTCGATTGCGGGCAACCTGCTCGCGAATGATCTCCGAAAGCGAGATGGCACGACCCGGCGCCTGCTCGGTTCGGTGGATTCGCTTCAGCTCTGAGGGTCCCCAGTTTCTGGCCAGCGCGGTTGCCCCCAACCGCGCCCGGCTCGCAGATATCACCGGCAAATCTCGCACGACGGAGTTAAGGCCTTCTTGGAGCATGCGTCTAAGGCTTCGCCGCTCTGCGGTGGAAAAGCAATCCAGGATCCGGTCCCCCGATGTAACCCGCTTGACTAAGGCTGAGATTGCCTCATCGCGTTGTGCGAGACCGATCCCGTTGGTCGGAGCCGACCGCGTCAAACTCAACAGCAGAGTCGTAGCCGCCTCGATTGCGATTGGACTGGCGGAATCGAGAAGCATGAGCACCTTGCCGATGTCGAGTTCCTCGGCTTCTTCGAAACTGCGACAGCGCTCGACGACTTCCGCACTGACCCAGGCGCTATCACGACATACCTCGCTGAGAACCCCTAGGGCTTCTTGGTCCAGCACCCGCAGATGCGCGAGGACCGCTGCCGCCAGCCGGCGGGTGGAGAAGCTGCGCATGTCGCTGCCCACCGTCAGCACTGTTTGGCGCAGCGAGCCGCGTGCGGCATGTTTGATGAACAGCGCCGGATGTGCCGACGCGGCGGCGTCCAAAGCCATCAGTGCCGCTCGCTTGGTCTGCCAATCGTCGGTCTCGAGCGCAGCAATCGCGGCCGCAATGACTGCGCTCATCTCGCGGTCCCCGCCCGAGAATGTGCCGCACACTTCGCGCAGACGCCTCATCACCAAACCATTCTCTGGTCGAAACGTCGCCCCGTCTTGATCGAGAAAGCCGCGTGGCAGCGATTGGTCGACCGACATCGCAAAGATCACCGCGGTCGCCATTTCCTCATGGGAGGTGGTCCGCTCTCCAAGGAGGTGGAGCGCGGCTTGCGGGTTGCTCGCAAAGAGGACATCGACGGCGAGCCGCGCACCCGCCTCGCCCCAGGATGACCTGAGGCCTCCGCGCAAGTAGAGCTTCCGTGCGAGTGCGCCCAGACTGCTCGCGGCTGCTTGAAGATCATCAGTCCTTGCTGCCGGCAGGCAATGGGCAGAGAAGATGAGGGCAACGATGGCCGCCTCGGCGTCGAGACCCCGGAGGCTCTCGAGAAACGTGCGCAGGCCCTCGAAATCGTCGCAAAGAGTCAGCTCTCCTGCGACCAGCGCAGCCGAAAGACAGCGAAGCTTGGCATCAGCACTCTCCAAGGCAAGCGACTCAACCGGCTGGAGACTTACGCCGTGCGGGACGCAGTCCCTGGTACGCATACGAAGAGCGTCGACGAGTAGCGCCGCGGTCTTCGGCTCGAGATCCGGCAGGGACCCAATCACCGTGCGCGCTGCGTTTGGGGTCAGCAAACCTGTCCCTGCCCATTCTTTTCCCGCCTTTGCTCCCGCGATCAGTCGCGAGCCATCCTTGTGTACGAGTTGCGAGGCGACTTTGGAATGGATGTCGGCTGCCGCCAGGTCCCCCTGGCTGCGGGACTCCGCCGATAGTGAGTCCGCAAGAGCCAGCGTCTCGTCGCCCACGGTCGACTCGGCGCGAGTCATCGACAGGCACTTGAGGATTCTCGTCCGAAGGAACTCTTCGCTCTTGAGGCCTTTCGCGAGCAGCAGGTACTGCTCTCGGGTCAGGTTTCGGCCATGCACCTCCGCGAGAATCAGGGCGCAAGCGGTGGCTCTGGGGTCAGCGCTCGATCGAGCAATCTCATCTGCGGCTTCGAGGACCCCCACATTCTCGGCCCCCTTATCGAGACCGATCACTCCGAGCAGCGCACGGCCCACATTCTCATCCTTGTCATTACCGTCGAGAAGCGCAGCCAGGGTCTTCAGCCCGGTGGTCGTGATCGGCAATTCTTTGAACTGAGCGGCCGTCCTGCATAGGAATGCCCGCGCCTGTTCACGGACCTCTGCTGGCTGCTCAGGTCCGGCCCAGCGCCAGCCGAGATAAATCAGCCGCAGGCTGGCGCCCGGATGATGTCGCCGCATCAGCGCGGTCGCCTGCGCCGGTTCAAGCGAGCTGAGCCAGTTCGCGAGCTCCGTTTGAACCGGCAGTGCCTCGGGGTGGCTGGCGTAGAGCCTCGCTGCCGATTCCCTATCTACCCTCGCGTCGGCAAATCCCTTGGCGAGAAACTCGGAGGTACTCCGGGGTTCCAGGTCGAGCGCGAGCCTTGCCACTGCGCTGAAGTCGGCGCCGACCGACTCCGAAAGGGCTTCGCGTAGCTTGTTGCAGAAGCGTGGGATCAGGTCGTTCGACCCGGCCACCATGGGGTCCGCCTGCACACTGGCCAAGAGCCAACGCAAGACTCCGTAGAGCCGGGGCTGTACCCGGGCGCTCAGGTCATCGAGCTTCGGGCTCAACTTCGAATCCTTCAACGCCTCCAGCGCACCTTCGTACTGCGCGAACAGATCCCCAAGTGGATGCAGATGGGCCTCCAGCTCGTTCCCCTGCTTAAGAAGCTCCGTGGCAACCCTCGCACGCGCCACCGTTGCCAGCGGGGAGCGTGAGGCGCTCCTGCAGGCATCGTCGAGTCCGAGCAGCAGGCCGGGTGTTTCGGCCGGTGCATCGGCCAGGACGGTCGTTGCCATAGGCGAGATCTCAGGGTCATGCAGGGCCTCGACCATTCCCGATAGCGCCACGCGCGGGTGAGCGCGTCTCAGGAGGCGCAACATGTTTATGAGCTCGTCGCGCGTGGCCTCAAAGCCGCTCGCGTCTGCGTCCCGGGCCGCAGCGAGCATCATGGCCGTTACCTCGGTGGTCAGCACCGCAAGGGTGCTCGGCGATTCGACCAGGCAGGTAGCGACAAAGAGAAGGTCCTGGTGAACCAGTTTCTCCAGGCCTGATCTACCCTGGAGAAACTCTCGGAGGATCTCTTCGACATCTTCTTGACTGTGCTTTGCGGTCGCCGCAACCGCAAGTACCGCGACCTCTCCCCACCGTGCAGAGTGCATGTGGCCTTTCAGCCAGGAAGGGAGGGACTTGCGATCTCGCGCTATCTCAATCGCTGCGAAGTACTCCCGGAAGGTGGCATGGGCGAAACCGAACTCACCGGGCCCGACCTCCACAAGCAGACCGGCTTGGCGTTCTGCGGCCTCGAGGAATGCTGACACCTCCTCGTCTATGTCTCGGGTGGCGACTCGTTTAATGCCTTTTCTCAGCTGCGCTCTGATTGCGTCAGCCGGAGCGTGTCCCCGTGGCCGGTTCTCGTGGAGCCAAAGTGCCAGCGGGCCGAGGACTGCCTTCACATCCTCTTCTGACCAATCCACGTCGCGTCGTTCCAGCAGGACCCGGCTTGCTTCCGCGCATAGGTCGATGCGGGTAGACGGAAGGCGAGCCGCATCTCCCTGCAGAATCGCCAAAACGGTGAGCAGCAACGGGTTCTCGACCAGCCTGCGGATGTTCTCGTGTCCGCGTAGCGCATCGATCAACAACTGAGCGCTCTCGGAGGCCCGCCTCTCGATCTCCGCGGAGTCGAGCTTCGAGAAGCGCGAGCGCGAGCGCTCGACCACAAGGCACCACCGCCGGCAGAAGCGTTCCATCGCCTCAAGGCTCAATGCCTGCGCCTTGACGACCTGAAACGGCCCGCCGAGCGGGGCTTCCTTGTAGCCGTTCTCGCGACTCGCCACCACGACCTGGTTGCCGCCGCTTCCCGAGGGTGCCGAAAACTCCACCTGCCACCACTCGACTTCGTTACTGCCCTCGCTCCAGGGATCCAAGGTGTTACCCACAAGCGGATCCTGAACATACGTGCGAACGAATCTCTCGACTCTGCCGACGATATCGGTGCGCTTCACAGCATCAGCCACCTCGTCGAGCCCATCAAGGAGCACCAGTGCGCGCCCAGCGCCGAGCCATCGGCGGATTAGCGTCTCCGCGCCCGTGCGGTCGATATCCAGATCTCGCTTTTCGGCGATCTGTTCTGCAAGGTAGTCCAGAAGCTCAGGCGGCTCGCCCTCGGAGCCTGAAGCTGCCCAATCACTCACCCTGACTAGGATCGGCAACCGCGCCGGCCCCAGGTCCACGGACTTCGAGCCCAGCCCCAGCTGCTCGCCACTTACCTCGAGCCGCGTGTCTCCCGCGAGCAGCGCCCGAGCGTGAAAGAGCGAGAGCCACTGGAGGAACGTTGTCTTGCCCATTCCGGGTTTGCCGAGAACAACGGTCCAGCGGCTCTTCCTGATCAACTGGCTGAAGTGCACCTCTTCGGCCTCGTTGAATAGGAGTAGGCCTTCTTCAGCGAGCACGACAGCCCGATTCCCAGGCTCACCCTCAGTCGATTCGATCCTCTCCAGTTCGCGATCAGCGCTGATCTCCGCCTCGCTGCCTGGTCCGACCACCAGCGAGATGTAGACGTCTTCGAGGGGAAGGCTGCCGTCGTGCGCAGAGGAGCTCTTGCCGAGGCCCCGTGGGTCGATCGAGGCGCATTCCTCTACACAGACGTTCAGGTAGGGAGCCGTGTCGTCGCCGACGGCAGGGCGCTTCGCGCCGTCGGTGCCATCCGGGGCACTGTTCGGCACATTGCGGGCGAGTGTTTCCAGCATGTCCTCGAGCCAGCTCACCTGGGCACGCTTCGCGCGGGCTCTGGGCCGAAGGATCGTTCGCAGATCCTCGATGGTGCGCGTAGCCTCGGTGATCGATCCGAGCACAGTGACGAGTGCCAGCGGGTCCTCTTCACCGCAGGCGCTCAGCATCCGATTCAGGTCACTATCTAGGGGATTGCCGCAGGCAATATCGACAGTTGCGTCGGAGGTCTCGATGAAGTCGCTGCGGCCAGTGGCGCCCAAGATTCGTCTCACAGCGGATAGCGCGTTTCGAAGTGCGGCCTGGCTGCTCAGGCCGAGAAGCGGCTCGAGCTCTGCGTAGCTGAGGCGTCGCTGGCCCTCCGGTCCCGCGAGGTGGGTGCTCCAGATCAGAAATGCCAGCAGACGCCAGTCACGCGCCTCGAGGCGGCCGGCCTCCCGTCCCGGGAGCGCTGCAATGCTTCTCTTTGCAAATGAGATCGAAGTGTTCATAGCGATGTAAAGCGGTAAGAGGTGGGGCTATGTCACGCCCCACCTCTTACCACCCTCCTAGCGCTGGATGCCGCCCGAGCCGGTCATCTGGCCCTGCTGGTCATAGGTCAACCAGTAGTGATCGTGACCGGGACCGTCCGGATGCCCCGCGCCGTTCTCGTAGATGTCCACCCGACTGCCGCCGTCGGTGTACACCTGCTTTTGACCGTCTGCCCAACGGATGTCGACTCTAGGGCCAGACTGGTCGTTCACGGGAATGTTCCCCATCCTGCTCACCTCCTCCTCGAGGGTCGAATTGCGATGACCAGCTAAAGCGTTCATCACGGAGCCACCGTGACCAGGACTACTTCCGTGATCTCGTCATCTAGTAGAGGAAAGCCTTGAAGAAGTCCCTGCAAATCGCAGGGATAGTCCGCGTGTAAATCCTCGAATCGGCCCGCCGAGGAAATGAATCTGATGTGTCCGGATTGTGTCTGCATCGATGCTCTGGCACTTTCATCGAACCGCCTGCCACGATCGCGTTATCGACCAGCTGCCGAGTGGCCGACATTCGCTTGCCTTGGCTTCGGGATGCCGGGACCTTCTGCACACGCTAGATACCTGTGGCCCCAACTCGGTGAGCTGGGGGGGGGGGGGGGGGATGCCAAGCGCGAGCCGCGCCTTGAGGTCTTGATCAAGCCACGTCTGCGGAGGGCCCGGCGGAGATGCGGTGAAAGGTGCTGCGGCTGACCCATGAAGACCCTGGCGCTTCGGGCAAGATCGACCGCCGCGCTTCGAGTAGTGTCGATTGCCGTGCCGAACGTCCCCGAGGATCAGTTGGCGGCGTGGACCCAGAGGCCCTTCGCTGACGAAGACACGCGCGCCAAGAACGCGGAGCGGCTGATTCGCGAGGCGATCGCCGCCCACCCCCGCCTCGGTGGCCTCGGCATCGATATCTACGCCAAGGGCTCCTACGCAAACAACACCAACGTCCGTCGCGACAGCGACATCGACATCGCTGTCGAGTACACCGACATCTCCTATCCCCACTACGGCCCCGACACCGATCAGGAGCAGGTCCGCAGCACGCTCGGTATCGGTCCCTACACCGGCCCCTTCCGCGATGCTGAGGGCAGCACCCGCATCATGGACTTCAAGGATGCCGTCGGAGAGGCACTCGCTGAGACCTTCGGCGCCGCCGCGGTCACCCGCCACAACAAGGTCTTCACTGTCCGCGAGAGCTCCCGCTCTCTCGCCGCCGACGTCGTCCCCTGTACCACTTACAAGCAATACTGGTCCCCTCTCAACGTCAACCAGGGGATCCGTCTACTTCCCGACCGTCCCTCCGCCCACTGGATCGTCAACTACCCCCGCCAGCACTATCGCTGCGGCGTCGCCAAAAACGAAACCACCGGCCGCGCTTTCAAGCGCGTCGTCCGTATCCTCAAGAACCTCGAGAACCAGATGGTCGACGAGGGCACCATCCCGGCGGTCTCGAGCTTTCTCATCGAGTCCCTCGTCTACAACTGCCCCGATCCTCTCTTCGACGCCACCCTCTGGGCACCCAGGGTCCGCGCCGTCCTCTCCCACATCTGGGAAGACACCAAGGAGTCCGAGAGTGAGAAGCGCTGGCTCGAGGTAAACGCGATCAAGTACCTCTTCCACGCAAACCAGCCCTGGAGCCGCGACGAGGCCCGGCGCTTCACCCACGCCGCCTGGCAGTACGTCGCCAAATCCTGATGCCCTCGCCCGGCTGGATCCGGCTCCTGATCGCCGCCGCGGCGGCGATCATGCTCCTCGTCTCCCTACTCTCCGGCGGCGCTGAAGGTGCTCCCGGCCTACGCTCGGTCGGCGTCGCCACCAGCGTCCTCACCCTTGCCGTCCTCCTCTTCGACCGCTCCGCCTGGCGCTGGCCGCTCCTGCGCCGGCTCGGCGAGCTCGCCGGCACCAGGATCCTGCACGGCACCTGGCGTGGCACCTACAGCTACACCGACGACGGAAGCGGCAACGCTGGCAGGGCTCCGCTCTATCTCGCCATCCACCAGACCTACTCCCAGATCCGCGTCCGCGCCTACTTCCCGGCCACCGGCTCGACCTCGATCTCACTGCTCGCCTCGCTGCGCGGCGAAGACCATCGCCACGTACTGCGCTATGTCTTCCAGCACACCGCGCCGCCCCCCGATCGCGACGCCAACCGCCCCACAGAGGGCGTCTGCGAGCTCGCTGTCGTTGGCTCGCCGGTCGAGGAACTGACTGGCTCCTACTACGCTGAGCGTGGCGGCAAGGGCTTGATCACCCTCCGCCAGCACTCCTCCCGTGTCGCCGGCTCCGCCGCCCACGCCGCCCGTCTCGACTACCTCGGCCCCGCTGATATCGAAGCCGAGGCCCTCTCGGTCTGAGGCCACGCCATCCCCGTATCTACCCTCCTGTTGCGATGACCACGACGCCCACGGATCCGAGCGGGGAGGAGAGGGCAGAGCGCAGTGGCGGGGATCCGCCGCTCCCCGTCGCTCGTTGGGGTTGGACCGGCGAGCTTCCCCCAGATGAGCTCCGCACCGTCGCCCCGGTCAGCTTTGAGCTCTGGCGTCGCGGCCACCAATGGGTCGACCGCCGGGTGCAGACCATAGAGTTGCTGGACGTCGAGTCCGTCCGCCAGCGCCTCAGCATCGACTTCCGTATCCCCACCGAGCTCCCTGGCGACGTCACCCTCGCCGGCCGCCGAACCTTCTTCCTACCGATCGCGATTCTCCCCCGCCGCTCGAGTCTCGCCTACTTCGACCTGCGCGACGAGAGTGGCCAGGCGATCCCGATGCTCACCCGTCAGGAGAACGCCCGTCTCACCGGCGCGATGCTGATCACCGCTGCCTCACGTGCGATCGGGTCAGCTCCTCGGCCCCCCGATGTACCTCCTCTCCAGCTCAGCGACGCCCTGGTCACTTACCTCGCCAGCATCCCGACCAAGACCGCGGGTGCGTCGAGACCCTTTGTGCAGCCGGTCCTCGATCCGGTCAACACCCTGCTCTATCCTGATCCCGCCGTCGGCGACGAGCTTCTGCGCGACGAGGACTTCCGCGACCTGCTTGGCATCTGTGCCTCCTGCTCCTTCATCCACGTTCCGCTGCCCGCCGAGCGCGGCGAACGTCACATCATCAAGCTCAGCTTCTCCTCGCCCTGGGACTCCCGCCTGCCCGACCGCAAGCGCACCTGGAGTGAGCGTCGCCGGGCAATGACGACCTGGCTTGGCTGGCGCTCTGAGACCCGTTACCTGAGCCTGCCGCAGGTCGGCAATGCGGAGTCCTTCCACGCTCAGGTGGGTGCTCCCGAGCGGGTCGAGTTCACCGAGGCAGGCATGCGGAATCGTCGCCCCGCCGACCTCGTCCGGCCGCTTGCCGCCGATGCTCCTGATCTCCCCGATTTACCCGGGGACGCTCTCAACGACCGCCGCGGCTATCAGCAGTTCTCCCCCGGCATCGACGCCCAGAAGCACGTCTACGTTGAGGCCTCGCACGCCCACCGCGCCGGTTTCATCTGGGTGCGCTTCCGCGTCGCGCGTCACGGCTTCCTCCGCGCCGTTGCTGCCGTTGCTGCCCTCACGACCCTTCTCCTCACTCTCTTCGCCCTCAACGGCGAGAACGTCGTCGGCGAATCCCAGACCGCCGCCGCCCTGCTGCTTCTGGTTCCGGCGTTGATTGCCGGCTTCCTCATCGCCCCGGGCGAGCATGCGATGACCCGCCACTTGCTCCGCGGCCCTCGGCTGCTCACGGCGGCGACAGGCGCCCTCGCTCTGATCGCGATCGCCGGCCTCCTAGCCCTGCCCGAATCAAAGCCGCACCCTAAGGTCCCCGACTCGCTGCTCTGTCTCTGGTGGATTGAGGCCGGCCTTGGCCTCGCGATCGCCGTCCTGCTCACGCTCGCCAACTTCCTGCCCCGCGCGGGCAGCCGCGAGGACGTAAGCGCTCCTGCCGCCGCCGAGCAGCCCTTCACTGAGCCAGAGCCCGAGGGAGGATCTCAGGGCGGCTAGCTTGCCGGTACGAGGCCCTTGGTCGCCTCGACCACCGCTGCCACGTCCGGGTTCTTCTTGAGCTCGTCCACCCGGGGGGCCTCCTCGTCCGCCTCACCGTTCTCTTCCTCTAGCCCGAGCACGGCATCGGGGGCAGGCAGCGTTTCGTCCTCCTCAAGGAAGATCGCCAGGTACTCAGGCGGCATGGGTCTGACGGCGGCTAGCGGTGGTCATCAAGGCACTCGTTCGGCACGGCTCCAGGGTTTCCTTGGCTGTCGTCCCCGAACGGGGCGGGAGACTACCAGTGCCGGCTCGGGAAGTCACCACTGCCGCAAAGGCTCCCATCCGGCCCGGACGCGATCTCGACTCTCCGCACACCTTTGATCTAACACCCACCGGCCGCCTTCGCTGCGCCCTCCGTCCTCTCCCGCCAGACCTCGCGGGGCCTGAGGAGTGCTAGCCGCTGAGTGCGCCAAGAGCTGGATCGCCCCCTCGACGCGAATCTCCAGCGACCGCAGCGCATCGGTACCGAGCGCTGCTGCCGAACCGGAGGTGTGTCGTTGAAGATCCGAAACAGGCATGATGAGCCAGTATGTATACGACGTGCCCTCGCCCAAGATCGGGACGGCCTGGATCGACTCCGCGCCCGCCTTGCCCCTTGAAGCTCATAAGGATGGAAAAGGATGGAAAAGCCGACACGGCGTTCCCTCGACAAGCTTTCGAGGACGCTTTCCTCCCCTGACCCGGGCCGTCCGATGGCGGGGCGCCGCCGTATAAGCCGAACTAAGCATCCTGATTGGTTGCCTCAGGAACGGCACCAGCTTGATTGGCAAGTGTCGCCTGTCTTCCTCGGGTATGTGGTCGTAGACGGGTAGGCGCTGAGGAGCCTGACGCGACGGGCCCTGCCACAGACGAGGTGGAGGAACCGCAGGAAGCCCCTGCTATTCCCTACAGCCCCAACTGCTTGCCGAGGATCTCCTTCATGATCTCGTCGGTGCCGCCGCCGATTGGGCCGAGGCGGGCGTCGCGGACGGCGCGCTCGATTCCGTACTCGCGCATGTAGCCATAGCCGCCGTGGATCTGCAGGCACTCGTCGGCGATGTCGAGGACGCCGCGCTGGGTGACGAGCTTGGCGATCGTCACCTCTTGGAGGCAGTTCTGGCCTTCATGGAAGAGGCGCAGTGCGTTGTAGGTGACGGCTTTGGCGGCTTCGGCCTGGGTCGCCATTTCCGCCACCTTGTGGCGGATCACCTGGAAGTTGCCGATCGGTCGGCCGAAGGCTTTGCGCTCCTTGGCGTATTCCACAGCGCGCTCGATCAGGCGCTGCATCGCGCCGACGGCGCCGATCGCCATCAGCAGCCGCTCCCAGGCGAAGTTGGCCATGATCAGCTTGAAGCCCTCGTTTTCCTCGCCGAGCAGGTTCTCCTCGGGCACCTCGACGTCGGTGAAGGACAGCTCTCCGGTATCGGAGGCGTGCCAACCCAGCTTCTCCAGCTTTGCTGCCACCTCGTAGCCGGGCATCTCGCGCTCCAAGACGAGGAAGGAGATGCCCCCGTGGCCGCCCTCCTGCGTCGTCTTGCAGGCGCAGACGAGGAAGTCGGCGCGGACGCCATTGGTGATGAAAGTCTTCGACCCATTGACGACGTAGCCGCCGTCGACCTTCTTGGCGAAGGTGGTGATGCCGGCGACGTCGGAGCCGGCGCCGGGCTCGGTGATCCCCAGCGCGCCGATCTTCTTGCCGGCGATCCCCGGCACCAGCCAGCGCTGTTTCTGCTCCTCGGTGCCAAAGTTGAAGATCGGTGGCATCGCGATCGAGGCGTGGGCATTGAGCCCGGCGGCGACTCCGCCAGAGCCACCGCTCCGCGCCAGCTCTTCGACCCAGACCGCGTCGTGCAGGTGGGTGCCGCCCTGTCCGCCGTACTCCTCGGGGAACTTCAACCCTAGGAAGCCCAGCTCCGCGCAGCGCCCGTAGAGCTCGAGGGGGAATTCCCGCGCCTCCTCCCACTCATCGACGTTGGGCGCGATCTCCTTCTGCACGAAGCGGCGCACGGTCTCGCGCAGCTCCTCGTGCTCCTCGCCGAAGGGGGGGAGGATGGCGCGCTGACCTGTGTCCTTGACGACTGTCATTGCTCGTGGCGAAAGGTATTGTCTGCAGAATGAATCATCCGCTGGATCGGGTCCATCGCGACTTTCGGGACCTGCGCAGACTTGCGATTCGACTCTGGGCGGCCAACATGACTGCAACCATCGCCCTGTTGGTGGCAGTAATCGTCACTAACGCCTAGTCGCTCAGCCACGAGCCGGGGCTTTCCAGTCTTCGAGCATCGTGTAGCCGCGGGCCTTGTGGTCGAAGCCGAGCAGGTCGCCCTGCGGGTTCTTCTCCCCGCCGTGGTGATAGGCGCGCACCTCCGCGATCTTGCCGTCGCGGATCAGGAACCACTCGGTACCGCGATCAAGCCTCTCCTTGCCCGAGTCCGGCGCTCGCCAGGTCATCGTCCACTCGATCACGACCTGGTCGCCCTGCTCGATCGCATTCTCCAGGTGCCACTGGCCGTCGATGCCCTCGACCGCCATCGCGGCGTAGTTGCCGATCGTCTCAGCCCCCTCGTGGGGGCCGAGCCGGGTGTAGTAGTGGACCGCGTCCTCGGTGAAGTGCGCCGAGACCGCCGCGGCGTCGCCGGTGTTCAGCGCCTCGTAGTAGGACCGGATGTGATCTACGTGCGACATATCAACCAAGCGGCCCCCGGACGCGGAGGCCACGCCTTATATCCCGAAGCTGCGGCCGATCACCTCGAGCATGATCTCGTCGGTGCCGGCGCCGATCCGGTTGAGGCGGACGTCGCGGTAGGCGCGCTCGATCTCGTACTCCTTCATGTAGCCGTAGCCGCCGTGGATCTGGATGCACTCGTCGGCGACCTCGCAGGCGATGCGCGAGGTGTAGAGCTTGGCCTCGGAGATCTCACGGACCGGGTACTCGCCGTTGGCGTAGCGCCAGGCGGTCGCGTAGGTGAATTGCCGGGCAGCTTCGATCTTGGTTGCCATCTCCGCGAACTTGTGGCGAATCACCTGGAAGTTGCCGATCGAGCGGCCAAAGGCTTTGCGCTCTTTCGCGTATTCCAGGGTGCGGTCGAACATCCGCTGCGCTCCGGCTACGGCGCCGGCGCAGGCGACCATCCGCTCGCTCTGCAGCTCCCAAGCGATGTGGTAGAAGCCCTTGCCCTCTTCGCCGAGCAGGTTCTCGACCGGGACCCGCACGTCCTCGAAGCTGAGTTCGGCGGTGTCGGAGGAGTGCATGCCCATCTTCTCGAGCTTGCGGGAAACAGTGAAGCCGGGAACGGTCTCACCGGTCTCGTCGCGCAGGTCGACGACCAGCAGGCTGATCCCGTCATGTGTCTTCTCGGGGTCGGTCTTGACGACGAGGACGATGAAGTCGGCGCGGGCGCCGTTGGTGATGAACATCTTCGACCCGTTGACGACGAATTCGTCGCCGTCGCGGATCGCGGTCGTGCGGATATTGGCGACGTCTGAGCCGACGTCGGGCTCTGTGATGCCGAGGCAGCCGATCTTCTCGCCGCGGATGGCGGAAGGGAGGTAGCGCTGCTTGAGGTCCTCAGTGCCGAGCATCTCGATCGGCGGCAGCACCATGTCGGTGTGGACGACGAAGCCCATGTTGAGTCCGCCTGAGCCGGTGTAGCTCATGCACTCGGCGCGAACCAGCGAGTAGTAGTAGTCGCCGCCCTGTCCGCCGTACTCCTCGGGGAAGCAGAGGCCGAGGAAGCCGAGCTCGCCGGCTCGCGTCAGGACCTCGTTCGGCCAGGTGGTCTCCTCCCACTCGTTGCGGTTGGGCCAGAGCTCCTTCTGGACCCAGGCCTGCATCGACTCGCGCAGGTCTTCGTGCTCCTGCGTGAAGATCATGTGCTTGCGGTCGGCCTGGTGGTCAGGCTTGATGACTTTGGAGCCGTTGGTCGTCGCAGTCGCCACTGTTTTTCTCCTAGTTCGCGAGTTTCAGGGCGACGCGGCGCCGCCCGGGTGAAGGCGAGTGGACAGTAGCACTTCCTACTTCCTGTCAGACGTCGGAATCGCGGGAATCGCGCTTTCTATACTCCGCTCGATGCGACCCCGCCTGCTCCTCCTTGGCGTCGGCCTCGCCATCGCGCTGGTCGCGCCCGTGGCAGGCCCGGCTTCCGCCCCGATGTGCGACGGGAAGAACGTGACGATCAGGGGCACCGACGGCAACGACACGATCGAAGGGCACGAAAGGCCCGACGTGATCGAAGCTGGTGCCGGCAACGACACGATCATGAGCCTTGGGGGCAACGACACGATTTGCGCCGGCGGAGGAGAAGACAAGGTTGACGGTGGCGACGGCACCGACCGGATCTTCGGCGAAGACGGCAACGACAAGGTTGACGGCGGCAGGGGCAACGAGTTCATCTCGGGCGGGGAGGGGAATGACTTCCTCAACGAGAACTACGGCGACGGAACCGTCGAAGGCGGCGTTGGAAACGACAAGATCATCGGTTACGTCGGCAACGACACCGACAAGGGCGGTCCCGGCGATGACACGCTCCGGGCGGGCTTCGGTTTCGACACCCTGACCGGAGGGAGGGGCGACGACAGGATCGAGTCCGAAAAGGGGCACGACGTCGTCGACGGGGGCCCCGGCAACGACACTGCGGTCTACGCCCACGAACCGACTGGCGTAATCGTCGACCTGAAGGAGCACAGAACGCTCGAGTCAGCCGGGCACGACAGCCTGCCGTCTATCGAGAACGTGATCGGCTCGCGCTTCACCGACATGCTCCTCGGCGACGCCGGGTCGAACGTCCTCGAAGGCGGGCCCGGCGAGGACAAGCTGGTTGGTCGGGGCGGCAAAGACACCCTCGTGCAGTAAGTAGAACTTCCTACTTCTGGTTCGGCTATCGTGCCTCCCGGTATGAGCGTGAAGAGAGCGCAGCGTCACTATCTGGTTCTTCGCAAGCGAGCGGAGCGCGACCCTGATGTCTGACTACGAGGTCGTCAAGTACGAGGTCGCCGACGGGGTCGCCACGGTGACCCTCAACAACCCGGAGAAGCGCAACATGCTCTCCGGCCAGATGCTGGTCGAGCTGGTCGATGCGATGAAGACCGCGCGCGACTCCGAGGACGTCCGTGCCGTCGTCCTCACCGGAGCCGGGGACAAGGTCTTCTGTGCCGGCGCCGACCTCGGCGGCTTTGCCGCCGACGCCCCGCTCGTCGCCAAACACTTCGCCACCGACCTCTTCCTCGAATACTTCAGGCTGATGCCGCGGCTCGGCAAGCCGAGCCTCTGCGCGGCCAACGGCCACGTGCTGGCGGGCGGGATGGGCCTCGCGCTCTCCTGTGACCTGCTGATCGCCAAAGAGGGCGCCACCTTCGGCACGCCGGAGATCAACGTCGGCGCCTTCCCCTACATGATCATGGCGATCATCTACCGCAACGT
>JANWHW010000035.1 GCA_025450195.1 Solirubrobacterales bacterium | reverse complement strand
GCGAGGAAGGTGGTGTAGATCGCCGGGCGGCCGGCGAGGACGTCGCCGACGACCGCGGCGACCTGCAGGTCCCGCTGGACCACGGTGCCCCAGGCTCGGACGAGCGCGTAGGAGCGGCTGCGGGCGATCCGGGGGCGGACATCGTCGCGAACCTGGCTGCGGGCGGCGCGTCGCTCCCGGCCGATGTCGGCGAGGACGAGGACGAGCGTGCGGGCGACCGCATAGGGACGGGCGAAGTACGCCGCGTAGTCGCGGCCGATCGGCCGGCGGCGGCGCAGCGCCGTGCTCATCGTCAGCATCGAGTGCGGCGCGTCGCCGGAGAGGATGTTGGCGCGGCTGGCGCCGTCGGCGTGCAGCAGGCCGCGCCCGTCGGAGTGCCGCCGCTCCAGCTCTTCCGCGTCGCGCGGGTGGTTGGTCACGATCGCCGCGCCCCGGTCCTTCTCCCACCAGCGGAAGGCCGGCATGTCCTCATTGCTGCCGTGCAGCAGCCCGGCCTGGCAGGCACCGGTTTGCGAGGACCAGTCCGTCTCCCACCTCTCCAGCCGGTGGGAGCCGCTCCGCAACCAGGCGGCGAGGTTGGGGGCGCTGCCATCGCTCAGCGCTCGGTGAAGGACGTCGTGAGCGAGGCCGTCGATCTCCAAGAACAAGACACCTGGAATCTCGCTCCCTGCCGCCTGCCCCCGGCGCCGCGCCTGCCGCCGTACGACGTAGCGGTACCAGGCCTCGTTCTCATCGACCGCGAGCAGCGCGAAGACCATCGCGGTGACCCCCGCCATCACGATCGTCACCACCACTCCCTCGAAGACGCCCTCGATCTTCGCCCCGGGTAGGACGTCGATCGCGAAGGTCACGAGCAGGCCGTTCAGCAGGAGCGCCGCGCCCCCCAGCGTGAGGACGGTCAGCGGCAGCGCGAAGCGAGCGAGGGTTGGCCAGATCAGGGCATTCAAGAGCCCGATCAGCGCCGCCGCGCTAAGCGCCGCCGGCGCCCCGTCCAGAACAAAGCCCGGCATCACCTCCGAGAGCAGCAGCAGCGTGAGCGCGTCGAGCAGGAGGACGAGAAGGCCCCGCCAGATGGTGCGAGGGCTCATTTTCTACGTGAGGGGGCCGAGAAGCTTTCCACTACCGGCCGAGTCTAAGCGTGGAAGCACGGGGCAAACAGCGCGGTCACACAAAGGCTCCGGGCGCTCCGACAAGGATGGTGGTCGCCGGATCCCGGGCGGCGATCTGCCTCATGTTCGCGGGTAGCACCACGCCTCAGGGTTCGGCGGGATGGATCGTGTTGCCCGAGTAGGAGAGGTTGGTCGGGTAGGAGACCCCGTCGCTGGAGTAGGGGCAGACGTCGAAGAAGCCTTCTGGTGAGTAGGGGACGAGCTTGCCGCCCGTGAGCAGCGCGTAGGCGATGTTGTTCAGCTCCATTGCGGACTTCATCGGCGGTTGCAGCCAGGAGTTGCCAATGAAGGCGATGTCGCCGTAGGTGACGCAGCCGCCGCTGTCGGAGCCGTAGGCGGCTCCGTCGAGCTCGCTCGGGCCTGCCGGATAGGGCAGTGGGTCGCCGGGGCGGGGCGGCGGCCCGAAGTCCGTCTTGCCGATCGGGTTGTCGTAGGAGACGTTGCCTCGGACCGTGATATAGCGGCTGCCACCGTCGGTGTAGAAGGTGTTCCCGCCGGCCTTGGGCCGCTTGCCGTAGGCGACGTTGGCTTCGATCCGCAAGCCGTTTTCCATGCTCGTTCCCTGGGCGCCGGTGGTGTAGATGGCGCCGCCGTCCCAGAGCAGCCCAAGGAATTCGCGGATCGTGTTTTCGGCGACGAGGCCGTTGCGGTTGGGAGTCGGCGTTTCCCACTGGCCCCACTGATGGGCAGTCGCGTTGGGTAGGCCCGGGAAGCCGCCGGGGTCGAGCAGCCCCCAGCCCCAGCCGATCGCTATGCCGCTCCACGGCACCTCCTTGATCGTGTTGCGCACGATCTTGGTGCCGCTGGAGAAGCCGACGAAGATCCCGGGTGCGTCGGGATAGCCCCAGCCGACCCGGGAGATCAGGTTGGCGGCGATCGTATTGCCAACGCTCCGTTGCGCCTGTGAGCTGGGATTGTGGTCGGCAGCTGCGATGCCGCTGAGCGTGAGCGCGGAGGAGCCAACGTCGGCGAACGTGTTCCGCCTCACCAGCGTGTGCTGGCTGCCGGTGCCGAGGGCGAGGCCGACGGAGCCGAGGTGTTCGAAGCGGTTTCCCAGGAAACGCACGTTGCGCCCGAAGCGGATCGAGACGTTGCCGGGCGTCGCGACATCGTTGGGGTCGTGCCCGATCGTGTTCGGCTCGTGGCCTTCGCCGACCAGGTGGAAGCCGCCTTGGTCGGAGACGTAGCCGTTGTCGCCACTCGGCTGCAGCCAGGTCGCGTAGGAGAAGGTGAGGCCCCGGAATTCGACGTTGCGGATCGGTTTCGTCGCCGTGCCCCTGCCGCGGATGAGGGCTTCCAGGACTGGCAGCTCGACATCGGCGGCGCGTATGTTCTGCCAGGGCTGTGGCTTGTAATAGAGCCAGCCGCTCTCCTCGTCGAGGTACCACTCTCCCGGCGAGTCGAGGAACTCGAGCGCGTTTTCGAAGCGGGTCACCTGCCAGAAGCTCCATGGGCCGGGTCCGCCGTTCGGCGTGCGGAAGACGTTGGCGTTGCGCCACGCCGGTTCCGCCATCTGCAGCAGCCCCGGGGTCGATGCGGATGCGGGCGTCACCGAGTCGACCGGGACCGTCATCGTCTTCCACTGCGTCAGGATCACGGCCTCGACATCGCCGGGGTTTGCCCATTCGGCCGGGTTGCCCCAGGTGGCCGGGTTGAGGCCGGCCGGTTCGATGCTCGGCAGGTAGGCGATGCCGCTGCCGGCTCCGCCCCCGTTCCAGCTGGGCCGGAAGCCGGTGGGGTATTCGCTCGTCGCGGCACGAGTCGCCCGTTCGCCGTTCACGTAGAGCTCGCGGGTCGCAACCCTGCCGACCTTAGCTCGCCAGATGTCGGTTTCCGCGTCGACGCGAAACCAGGCCGAGCCGGGCACGCGGACAGCGCCCGAGATCACAGGCTGCTCCTCCTGGTAGGCCCGGTAGACGACCATGTGCCGGGCGCGCGCCGAGTCCTGGGCCGTCAGCTTGAGCGGTCGCTTCAGGCGGTAGACGCCATCCCGGAGGATCACGGTCACGTTCCTGCCAGGCCGCAGGCGGAGCGATTTGCGCGCCGCATCCTGGGCGGCCTCCACGGTGACGAGCGGTGCGGCCTTAGTGCCCGGGTTGGCATCGGACCCACGCGGCGAAACCCAGATCCGCTCGGCAGCGCCGCTACTTGCCGGGAAGGCGAACAGAGTAACCAGGAACAACGCCACCAGCGCCACGGCTCGCCGGGAACGATCCTCCGGGGACTCCCGCATGGCGGGACAGCCTAGTGATCGCTCCGGCGGGCGCCCACGGAGCGCCCGGACTCCGGGGCCGGAACGCTCAGTGCTTCTTCTTCACGGTGAAGCTGAAGGCCGCCGGCGTCGGATCGGTAACCCCGGCCTTCGTCGCTTTGACCGAGAACTTGTGTTTGCCCGGCTTGACTTTGTAGGTCTTGGGCGATTTGCACGCCGCGAAAGCGCCTTTGTCGAGCTTGCACTTGAAGCTCGCTCCGGCGACGTTGGAGGAGAAGCCGAATTTGACTTTCGCCTTGGCTTTTTTGGTTTTGACGGTCTTTTTGGGATGGGCACCGAGTTTCGTGTTGGGCTGGGGCGGCGATGTAGTGGGAGCAGATGGAAGCGTGTAGGTGATCTGGACCTGAGGTTCCGCCGCCAGCGACGCAAGGGCCAGGCTGCCACCGGCAGGCACTAGGGAGGAGCCGCCGCCGCCGCCTCCTCCGCTGGTCGAAGTGCACCCGGCAGCGCCGCCACCACCACCGAATAAACCGCCGCCGCCTCCCCCGCCAGCGCCCCCTTCGCCGCAACTGCTGCCACCGATGCCGCCCAGGCCGCGCGTTCCTCCTTCGCCGCCGTTGATGCCGATCCCCGCCGCGCCTCCTTCGCTCTGGGTCCCGCCGCCGCCGCCGCCGTTTTCGAGTTCGGAGCTGGACGCTCCCGCTGCTTCCGCGGCACCCCCGGCGCCTCCGCTGCCTTCGAAGCCGGTGCCCCCGCCCCCGCCGCCGCCCCCGGCGACGATCTGGCGGGTGTCAGGCGAGAGGCCGGGGCCGGGCATGATGCGGATGTCCGACGCGCCACCTCCACCGCCCGCGGCAGCGGTGCCGCCGCCGCCAGCGGCCGCACCGCCGTTGAAGCCTCCGGCTCCTCCACTCGCACCGTCTTTGCCTTTGCCCCCGACCTCGATGTAGAGGATCTGGCCGGGTGTCACCACCAAGTCGCCGGTCACCTGGGCCGCCGCACCTCCCAACACCGCACTCGACCCCCCAGCGCCGCCAATGGCAACAACATGCAGGGTCGTGATACCGGCCGGGACGGTGAACGTCTGCTCGGAGCCGGTGTAGAGGTAGGTTAGAGTCGTCGCTTGAGCCGAAGCAATGCCCCCGAAGAGCAGCCCGGCCATCGCAACGGGGACAAGCAGAACAGACGCTCGCCGAACGCGGGAACGCAGCGCGTTTGAGATGGGAGCACGAATCGCCACGAGTTGCCTACTGACCCTGACACAAGCACCCGGCGAAGTCAATTGGGCCGCCAAAACCAGCCGCCAAGGCATCAGCTGATCGAAGAGGCAGGATTTGAACCTGTGATCTTAGGGTTATGAGCTTGATCCCCATGAGCGGCGTGGAGCCTAAAACCAGCCGCCAGAGTCATGGCGAGCTTCGGTTACTCAGCGGTCCTTTTCGACATGAGAGTGATGACCGAGTGACGACCGGATTCGAAGGGGGAGTGACGACCGGATTCGAAGGGAGTGATGTCCGTATGAGCTTGTTCGGGGGCCTGAAGTGGTCTGGCTAGGGACGATTGGGTCGCCGAGTGGGTGGGCTTTGGGCAGCAGGGGTCAGGGATGTGGCGGATGTGGCGCGCGGTGGATTGGTGTCGGGCGCGTCAAAGGTGAAAATAGGTGTTTCCCATGACCGTAGAGCCAAAGAACTACGAACAGAGCGTTCGTAGCCAAAAGCGGTAGGGATCGGCTCGAGGGGGAAGAATCAAAAACCGTATTGACCGTCTATATGACGGTCAATACGGAAACAGAAATGAGGGCCGTAGGGGTGCTGGAAAGGTAGAAGTAGCGTGAAAGCTACTTCTACTTAGCCTTTGAAGCTTTGCCCTTACAAGAAGCCCTTAGAAGTGGGTGCAGTTCCGTGCTCTTTCCACTATGAGCTGTGAAGTTGGCTGTCGCGCGGAACTTTCGTGCGCAAATATTCCGAGAATTAATAAGCAAACCCTTAGAACCACCTGGGAACGAAGCAGTAATTTCGGAAATAGGAGCGTCTGGGACTTCTTCAAACGTTGCTCTAACCCCACCTCTTACAGAATCGATTCTGCCTGCAGACTCCACTTCTATTGGAAGAGATGGGGGACCGTGAAGTACAGCAACCATATCTGGGAGCAGATGATTTGAAGAACGAAGATAAAGCGAACCTGTAAGAGGCTCATTCAAAAGAGGAGTCTTAGCTGTTACCGATCCATATATGGATCCAGGTGGACAAGCATGTGCTGCAAATTGAACGCGTGTACACACTGTTTTTATATGAGCTTGATCCAAAAACTCAGAACGGGGAAGTGCCACTGAAAACTGACGGGTATTTGCATACTTACCTGCTTCCCATGAAGGGAACTTGAGGATCGTGCGCAGCCTCGGGTGGGATCCCCGGTGGGTGCCACCGAATAGTCGCATGTCGAGCTGGGGCTTGAAGCCGAGCCTGTCGCAGTCGGTTGCGGCGAAGGGGGAGGACGGGTTGGCG
>JANWHW010000034.1 GCA_025450195.1 Solirubrobacterales bacterium | reverse complement strand
GCCGTCCTTGACGATCCGGTACGGGGTGGTGACGAAGCCGTGCTCGGAGATCTCCGCGTAGGAGGACAGCGAGCCGATCAGGCCGATGTTCGGGCCCTCGGGGGTCTCGATCGGGCACATCCGGCCGTAGTGGGTGGGGTGCACGTCGCGGACCTCGATCGGGGCGCGCTCACGGGTCAGGCCGCCGGCGCCCAGAGCGGACAGGCGCCGCCGGTGCCGGAGCCCGGAGAGGCTGTTCGTCTGGTCCATGAACTGCGACAGCTGGCTGGAGCCGAAGAACTCCTTCAGCGCCGCCACCACCGGGCGGATGTTGACGATCGTCTGCGGGGTGATCGTGTCGGCGTCCTCGGTCGTCAGACGCTCGCGCACGACGCGCTCCATGCGGTAGAGGCCGATCCGGAACGCCTCCTGGATCAGCTCGCCGACCGTGCGCAGGCGGCGGTTGCCGAAGTGCTCGTACTCGTCGAGGTGCTCGTTGACCGGCTCGCGCGGGTAGGTGATCGCCTCCGCCGCGTAGTCCTTGATCGGGTTCTCCTCGTCGATCTCCTCGGGAATGCCAAGAAGCTTCGGCAGGCTGACCAGCTCCTTGACCAGAGCGATGATGTCGTCGTGGGTCAGGACCCGGTTGTCGAGATCGATGTCCAGGTCAAGACGCGCGTTCAGCTTGTAACGGCCGACCCGCGTCAGGTCATAGCGCTTGGGATCGAAGAAGAGTTGCTCCAGCAACGCCTTGGCGGCATCAACTGAGGGAGGCTCGCCCGGGCGCTGCTTCTTGAACAGCTCAATCAGGGCGCCTTCTTCGGTTTTGGTCGCTTCGGTGTCGGCCTCGATCGTGTGTCTGATGTAGACCGAGTTGTCGAACATCTTCAGCAGCTGCTCGTCCTCGACGTAGCCCATCGCACGCAGCAGCACGGTCACCGGCAGTTTGCGCTTGCGATCGATGCGCACGAAGACGCGGCCCTTTTTGTCGATTTCGAGCTCGAGCCAAGAGCCGCGGGCGGGCATCAGGTTGGCGATGAAGACTTGCTTCTCCGGGTCCTTGGGCGCCATCACATAGGCACCGGGGGAGCGGACAAGCTGGGTGACGACGACGCGCTCGGTGCCGTTGATGATGAAGGTGCCGCGGTCGGTCATCCATGGGAAGTCCCCCATGAAGACGGCCTGCTCGCGGATCTCCCCCGTCTCTTTGTTCTGGAAGGCGACGGTTGCCGTCAGCGGCCGCGAGTAGGTCATGTCCTTCTCACGACACTCCTCAATGGAGTGAGCCGGCTCTTCGAATTTGAACTCCCCGAAGACGATTGCGAGATTCCCCGTGTAGTCCTCGATCGGGGATATGTCGCTGATCGTCTCTCGTAGCCCACCCTTCTTCGGATCCGTCAGCTCTTCGAACGAGCGACGTTGAATGTCGATCAGATGGGGGACTTCGAGCGGATTCTTAAGTCGGGAAAAACTCCTGCGTGTTACGGGGGCAGCGTTTGAACGTGCCAAAGTCGGCGACTCCTCCTCGGGCGGTCAGAGGGACGTGGATACGGCGCAAATATGGGCAGGGAATGACAACAGGGCGCGACCGCGAAAAATAACACACGGCCATGCTCGGCCGTCGAGAGGGGCTCCTGCCCAGAGCCCCTCGCGGTCTGAACAGCTCCGCTCTACTTGAGCTCGACGGTAGCGCCGGCCTCCTCGAGGTCCGCCTTGATTTTCTCCCCCTCGTCGCGCTCGACACCCTCCTTGATTGGCTTTGGAGCCTCGTCAACGAGCGCCTTCGCCTCTTTCAGGCCAAGCCCGGTTGCTGCGCGCACTACCTTGATCACCGGCACCTTCTGGCCGCCAACCTCAGTCAAGACAACGTCGACCGTCGACGCCTCGTCATCGCCGCCACCGCCATCGGCGGCCGGGCCACCCGCGGCAGCGGGCGCTGCCGCCGCAACAGCAGTCGCGGACACACCGAACTCCTCCTCGAGCGCTTTGATCCGCTCGGAGAGCTCGAGGACCGAGATGCCCTTCAGCTCCTCGATCCAATCCTCTGTCGAAATCTTGGTTGCCATCTACTCCTCTTCCTCACTTGTGTCGTCATTTGAAGTTGTGTCATCTGAACCCTCGTCCCCAGCGGGCGCCTCGCCGGCCTCCTCCGGGGCCTCCTCAGGTTTTGCCTCCTCAGCCGCGGCCGCTTCGGCCTCCGGCTCCTCGGCAGGCGCCTCGTCCTCAGCCTTTGCCTCCTCAGCCGGGGGGGCCTCCTCGGCTCCCTCGTCTTCGGATGCCTCGTCTGCAGGCACTGTCTCCTCGGACGTCTCATCCGCGGGTGGCGTGGAGTCGGGCTCCTCTCCCGCCGGCTCCGAGGACGAGGAGTCCGACTCCTCGACAGGCTCCGCGGGCGCATCGTCTGAATCGGAAGTCGAGTCTGCGGTCGGCGCGTCCCCAGAGACGAGGCCCTTCTCGGCGATCTGACCAAGCTGCAGGGCCAGCCCCTGGATCATCGAGCCGAGGCCTCGCACCAGACTGGTGAGCGGACTTGCCACGATGCCGGCGAGCTGGCCGTCCAGAACTTCGCGGGAGGGCAGGCGAGCGATCGACTTGAACTTTTCCTCATCGAGGCTGAGGCCATCCATGAACCCGCCCTTGAAAGTGAGGACCTCATGCTCGCGGTTGAAGGTGGCGATCGCCTTGGCCGCCATCGCGGTGTCGCCGCGCGCGAAGGTCAGCGCAGTCGGCCCCTCCAGCCACTCGGTGAGGCGCCCCTCACCGGCTTTCTCGGCGGCAAGCTTGGTGAGTCGATTCTTGACGACCCAGAACGAAGCGTCGATCTCGCGCAGCTTTCCGCGCAGCTCGGCCGCCTGCGGGACGCTGATACCTCGATAGTCGATCGCGAAGATCGCTGCGGCGCCCTCGATCTGGGCGGCGATCTCCTCGATTTTGGCTGCCTTCTGTTCTTTGTTCATAGTTCACCTGCACCGGACTTGCGAGCTTGAGGACCCTGCCGGTGGTCTTGGGTGGGCGCGGGAGTCTAGGCGGTCGCCGGCTCCTCTGCGACTTCGGGTGCCTCACCGGTGACCTGACGTTCTTTCGTCTTCGAGGCGTCGACCCTGATCCCAGGGCCCATCGTCGTCGTCACGGTGGCGGAAAGGATGTAGCGACCCTTGGTTGAGGCGGGCTTGGCGCGAAGGATCTCGTCGAGCACGGCCATGTAATTGTCGAGCAGTTTCTGCGCGTCGAAGCTGGCCTTGCCAATCACCAAATGAATGATCGCCTGACGATCGGTGCGGTACTCGATCTTGCCCGCCTTCGATTCACCGACGGCCTTCTCGATGTCGTCGGTGACGGTGCCCACCTTTGGGTTCGGCATCTTTCCCTGCGGACCCAGGACTCGGCCGAGCTGGCCGACTGTCTTCATCATGTCCGGGGTCGAGATCGCAACGTCGAAGTCCGTCCAGCCCTCTTGGACTTTCTTGGCCAGGTCGTCAGCGCCGACGAAGTCCGCGCCGGCCGCCTCCGCGTCGCGCGCCTGCTGGCCCTGGGCGAAGACGGCAATCGTCACGTCCTTGCCCAGGCCATGAGGCAGCGGCAAGGTTCCTCGCAGCTGCTCCTCGGCGTGACGAACGTTCACCCCGAGTCGCATGTGCAGCTCCACCGTCTCATCGAACTTCACACTCGATGTCTCTTTGATCAGAGACATCGCCTCAGCGGGCGGGTAGAGCTTGGAGCGCTGGACTTTGCCGTACTGCATGCGATAGCGCTTGCCGTGAGCCATCCCTAGAACACCTTGACCTTCGCCACGCTTAGCTCGCGAAGAACCAGATATGCACGCTCGCTCTGCATGGCTCAGCGCACGTCCACGCCCATCGAGCGGGCAGTCCCGGCGATGATTTTCGAAGCGGCATCGAGGTCGTTGGCGTTGAGGTCCGGCATCTTGCGCTCTGCGATTTGGCGGACTTGGTCCATCGAGATCGTCCCCACCTTGTTGATGTGAGGCTCGCCCGAGCCGCTCTTGATCCCAATCGCCTCCTTGATCAGCACGGCCGCCGGCGGCGTCTTCGTGATGAAATCGAAGGAGCGGTCCTCATAGACGGTTATCTCGACCGGGATGATCGTGCCGCCTTCAGCCTGGGTCTGGGCATTGAACGCCTTGCAGAACTCCATGATGTTGACGCCGTGCTGGCCCAGCGCAGGGCCAACCGGCGGCGCCGGGTTGGCGTTGCCCGCCTGGATCTGAAGCTTGATCGTGGTGAGGACTTTTTTGGCCATTGGGGTCGAGGAGAGTAGCGGTCCTGCGTTAGATCTTCTTCACTTGGTCGTAGCCGACCTCGACTGGCGTCTCGCGACCGAAGATCGAAACCAGCACCTTGAGTTTGGCAGCGTCCTCGTTGATCTCGGCAATCTCGCCGGAGAAGTCCGATAGGGGGCCGGAGACGACCTTGACCGACTCGCCGATCGAGAACTGTGCCTGGGTGCGAGGGCGCTCCGCCGTCTCGCGATGCAAAAGCCGGTCGACCTCGGCTTTGGAGAGCGGTACGGGCTTGTTGCGCGACCCAACGAAGCCGGTCACGCCTGGTGTGTTCTTGACCAAGCCCCAGGCGTCGTCGGTCATCTCCATGTTGACCAGGACGTAACCCGGCATCGTCCGTTTCTCTTTCGGTTCCTTCTGGCCTTCTTTGTTGAGCTCCATCACCTGCTCGGTGGGCACAACGACCTGGCGCACGTTGCGGTTCTGACTCATCGTCTGAACCCGGTGCTCCAGGTTGTGCTTGACCTTGTTCTCGTGTCCGGAATAGGTGTTGATCACATACCAGCGATACATCTAGTGCCCCTTACCGCTCAAGATCCGCTTAGAGGATCCTCTGGATGACAAAGCTGAAGACGCCGTCGAGGGCGCCAAGGTACGCGGCGGCGACCGTCACGAAGATGATCGTCACCGCCGTAGCCTGAACAAGCGTGTCGCGATCGGGCCACTGGACCTTTCGAAGCTCGGCCCAGCAGGAAGCCAAGAAGGCGAAGGCACCGCGCCGCGGGCGCTCCGCCGCCGCCTGTTTCTGGCGCTTCGCCAGCTGCTCGCGCTCCTTGCGCTTGCGGTCCTCGCGTTGGCGCTTTTCGGCATCTTTTGCGCGTTTGACCTCGGCGCGACGCTCCCCCCGGGTCTGCTTGGGCGCATCAGGGGTCTCGAGCTGGGACTCGGGGGCGCCGGCTGCAATGCCCGCCTCGACCGCCTCGATCTCCGCGATGTCCCCGGACACGGGAACCTGGGTGTCGTGCTGCGCACGCGCCTCTTCAGCCCGCTTTGCGCCAGCGTCTCCGGAGCCCTCGGCTTCGCGGGCGCGACGCTCGGCCTTGCGCTGTGCTCGGCTCTTCGCCATCGCTCGCTACCGGGTCTCCTTGTGCGGCGTGTGGCGCCCACACCACCGACAGAACTTTCGCAACTCGACTCGGTCCGGCGAGTTACGCCGAGACTTGTTTGTCTGATAGTTGCGCCGCTTGCAGTCTTCGCAAGCCAGCGTCACCGCGATGCGGACATCTCCGCGAGCCATCTACTCCCTCGTTGCGTTGCTGTGTGGACGCCGTTACAAGAGAAAACCTCGGGCCGAGGCGCGAGGCAGATCAAAAGAATAGCGTTCCAAGGGCCCCCGGTGCAGACCCGTCCCAACCCGACTGCCGGGCCCGGGAGGAAGGCTCAGAGACCGAAGGTCTTGGCGATGATTTCGCGCTGGATCTCGCTGGTGCCACCGTAGATGGTGGAGACCAGCGTGGTGCGAACGTGCCGCTCCATGTCGTACTCGGTGGCGTAGCCGTATCCACCCATCATCTGCATGCCTTCCAGGGCAATCTTCTTCGCGGTCTCGGTGGTCTTCAGCTTGGCCATCGAAGCCTCGCGGGGGAACAGCTCTTTGGGGTTGGCATCGACGCGTGCGGCGACGTCGTAGGTCAGCAAGCGGCAGCACTCGAGCTCTGTGGCGAGGTCTGCGATGCGATGCGAGATCGTCTGGAAGCTGCCAATCGGCCGGCCGAACTGTTTGCGCTCCTTGACATAGACGAGCGCATCGTCCATCGCACGCCTGGCCATCCCGAGAGACTGCGCGGCGATGATCAATCGCTCGACGTTGAGGCCGGTCATCAGCTGCATCCAGGCCTGGCCCTCAACCCCGAGCAGATTCTCGGCCGGCACGCGGCAGTCGGTGAAGAAGACATCGTTCACCACGCGGCCACCCATCGTCTCGATGCCACGGATCTCGACTCCGTCGCAGCCTTTGGGGATGCTCAGCATCGTCAGGCCGTCGTGCTTGCTACCGCTGTCGTCGGTACGGCAGACGAGCAGAATGTGATCGGCGACGTGGGCCTCGGAGATCCAAGTCTTCTGGCCGTTGATGACGTACTCGCCGTTGTCGCGCACCGCCTTGCAGCGCAACGAGCCGACGTCGGAGCCGGCCTCCGGCTCCGACATCGCGATCGCCTCGACCGCACCCTTAACGACCCCGCCGAGAATCTCTTCTTTCTGTGTCTCGGTGCCGAAGCGCTCATATGCGCCGGCGGTGATCGCGGTGACGGAGAAGCCGCCGATTGGGATCTGGCCGTAGGCCATCTCCTCGAGGAAGAGGCAGAGGTCGATCATGCCGCCACCCGAGCCGCCGTACTCCTCCGAGACCGCGATGCCGAGCCAGCCGAGATCGGCGACCTTCTTGTACAGCTCGACGTTATGCGGCTCGCGCCCGCCGTCAGTGAGCGCATCGCGTTGCTCGCGGGTACCGCACTCGCGCGCGGCGAAATCGCGAATCGCATCGGCAAACGCCTGCTGCTCGTCAGTCAGCGAAATGCTCACGGAGCGGCAGCCTACTTCGTCTCCATCTGAGGCGCTGGCTTCATTCGAGACTCAACCTCTAGGTGATCGCACACCTGGATACGGGATGGGCCACACCTGGATACGGGATAGGCCCTTAGGCGGCTGATCCGGAGAGGGTCACAGATCGAGTCTGCTTTTACCCCGGTATACGCGGGTCATTGCAGACTCGTCAGCCAAGCTGGACACCCCCTGAGCTGGGAACTCTAGACCGTGGAGTCTTAGCCCGCAAGACGCCAAGCTCGGCAAATGGCTCTTTCGCCATCTCAAGCCTTTGGCAAGGCGGTCAGTGAAGTCCGCACCGAGCTAGGTCTAAGCCAAGAAGAAGCAGCCCTGGCCGGCGGCATCGACCGCGCCTATTTCGGTCATATCGAGCGTGCCACGAAGACTCCAACTCTGAAAACCGTCTGGAAGGTCGCCAACGCGCTGAAGGTCCAGCCTTCGGAGCTGCTGCGGCGCACCGAGAGGATCCTCGGCAGCTGACCGAAGCCCGAGACGGGACTCGAACCCGTGACCCCTTCCTTACCATGGAAGTGCTCTACCAACTGAGCTACCCGGGCGGGCTGGCTCTCCGGGGACGGCCCGGCTGGAACCGCGCTCGATCTTAGAGGTTCGCGACCGGTCGTCGCTGAGGGCGATTGGACCCTTCTGCCTTAGTCGTGCGTCTTGTCGGTGATGAAGAGCCCAGTAGTGCGCTCGACGCCGTCATCGGGGACGCCGGTGATGCACCACCTCAGTGACATAGCCGATGTCACATCACTGGTCCTTGTCTCACTGCTGGCCGGCGCGGCTCTGGGTGTGATTTGGGCCGTATACCTGCGCAAGCGCGGCTGGGCCTGGACGGCGGGGTTCATGGGAGTAGCACCGGTGGTCATCGCAACGCTCGCCACCGCAACGGGGTTCTCGCAAGGGCAGGAGGCTTTGATGCTCATTGGGTTCGCACTGGGGATTGCCGCGGGTGTCTTGGCGTGGGGGATCTATATGCACCTGGAGGATCGCCGTGCGGGCTCCGATCTGGCCATCCGAGCCATCGAGCGCCGCCGCCTTTTCGACGTACTTCGCAAGTGGTGGACAGAGGGAGGGGCACGCAAAGCGAGGGCTCTCGCAGACGGAGTGCCGGTCGGGCGTACCAGTCGTGGAGAGCTGGCAATGATCGGTCGCGGAACCAGTAGCTCTGGACAACACGTGCTGATTCCGGGGGCCACCGGAGCTGGCAAGACCACTTCCCTGGCGGCGCTGCTGGTCGATTACGTTGCCCGCTCCGGCTTTGGCGCTGTCGTCCTGGAGGCAAAGACAGACCATGCCCTATGCAAGGCAGCCGAGATGGCGGCGGAAAAGCGGGGCGTTCCCTTCTATCTCTTCTCCCCCACCGGCCCCGGAAGCTACGACCCGCTTGCGCACGGTTCGGTCGACGAGCGATCGGAGCGGTTGATCGCGGTGGAGAGCTGGGGCTCGAGCGACGCGGATTTCTATCGCCAGGCCGCATCGCCGTTCCTGCGTCTCGTCCTGCGCGTGCTGGACGTGGCATCGAAGCCCGTGACGCTCGCCAACGTCGCGATGTACTGCGATCCCGACGAGCTGGAGAACCTGGCGCTTTCGAGCAACAACTCCGAGATCGTTCGAGAGATCGGGGCGGCCGGAGCGGGACTGCGCGCCGATCAGATGCGTGCGATCGCGGGCTTGCGCGCCCGTCTGGAAAATCTGGCGTCATCGGACTTCGCGCGGGCCTGGCTGGATCCAAACCGCGAAGGCCCAATCCGGTTCGACCTGCGCGACGTGATCGAGCAGCGAGGCGTCGCCTATTTCCGCTTCGACACCGACCGCACCGGGAACATCGGCCGCGCCATCGCGCAGATGGTGCTTCTCGATCTGGGCGCCGCCGCCAGCGCCTGGATGGGCCACGGGGCGGGAACGTTCGTCGCCATCGACGAGTTCGGAGCGCTCGAGGCGCCGGCACTCGACCGCCTGTTCGCACGCGGTCGTGCGGCGGGCTTCAGTGTGGCGGTGGGGACCCAGACCCTTGCCGATCTGCGCGCCGCCGGGCCGGCGGTCCGAGAGCGAATCGGCGCGACGGTGTCAGGAATCGTCTGCCACCGAATCGGAGAGCAGAACGACGCCGAGTGGGTGGCCGAGCTGATCGGCGCAATCCCGGCATGGCAGACCACTATCCGCACAGATTGGCCGGCATGGCCGACCACGAAGGGCACGCGGACGCGTGGCTATCGATTTGAGGTCAATCCGTCTCAGCTGCAACGCCTGAAGCCAGGCGAGGCATACGTGGCGCGACTCGACCAATGCGAGTCCCGGCGCGCATCCAGAGTGAGAGTCGTTCCCGCCTGGGAGCGATTGGGCGCGTCGGGCAGGAGTTGGGTGAGCAAATGGGCCCGCAAGGCCCCGGAAAGAGAGGTAGTGCAATGAATACGGTGACGCTAATCGGGGGGCTCACGAGAGACCCCGAGTTGCGCAAGCGCGGAGAGACCAAGGTCTGCGACATGCGCGTAGCTGAGAGCAATGGGCGAAAAGACTCCCCGCTCTACATCAACATCTCGACGTTCGGCCGCCAGGCGGAGACCTGCAAGGAGTTCCTGGCCAAAGGACGGCAGATCGCGGTTACGGGCCAACTGCGCTTTCGGGAGTGGGAGAACGACGAGGGTCAGAAGCAATCGGAGCACACGATCGCCGCGGACCGCGTCGACTTCTTGCCCTCCCCCTCCGGCAAAAAGGAAAGCAACGGGAGCGAGCAGGCATAGCCCTCGGTCCCCCGGTGTGACTCGGCGCCCCTAGCGCCAAGGCACGCCGGGGGCTATCCTATAAACACTGTAGTTCGAAGATCGGTGTGTGGACAATGTCGAGTCGACTTGAATCGTTCGGGGTGACTCCATAGTGGAGGCAGCCTCCGCAATTCACGTATTGCCGGCACAGATCCGCGCCCGCCGCTTTGAGCGCGAGTGCGAGCAACTACGCCCGCTGGGCGAGGCCTACGTCTTGCGTCGCTTCGGGGGGTCCTTGAATCGGGCCGACGCAGAGGACGCGGTTTCCGACGTGGTCATCCGTCTTCATCGCCGGATGACCGAGGGCAGGACCCCCGAGAACCTGCGAGCCACGTTCTTCACCAGCGTTCGCAACGCGGCCATCGACCAGCTGCGGTCCCGCTCTTCGAAGCCCACGGTGGCTCTGGAGGCAGCGGCGGATGCCCACACCAACCGCGCGATTCCGGCCGAGTCGGCCGAAGATCGCGACGACGCCGTCCGCCTGCAGGAGGCCCTGGGACGGATGCGAGGGAACTACCGCGAAGCGATCGTCCTGCGCTTTGGCCTCGGGTTGACGGTTCCGGAGATTTCCCGCCACTTGAAAATCAGCCTTCCGGCGGCAAAGAAGCTCGTTCTGCGCGCCACTCGGCAGATCCGCAAACGGCTCGAGTCGATCGAGGGCGCGGAGTTCTGTCCCGAGATGCGCAAGCTAGCCGAGCAGTCGCTCTTCGAGAAGCAGGCGAGCGGCCTTGCCAACGAGGTTGAGGCTGAGGTCTTGCGAGCGCATTTCGCGCACTGCGGGTCGTGCCGATCGTTCCTCGCGAGCCTGCACGACCGTCTCCACGAGCTCGGTTCGACGGCTCTGCTGGGATTGACGGCAGCGGACCACGCCACCAACTCTGGCGTCATCGATCGCGTGGCGGCATTGGCCGACAGCGCCGGGGACGCCGCACAGGCGGGTGCCTGGAAACTGAAGCACATTGCGTTCAAGGCCAGCGGCGCCCTGCAGTCAGGCGAGGGCGCTGCCGGCGGGGCGTTGGTCGGGACGGGCCAAAAGATCGTCGCCGTATGCACCGCGGGTGCCGCGACGGCGACTTGCGTTGCAACCGGAATCGTAGGGCCGGGACTCCATACGCCGCTGGGCTCCGGGCACCGGGATAACAACGCCCCACCTGCCAAGGTGAAGGCCCTCGACAGCTCGGCCCCAGCCGCGATTCCAACCGAATCTCTCCTCGCGCCATCGCCTACGACATCCTCCGAAGCTTCCAAGTCGACATCGCAGTCAGAGTCGACGAAAGAGTCCTCAAAGGCACAGAAAACGCAGACCCCCTCCGCTCAAGCGCAGCAGGCAGAAGCAGGTGAGTTCGGCTTCGAGGGCTCACCAGCCCCCTCTCCCCCGCCACGCTCAACCGCGGTTCCATCGGCCTCGACCAATGTGGAACCGGCATCGTCGCCGAGCCCAGCCCCCACTCCGGCTCCCGCACCGTCTGGTGGCGGCTCCACCGACGGTGGCAGCGCAGGTGGAGGGTCCGGCGGCGGCGAGACATTCGGTTTCGGAGGCTAAGCCGGGTATCGAACCCTCGATGTCCCTCGTCAATCTTGCGAGGGAACAAACCAATGGGACGCAAGGAACACGACGTGTTCGTACTCGGCGATGAGACTCTCGTCGACGAGCCGGACAGCACCCAGGATACCGATCTGGTGGGTAACACCACCACACGGGAGTACAGTGCGGAATCTGCGGGGTCACATGAGTACGTAGCTCCGGCGACAACCCGCAACCGCGTGGCACCGACCCCCAGACGTCTGGCGGTGCTCGGCCTCGGCGCCGGTGCAGTGACTGTGTTTGCTGTATCGGCTCTCAGTGCGGGCGGTGGCAACCAGCCGACTCCGCCGCCCCGTTCGACGTCACTGGTGTCACCGCCGCCCTCCCTGCCGGCGGTGACGCGGAAAGTGGCAGCGCCTTCCCCGCGGCCACACCTCCGTGCGCACCATCCACGGCGACACCCCGAGTTGAAACGCAAGACCAGGAATCAACACAGTAAAAAGTCAGAGCGCGAAACCACTCATACTGAGGCGCCGGTTGACTCTTCTGTGTCGGCTCCAGTCGCGGTTCTCCCGGCACCTTCGTCGGTTCCCGTAGCAGTCCCCGATCCCCCGAGCTCGTCATCGCTACCCCAGGGCGATGGCGGGTCGGGGGAAAAGGGAGAGTTCAGCTTTGAGCGCTAAGGGCAGGGTTCGGAGTCTACGGCTGACCTGGAACCGTGCCGTCACTAGCTAGCGAGATCACTCAGGGTGTACGGGGCGCACGCCTCCGCGCAAGCGCGCCGCGCTATCTGGCAGTGGCCCTAGTGGCTCTGCTGCTGATTCTCGGCATACGGTCGATCGTCTCGCCGCCGCAGCCCGCCAGCGCGCCACTCTCGGTGACCGCAGATGCGCCAAGTAGAAACTTCGCGCTGCAGTTCGCCCGTGCCTACTTGACCTACGACGCCAGGCGGCCGGCCGAACGGAACCGAGCCCTTGCCGCCCTGCTGCCCACCAGCATCGCCCAAGGCGCTGGCGTATTCCCCGAGTCAGGCAGGCAGCAGGTCCTCTGGGCAGACATCGCCTCCGATCAGCCTGCGCTGGTCGGGGGCAGGGTGATCACCGTAGCGGCAGGCGTTTCCACGCAACCCGATCCCGTCTACCTCGCCATTCCCGTTCAGCATCCGCCGGAGGGCTCGGTGTCACTGGCGGGATATCCGAGCTTCGTCGGTGCACCCTCGGTGGACACCAGCGCAAGCGGAGCCTCCTACGACGAGGTGTCAGACCCCGCCGTGGAGGAAGTGGTGGCACGCGTACTGCGCAATTACCTGGCCGGCTCTGCACAAAATCTGAAGGCCGATCTGTCAGACGAAGCACACATAGCGCTGCCGACGGTCGATCTTCATCTGGAAGCCATCGAACAGTTGGTTTGGCTGGGTGGCGCCGGCTCAAGCGCTGTGCTGGCGACATTGCTGGCAAGCGATGCGCACAAAGTGACTTACACACTCACATATGAAGTCGGTCTCGCTTACTGGGAACGACCCTACGTGACGTTCATTTCGGTAATCCCAACAGGTAGCTGACCTTGAAACAACTGAAAGGGGTATGAGAATGAGGGGAAGAGTCGTCATTACCACTGTAATCGCCACGTTTGTCCTGACGATGTGTGGCATCACCCTGAGCACGTCGTCGGGATCGTTCGTCCCAACGCTTGGAACAGTGGACACAGCCGACGCTGCCGAAGTTGATAAGTCCACCGGTGGAGGTTCCGGTGAAAGCGGTAGTGCACACGCCACCGGCAAGCGATTTGGACAATGGCTTAGCAACAACGCGGCTCCTGTACTAATCGCCTTCGCGGGGTGTGCGCTGGTCAGCGTGCTGTTCTCGCGGAACATCGGCGCAGGAGTGGGCATCGTGTTGATCACGTTGATGGCGCTGATGTTCCTGATGGCTCCGGAGTCGATTACTGCATTTGCCCAGGGCGTCGCGAACATCATCTTCTAAGCCGGTATGCCGGAGGAAACCCCACGCAAGGTGGTGCGGTCCTACCACTTGGTGTTTCGCGGTCGCTGGCGGATCTACCGGATCCAAAACTGGCGAGTACCGTTGCCGGGAGGCTTGGAGCTGCGCAGCATCGGCTACTGGCTTGCTTGCCTGCTGGCCGTAGTCGTCTTGGGTCGCACACCGGTGGTGAGCGCGGCAATGGCCACGCTGCCAGAGTCGCTCCGGCTGGTCGCACTGCCGTTGATCGGCGCTTGGGCGCTGTCGCGCTGGGAGGTCGACGGCAGGTCTCCACACCGTGCCCTCTTCGGAATCGTGTCTTGGTGGCTACGGCCCCGGGCCGTTGCCGGGCTGAGGAGATGCCCGGCAGTGGGAAGCGTCCTGACGCCCGTCGACCGGGTGACGATGGCTCCAGACCTCTACGGCCCCAAGTATCCACGTGGTCGCATCGTGGGCCCCGCTCGAATGCTCCTCCGCTATCCCGTGCAGGTCTCACTCGAGGGCGTGCCGCTCGGGGCGAAACGCAACCGCCAAGAGCGGCTCGCTACCGCAAAGAGCTGGCGACTGCGCCCGACGGGTGGACCCGCGCTCCACCGCGGCAAGACGCTTGAGGTGCCGGCCGGTCGAGTGGTGATCTTCGACGGTATAGGCGACGCCAGATGATGGCGCCCCACTATTTCTTCTGGGGGAATCTGGTCCTGCGAACCGCACGCGAGGCGTGGGCCGTCTATGAGCTCGAAGGCCAGAGCTATCCAGGTCTCTCGGACGGGCGAAAGATCGAGGTAGGCGAGCGGCTGGAGGCGCTCGCCTACACGATCGGCGCTGATTTTCAGATCCTCCGGATTTCGCGAGAGTTTGACGCTGAGGCCTACGTGCGGCGCGCACTCGGCACTCTCGATGGCGCACACGGTCAGCGTGAGCGCTTCGAAGAGCATCTGGCGGAACATCGATCGAAGCTCGAACTTCGAGAGGTGCTCCGCCCGGAGGTCTTCCTGGCCGTTCGCCTGGGCTCACCAGCCACCAGGGGAGGCTTCAACGGCGTGCTGGACCTGGGAGCGTCGCTCTGGAGCGCGGTGGCAGAGCGGCTGGGGCTCGAGGAGGCGCGTGGCGTCAGCCAGCAGCAAATCGCCGCATTGCGTCGCGAGGAGGAACAGGTCTTCGACCGAGTGTTGGGGTACCTCGAATGCGCTCGGATTGGATCCCAGCGCCTCGCGGAGCTGATCCGCCGCGCCTATACCCGCGGCCTGGGGGAGCCAGACCGAGACGACGCTTTCGAACCACAGGCGCTCAGCTTCCTCGATCCCGACGGCGAGGAGCGGTTTGAGCCATACGGATATGACCTGCTTCGGCTCCACGAGAGCCGTGTCACCGTTGACCGCCACTCGCTTGTCGTCGACTCAGAGCGGGGTCGCGCTCACCAGGCGATGTTGGTAGTGGGTGCGATGCCGGACGAAGCCGTCGTGCCGAGCCCCGCCGCCGAGTTGATGTTCGCTCCGTTGGAGGTCGACTTCGGCGTCGACGCCACTCTCTCGGCCGAATTCGTAGAGAACCGGGATGCCCGCAAGGAGGTGGCGAAACGGAAGATCGACGCCGATCAGATGGCCCGCGAGGAGTCCCATGGCGAACACGGGCCTTCGGTGGAGTCCGCGGAGCGACCGGTTGCGGCGCGCGAACTGGAGGCCGTGCTGGCCAGCGGCGATCGGCCGCCGCTGTTGCGCACGGCCCTGTCGCTGGCCGTGGCGGGGCGCGACGAGGAGGAGCTAGAGGATCGCGTCGAGCGGCTGCGAGAGAGCTTCGGCCGCGTCCAGTTGCACCGCCCCGGCGGCGAGCAGCACCGTCTCTTCCTGGCGTCGCTGCCGGCCACCGTCTTCCCATTGCCTGAGTACAAGGAGCACCTCCTGCCCGACCAGGTTGGGGCGATGGTCCCACATGCCATCCCGCACGCGGGGTCCCGGATTGGGCCCTATATCGGCCATACCCTCACCGGCTCGCGCCAGCCGATCCAGTTCGACGCTGCGGAGGCCTGCCAGCAGAACCGCCCCCCTACCTGCCTGTTCACGGGCGCGCCGGGCAGCGGCAAGACGATCTGCGTCCAACTCGTGGAGTGGCAGGCATGCCTGCAGGGCTCCAGCGTCGTCGACATCGACCCAAAGGGAGATCACCGCCTGGATCGGCTTCCAGGCGTTGCTGACCGGATCGAGATCGTTGAGCTCTCAGGGGAAGAGCGCTACAGCGGCCGGCTCGATCCGATGCGGATTGGCACCGACGAGACCCGTGAGGACCTCACCTACAACTTCCTCGTTTCGATCCTCCCGGCTCCGGTCAAGCCGGAGTGGCAAACGCAGCTGCGTCTCGCGGTTTCCGAGGCGGCGGCGGCCGGCGCGCGCAGTTGCGGTGAGATCGTCGAGAAGATGGCCACCTCAGGCGACCAAGAGGCCATCGAGGCGGCGCGGGCTGTGGAGGTCCATTGCTCGAGTGGCCTGGCAAAGCTCGGCCTCGGCACCGCCAATACCGAGCTGACCGAGGTCGGCGACGCCCAGGTCGTCTCGCTGCGAATCCGCAACCTGACCCTGCCGCTTATGGGCACCGCGCGCTCGGAGCTGCTCGAGGAGGAGCGAACCAGCCTTGCCGTACTGCGGTTGCTCGCCGCCTACGCGCTGCGCCTGTGCGCCATGGACACCTCGCGGCACTCCGTGCTTGCGATGGACGAGGCCTGGGCACTCACCTCCGACACACAGGGGCGCGCGCTGCTGGAGCGCATCAGCCGGCTCGGCCGCAGCCAGAACATCACGCCGATCCTGGCCACCCAGATGCTTGGAGACACTGCCGAGCTGGAGCCGCTGGTTGGAACGCTCTTTGCCTTCGGGGTGGAGACGGAGGCCGAGGCGCGTAAGGCGCTGTCGCTGCTGCGGCTCGACGTCGATGACGAGCCGGCGGTTCAGCGACTCCTGGAGTACCGCGAGGGACGCTGCTACTTCCGGGACTTCAGCGGGCAGGTGGTGCCTATGCAGATCGATCCTCCCCCGTGGCTGCTCGATGAGCTGAACACGACGCCGCGGTCGGGCAACGGACACACCTCACGAATGGGGGTGATCGAGCCAGTTGAGAAGGCTGAGGGGCGGCACGGCGAGCAGGTGGGGTAGGAATGGCGCCCGGCCGTGGCCATTGCTGGCCGCGGCGGTTATGTGCGTCGCCTTGGGATGGCTGCCCCTCGACGCCGCCGCCGACCCACCCCAGCCTTCGACGGAGGGGAAAACGGCACCCAAAGCACCCAAAGGCGCGAAAGAGAAAGTCCAAGCGGAAAAAACCAAAGCCTCCACCGAAGTCTTCGAAAAACAGTCGGCCCTGGAACCGCTCGATCCCGTCGCCGAAGAGCTCGGCGGGTCCGGCCAGGTCGATCCGATCACTGGCTTGGGGCTGCGCAATCCGGTCTGCGACAAGCCGGGGCAGATCCGCGCGACTCAAACGCGCCTCAGCTGCATCGAAAACGGCACTCCCGAGGGCAAGTACCCCTCCTCGAACTATGGGTTCGACGTCTTCATCGACTCCGGGGTAGACGCCCCCTCCGGGGCCTTCGCAAAGGCGCTCGTGATGATTCTCAACGGCGTCTGGCTCGGGCTGATTTTCGTGCTCAAGCTGGTGCTGGCGCTGCTGGGCCTTGCCTTCGGCCTCAACCCATTTTCGAACGGCGATTCGATGCACGAGATCGCCGCGGCGTTGAACCGGATCTATCGCACGATCACGAACCCATGGCTAAGCGTGACGATTGTCGCCGGGGGTATCTGGTTCGCCTACAAGGGACTGTTGCGACGGGAGTTCGCTGCTGGTGTGGGCGGAACTCTGGCCGGAATCGCGATGCTGATCGTCGGCCTTTGGGTGATACACCAGCCCGCAGCCTCGGTCGGGCACGTCGGGAAAATCGCAGACGGCGTTGCGGTGACTGCGATCAGCGCGCCCCGCTCGGGCTCGCTGGCACGGCCGACCGGGACCTACGCGGAAGCGCTGTCGCATACCTGGGCCCAACTCGTCGAGGTGCCGTTTGCCGGCCTCAACTTCTCCGACGTCCAATGGGCGATGGGACCGCCGCCCCCGGAGGCGGTCGAACGGGCAAATGAGCACTTCTGTGAGGACGCGGGAGCCCTGGCTCTCCTGGCTACGCAAGAGGGGACAGACAGCGACGACTCAGCCAAAGCCTGCGAGCAGTTCGCCCAAAAGCGCTATGGGAAACCGCGTCGCGTAATCGACCTCTACCTGCGCTCTTCCCCCGGCAGCCCGGCGCGGAAGGACCTTTGGGATTACTTCGACAAGGACGAGGGGGATAAGTACAAGGCGAAGGTCGCGGCACAGGGCGGCGACGGTGTGCTGACCCGCCTCTCGATGCTGGTGCTGTTCTCGCTGGGCTTGCTCGGGGCGGTGATGCTCCTAGCGTGGTTGGCGCTTCGCCTCTTCACACAGGCGGCGATTGCATTTGTGCTGCTCCTCGCGGCGCCGTTTGCCGCCTTCTTCCCATTGCTCGGGGAGTCAGGGCGCCGCGCGTTCAAGACGTGGGGGCTGACGCTGATCGGCGCGACGGTGGCGAAGATCGTCTACGCCGCCTTTCTCTCCGTGGTGCTGCTTGGGATGGCGATCCTCGGCAAAATCGGAGACGCCACCGGCTTCCTGCTCGCCTGCGCGTTCGCCTGGGCAGTGTTCCTGAAGCGAATCGAACTGATCGGGTGGATGAGCGTCGGCGATGTGGAGGGAGGTCGTCAGGTGTCGCCGATCGCCCAGTTCCTAGCCTGGTCGGGAGCACGCCGAGTGACCAGGACCGCCACCGGCACCGTGCGGGGCATAGGCAGCAGAGGGGCCCATAATTGGCGGCAGCGATTCGGCGATCGCAACGAAGATGCGGCCCAGCGGGCCAAAGGGCGAATCGAAAGCAGCGCCCGGCGGCTGAACGACCCGCGCATCGACGCGGCAAGGAAGCCTGTCTCCGGGCCTGGGGCGAATAGAAATGGAGAGCGCGCTTCCGGAGGCGCCCCACAAAGCGGGCGAGCCTCCAGCGCCGGCTTGTCCAACGCCTCGATGCCGGGAGCCAGCCACCGAGGAGGGAACCCGGCAGCCGAGGCCTTCGAGCGGAACGAGCGGCTCCTAGCCTACGCCGAGACTTCCGGCTTGCCCCTGGGAGGCCACCGCAACGACGAGGACAAAGACAAGGGCAAGGACAGGCCCGGTGGTGCAGACGCGCCGCAGACGCAATCGAAGAACTCGGCTCCCCACCCCCAAGATCTCAGACGGGTAGAGCTCGAGAAGGGCAGGGAAAGGCAGGACACGGGAAGGGGCCTCGCGGTGCCAAGGGAGCAGGGCCAAGATCGGCAAGAGGCCCCTTCGCCGACGCCGGGTCGCGTCATCGGTCGTCCTCCCACTGAATCGAAGGGTGGCGCTGGAGGCCGCACCAAGCAGGCGAAGGAACAAGCCCAACCACCCCGGGAGATTGCCCCGCGAATACCTGGACGCCTGCGCCCTGAACGCCCCCGCCGAGCGCACCCAGTCTCTCGCAGGGGCATGAGCCGGAACTAGGGCTAGGCGATGGAGGGCTCGGCAACCGGACGCATCGCATTGTTCCTAGCTGTATCTGCACTGCTCGTCCTGGCATCGATCGCCTTCAGCCGAGGATCCGATCCGGTCGGCACAGGAGAAGTAGCTCGCAACGAGCAGGGGGCGCCCGGCGCAAGTGACTCCGAACAAGAACTGATCGTCCGGCTCGAACGGGAGCAGATCGAGGTCGAAAGGGCTTCGCGGCGCTTCCTAGACGCCTTCCTGCGTTACGAGGTCGGTGAACAGACACCAGCGGTACGCAGAACGTTGCGTACGACGGCGACCCCCGAGTTTGCCCGACAGCTGCTGGCTTCCCCGCCCCGACGGCCTCCGGCGGGAAGCTTTCCGCCGCGAGCCGCTCTGAGCCAGGTGAACGTCACCTTCGCTTCCTCGAGCGCAACTCTCGTGGTCGTCGATGGAACCGCCATGCGGGCCGGATTTCCGGAGGAATTCGGCTTTGCCTTCACCCGGACCTTCTCCGGATGGCGTGCGAGCGGGCCGGCGGAATGAAGCCCGGCGGCGGACAAGGCTCAACAGCCCGTGGAGTATCCGAAGCGGTCGGGGTAACCCGGATCGGGGTGGGGGTGATCGGCGGCTGGAAAGTCGCTCTGGTCATCGCCGCAATCGTCCTGGGCCTGCTGTTGATGACCGCCTTCTTCGTGGCGGCCTCCGGCGGGGCTACAGGGGGGAACGGCATGATCTGCGTGTTCGCGGGGGAAAATGGCAAAAAGATCCCTGCCAACTACGTGCCTTGGCTGGAGAAAGCCGCCGCCAAATACAGACTGGGACCCAGGGGCTTCGCAATCGTCGCCGCGATCCACAAGATCGAGTCCGATTTCGGCCGCTCGCCGCTACCCGGCGTCAGCTCCGGCGAGAACTACGCGGGGGCGGGGGGCCCGGGGCAATTCCTCTCTGCGTCCTGGGATGCCTATGGGGTCGACGCCGACGAAAATGGAATCAAGGACAGGTACTCGATTCCCGACTCGATCTTCGCCACCGCGAACTATCTGCACGCGTCCGGGGCGCCCAAGGATTGGTACTCCGCCATCTTTGCCTATAACCACGCGGACTGGTACGTGCGCGACGTGGAATCCGCCGCTGCTGAGTTCAGCGGAGAGGTCGAGTGCAGCCCCGCGGAAGCGACAGTCGGAGGCAACGCGCTGCTGAAAAACGCCCAGATGCTCTTTCAGCCCCGGCTCTTCAAGCCTCTCCCCCAGCGACTGTGGGCAGGGGGCGGGATCCCCCAGTCGGTCGATGCACGCATCTGGCCCGACGCCGTTTGGCTACTCGACACCTACCACCTGGTCGCAACCGCCGCTAGGGAGGCTGGGCACGAAACGCACGGCGACGGCACCGCGCTCGACCTCGTTCCGGCGACGGGGTGGGGCTGGGACGGCACCGCGCTTCGGGCGGCGCGAGGTCTCGGCTGGACATACATCTGCGGGGCGTCTGGTGTGGCCCCCGCGTGCCCACTGGTCCCGGCCATCCACTTCATCGGCTACAACGGCTATCCGCGCCACGGAGATCCTCTCCACGCCAGGGGCAACGCACACCTTCACATCTCCTGGGAAAGCCCCAGCTACGGGTCCTGCCCCCAGACGGTGTGCGAGCCTCCGGTTTGGGTCAAGGTCTTCCCGCTGTTCGGCTAGACAATCGCTTTGAAATCGACCCGACCGGCAGGGGCTACCGAAAGAATTTGCTCACGACGGTCGCGGCAATGCGCTTGAGCGAGGCAACCGTGGGCTCTCCCCTTGCCTCTACGGCATCCATCACGACAAGTCCCCCGCCCACACCAGCCTTCCATGGCAGGGCGAGCGTCACGGCCCGTGACGCTCGCCTGTACTAGGGAACCTTCGTGGTTTCGAGCCGGCCGCGCACTACCTCTTGGGGAGCACAGTCAGCGTCAGGCGCCGCGAGTTGCCCTGGAGATAGGGATAGCCAACCGTCTGGCGAACCTGCGCCCTCATGGTGTACTTCGTTCGTTGGAAGGTGCGACGGAAGCGATAGGAGAGTGTGAATTTCCCATCGTTGCGAGTCCGGTAGCGCCGGAAGGCAGACCATCCCTTTCCGACCTTGGCCTGCAGAACGATCACAACGCGATCGTTGTGTGGACCCGGAATCTGCCCGAAGAAGCGGGCGTATCTCTTGTTGAAGATCACATTTTTACGCGCCTTGAACGTCGGGTGAACGATGGTCTGAAGCGTTGCACGACTGACCAGTTCGCGATGGTCGCGGCGGTAGACCGCGATGACGTCCCGCGAGGCTCCAGGGCGAATCGGGAATTGGAAGGCCCCGTCTTGGCCGGTAACCGCAAGCCCGAGGAAATCACGTGGTTGATCGGTGATGACCCGGCTGAAGACGCAGACCGGGGCGGTGCTGGTCCCGCCACCACCTGCTGCCTTCAACCTTCCACGGAAGGTCGAGCCGCTGCCTTCGTGGACGACTTCGGTCTCGGAGGCGCTCACTCCCAGGCCGCTCGTCAATGCGTCGCCGGCTTTCACGTTCGATCGCACGCATTCGTAGGCCAGCGGCATGTCAACCGGCGCTCCTATGTTGCCCTCGGAGTCCGAAAGCCACATCTGGAGGGTGTATTTGCCACGGTCCTCCGGGCTTTCGAGGTTGGGAAGCACCTCGATGTTCGGCCCCGTGGCGACCTGCGTGGGAACCACTACGGCCCCGGCCCCGTTGAGGACCTGGTAGTGCATGGCATCGATCGGGGCCCCCTGGTCGACGATATTCCGCCACCTAAGGTCAAAGCCGTCGTCCGCCCGGCTTTTGCTGGGTGCCGTCACGGCGATGTCCTGGGGTGCCGCCGGCGGAGTGGTGTCTCGAGGAATGGCCGTCGCGCTCGCCGGGCCGACCCAGCCAACCTGGTCCTCGAGCCAAACACGCAACCGGTAATCGCCGGGTGCTTTCGGCGCGACAACTTCTTTTAGTTCGGTCAGATCGGTGCCAGACACCGTCTGCTCCGGCGTAACCACCTCGTTTGCCGCATTGACGATGTTGTAGTGAATCTTTGTGATCGGAGATCCGCTGTTTGCCGGTAGGGAATAGTGAGCCGCGAAGTGATCCAGGTAGCGATTGGGATTGGCGCTGGCGATAGAGAGGCCCGATGGAGCACCAGGAGCAGTGTTGTCGACGTGGATAGTGCGCTGATCGCAGGTTTCCGAGCCTGTGGCGCCCCATCCTTGGAACTGTCCATAGTCTTTGGTGCATACATGCAGGGAGTGCCCACCGTCGGCATAGGCTGCGGTGTTGAAGTTCAGCGAACGACCATAGGGACCACCGGTAGGACAGGGCTGAAACACCCGTGCCCATTCACCATTGGCCGACGAGAACCCTACATTGCAGTTATGGTCTATACGCCAGAACTCGGATTTGTTATCAACCCGTACCTGCTCGGTGCGAAGTCCCGAGCCGTTGTCGGAGCTGTTGAAGGTAAGTGTTTGGTTGCCCCTGACCCACCCGCCCGTGATGAAGGTCGAGTTGCCCGTGAAATTGACCATTGAGTTCTGATCATCGTTCAGGGTAAACAAGATGCTGTTGAGATCTGTGGCGTTATTGCCTTTGCGTTCGCATTCAGCGGAACGCACACACTTGAGCTCGAACCCAAAGCGCCAAAAGTCACGGTAGCCGCTGATTGGCCATATATGCGAACCAAAGGTCGAGTGGATCGGCCATTCAGGCAATTTAGCGTCCAGGCCGGCGCCTTGCCTAATGATCTCGAAGGCTTGACCGCCGAAATCGATGCCCCACATCCGCGATCGCCAGCCGTCATTAAATTGGAAGGGCTGGCGCGTATAGCCACCGGCTGTCCTGAAATGAACGTAGTTAGGCGTGTCGTAGTAGATGTAGCCGTAGGCATTGAGGTTGGCGTTGCCTCCATCTTCATGCTCCCGAATCCTCAAAAAGGCACTGTCTCCCGCTGGATCGGGGGCAGGGCCGCAATTGTTAGTGAAATCGAAGATCCCACCGGGATTTCCGCTGTGGGCTGTGTTCGTTGAGGTCCCAAAACTGTTGGAGCCGTTATTGCCCGCACAAAGCAGCATCTTGTACATGGCGGAATGCGCGTTACCGGCGAAGGTGCCCGCTAGAACTAGCGACGCGAGCAGCGCAAGCAGAACACCCCCCGCCCCAATTGGCATGCATAGATCCAGCCGACTCCGTCGAGCTTCCATTCGTGGCTCTCCTTCCTGAGCGTCGAATCAGGGGGCATATATGGGGGCCGTACTGGCTCGCCTTCCCCTAGACGAGAAGAGCGGCGTCTTCGATCCCCCAGGGGGACAAAGAGCTATGTCGGGCCTTCGACGGTACTCCCGGCATGCACGCTGTACATCAACAAAATTAGGTGTTTATGCTGAGCCCTTGCGTTGAGAGCGCTTGCAACCAAGGCACAAAGGCGCCGGCCCCGGGGACGCTCCCAGCAAACGCCCCCGGGGCGCTGCCGACCCACTCTCGCTAAAAGGCCAAACCAAGCGAGCCAGGCACTGGTGCGGCAGCACCTGATGTATGTGGGTCGATCATCAGTCCTCTAAGCGCCTTGCATCCGCTTTTCGCCCCCCGCCCACCCAGGTAGTTGATTGGGCGGCTCTCCACCCGGCGAGTATTCCCTGGCGACAAGCAACAGAGCATGCGGTCGCCTTCCGCTTTAGCTGAGGACGCGGTACTTGAGATGGGTGGCGTCGGGGCCTTCGATCGCACGCAGCTGCTCCAACTTGACGCCAGCCCCGACGCCCTCGAAGAGCCGGGCACCGTCCCCAAGCAGAACCGGAGCGACGTTGAGCCACATCTCGTCGACTAGGCCCGCCGCCAGGTACTGCTGGGCAACACTCGCCCCGCCACCGAGGGAGACGTCCTTGCCTTCGGCGGCCTCCTTGGCCTGCGCAAGCGCCGACTCGATCCCGTCCGTGACGAAGTGGAACGTCGTCCCGCCCTGCATCTCCAGCGGCTCCCGCTCGTGGTGGGTGAGCACGAAGACCGGCGTGTGGAACGGCGGGTCGTCCCCCCACCACCCGCGCCAGGGCTCCTCCCCCCCGGGCCCCGGCCCGCCACCGAACATGTTGCGGCCCATCACCGTGGCGCCGACGTTGTCGAGCGCTTCTTCGAAGATCTCGGTGCTGGCGTTGACCTCGCCGCCCTCTTTGCCGTGTGGCTCACGCCAGGCGGCGAGCTTGACCACCCACTCGTGCAGCTGCTCTCCGCCCTCCCCGAGCGGGTGCTCCTCGCTCTGGTTCGGCCCGGCGGCGAACCCGTCGAGAGAAATCGAGATCTGGAACTTCAACTCTGACATCGTGCCTCCCCTTCACTCGACATCGTGCGCCCTTCAATACTTCCCAGGATGCGCTCGATGAAACTTGCCTTGGCATCGGTGTAGGCCTCGCGGTCGTGCTCGAAGCGGACGCCGAGCTCGTGCTTCAACTCGGCATACCGTGCCGCGACCTCGGGGTCGGCGCGCAGGCGGTCGCGGAAGGCCAGCTCATTGCAAAATCTGGGCGAACCCGCCGGGACCAGATGCAGGTGGTGGGTGCGGCGGCTCGGGTCGGGCTTGCAGAACCAGTGCATCTGCTCGACCCGATATGGCGCATAGAGATAGCCGAGCTCCGCCAGCGGGGCAAAGCACGGCTTCGCGCTCTCGAGCCCTTCGACACCGACCAGGATGTCGATGATCGACTTGGCATCGAGGCCGGGAACCGCGGTGCTGCCAACGTGGTGGATACCGCCCTTGACCCACGGCCCGATCGCTTCTTCCAGCGCTGCTCGCTCCTCCTCGAAGCGATCCGGCCATTCCGGGTCATACGAGACGATGCAGATCGGCTCGTCTGGTTCGCTCACGAGGCTGCGCCAGATAGTTGTCCCATCACCGCCTGGGCGGCGTTGTAGCCGCCCATCCCATGCACTCCCCCTCCGGGAGGGGTGGCAGCCGAGCAGATGTAGACACCCGGGATACCCGTCGCGTAGGGGTTGATCGCGAGGCGCGGACGAGCCAACATCTGCCACACCGTGTTGGCTCCGACGATGATGTCGCCGCCGACGTAGTTGGCGTTGTAGGAGGCGATTTCCGCTGTCGAGCGCACGAACTTGCCGACGATCCGCTCACGCAGACCGGGCGCGAAGCGTTCGATCTGATCGAGGATCGCCTCGGTCGCGTCGCCGTCAAAGCCGTGTGGCACGTGCGCATAGGTCCAGATTGGGTGGACGTTGTCACGGGAGCGGCCTGGGTCCGCCAAGTACTGCTGGCCGACGAGGACAAGCGGGCGCTCGGGCATTCGCCCGCGATTGTTCTCGCGCTCAGCGGCGACCAGTTCCTCAAAGGAGCCGATCACGTGGACGGTCCCGGCCTTGGGAGATACCTCATCGGCCCAGGGGATTCCCCCCTCCACGGCGAGGTCGACCTTGAAGGCGCCGGGGCCGTACTTGTAGCGGCGGTAGGCACGAGCTACTCGGGTGGGGAGCTGCCCGCCGGCGATGTCGGCGACGGCGTGCGGAGCGAGGTCGAAGACAACTGCGTCGGAGGCCGGTAGCTCACCGAGTGAGTGCACCGGCCGTCCGGTCTCGACCTTGCCTCCGTTCTCGACCACAACCGCGGCCAGCGCATCGGCGATCGCTTGGGAACCGCCCCGTGCCACTGGCCAGCCGTAGTGATGACAAGCGCAGATCAGAGCCATGCCGATCGAGGAGCTCAGTGGCCGCGACAGCGGAGCGAACCCGTGTGCCGCCACGCCACCGAACAGGGCGCGGGCCTCGGGGGTGCCGAGCGCTCGAGCCAGCACGGTTGCCGGAGCGGCAGCGCGCAGGCCGAAGGCGGTCAGCCGAAGCGGGTGCCGTGGCAGGTGGAGCAGGGGTCGCAGGATGTCCTCGTTGAGGCTGTCGATGGTCTCCGACGGCGCCCCGAAGACTCGCTTCCAGGCCGCTCCTGCCTGGCCGAGCCCGGCGGCCGTGTCATCGATCGAGTGCAGCATCGCCCCGGCGCTGCCGCCGTCGAGCGGGTGGGACAAGTCGACCTCGGGCCAGGCCCACTCGAGGCCATACCGCTCGAGCCCGAGCGTCGAAAGCGCCGGAGAGCCAACGGCCATGGCGTGCACCGCAGAGCAGTCGTCGTGCAGCAGGCCGGGGAGGGTTAGCTCGCTGCTGCGGGTGCCGCCGCCGATCGTCTCGGCCGCCTCGATCACCGTCACCCCCACCCCATGGGTGGCCAGAGCAGCGGCACAGGCCAGGCCATTGGGGCCCGCGCCGACGATGATCGCGTCGCTCACTGAGTCACCTGGGGCGAGTTTGTCCCCCATAGCGGTACAAAGTCGCCCCGGCCGCTCACGCCCCGACCCCTCGGTCTCGCCAACCGCTCATGCGGAGGAGGTGGCGCGTTCGGCCTCTACGCTCGCAACGGATTGAGTCGGAAACGGGCGCTCGTCCAGCCATGGCTGCCGCTCGACCATGTCGGCGACGTTGACCCACCCCTCCTCGACCAGGCCGGTTGCGGCGTCGTAGATGCGGTAGCGCTGGCGCTGCACATTGGCCGGCTGGGACTCGATCGCAATCATTCGCAACTCGCCCTCCTCGAAGTGGCAGCGCTCCTGGACCGCCTCGAGCAGCTGCTGGTTGTGGAAGTGCCCATCGCCGAAGTTGTAGCCGAGCACCACGCCGGCGATCAGCTCACCCTCACGCACGTGGTATTCCTCGACGTCGTCAACCGCATGAGGCAACAAGCCATTGAGGGCACGCCCATGCGAGTGCATCGAGCGAAACGCAAGACCCTTGTAGAGCAGCAGTTCGGCCATCTCGCGATCGTAGAATTTCGTCAGCTGCTCGACCACGATCGGGGCCGGCTTGACGATCTCGCTGTCGAGCTTCTCCTCTGCGTCGCTATCCTTGCGAAACAGCCACTGGCTCGTCGCCCAATTACCGGCGTAATAGCGCATCGACGGCAGGAACGAGATCAGGTCTGGCCGGAAATTGCCGAGCACCGGGATCCCAACGCAGGTCACAGCCATGATCGCGATCAGCAACGGGTCGTCGAGGGTCGTCAACGGCGTCGCGCCGTAGTGCCCGAAGAGGAAGAGGATCCCGAAGATCATGAAGATGTTCCACTCCAACGGAACCGCCAGCGGGAACGTCGAGAGGATGTGGAGGTGGAAGATCACCATTCCGACGACGGCGATCGTTCCGATCGTCCCGCCCTTTGAGAACAGCAGAACCAACGGCAGCGTGAACTCCATGACGGTGCCCATATGGGCCGCGAGGGCACCGGTCGAAGACGGGCGGAGATCCTCCGGGTGGTTCCGGTAGAGCCGGCGCTTTGCCGCCCGCCAGCGGTTCCATGGCGTGTTGCTGATCATCACAGTGACCACGAACGGGAAGTGGCGGTTCAGCTTTGAAGACGCCGCCCCCCACCAGATGCAGACGAAGACGATCTGCGCCGCAACGATCATGTTGCCGAGCGGGAACAGGAAGAGGATCATCAGGTTGCCGTAGATCTCCGCTCGGGCCGCCAGGAACGGCACCTTGTCGCGCAGCCCGAGCAACCCCAGCAAGGCCAGCAACGTGCCGACCGCACCTGGGTCGAGACGGCCCGCCACCGTTGTGGGATCTGAGATCCCATCGGTGAGGAGCAGGTATGCAGCCCAAGCGATCACGCCCGCGTAGAGCGCCACGTCGATCGGGCCGCGGGTCGTCCCACGCGTCAGCGGCACCCGGTCGGGCCATGGCGGCAGCCGCGTCGTGCCGGGACGCAGCCAGTAGAGGACGCCGCCAATCATCGGTGCGAAGCGCAGGGTCAGAGGCAGCGAGCCGGCGCCCAGGCCAAGGATCTCCCACAGCATCGTCCAGACGACCGCCTTCTGGAAGACGATCGGCTCGGTCCACCAGCTGCCCAGGTTGCCAACCCCGCCGAGGCCCTCAGTCGTCGCGGAGATCAGCAGCAGCCCGCCGCCCGCGTAGATGATGAGCTTGACGACGTACAGCAGGTAGACGAAGGAGGGAGTGCCGAACCCGTTCAACGCCCAGTCCTGCGCGAGCAGCTTGATCCGCTCGAGGTGAGGGCGCTGCTTCCACTCCTCGATCTCAAAGGGCGGCGGAGTTGGTGTGATGAATCCCATCGATCGTCTCTCTCTACCCAGACGCCGCGCCACACCTAGGCAACCCCGACGCCACGCCACCAGCCACTCTCTCAAACTCGGCTCTCGATGGGCGCGGTGGGTAGCCTCCGGAGGCAACGCCAAGAACCGATGAGCACTGAGAGCACAGAAAGAAGGTCGAAGACCGAGCCGGAGGACTCGCCGGTCAAACTCGACCTTCTCGAGGAGCTCGGCGGGCCCCAGGGAGTTGCCGACTCCAGCATCCCGTCGCTTGTCTTCGTCATCGTCTACACGCTCGCCGGCAACCGGATCGGGGTGGCGAGCATCTGTGCGCTCGCGGTCGGCGTGGTGATCGCGATTTTGCGGCTCCTCAAAGGCGAGCCACTGCGCTTCGCGCTGAGCGGCCTACTCGGCGTCGCGATCGCGGCCTTCTTCGCCAGCCGCACCGGGCGAGCGGAGGACTTCTTCCTGCCGGGGCTGCTGTTCAATCTGGCCTACGCTGCGGCCTTCCTCGTCTCGATCCTGGTCCGCTGGCCACTGCTCGGCGTCATCCTGGGGCCTGCGCTCGGCGAGGGAAGGGCTGCTTGGCGCGGCGAGCCTCAGCTGCTCCGTACCTACTCGCGGGCAAGCTGGATCTGGGTCGGCGTCTTCGCATCCCGCCTGGCGGTTCAGCTGCCCTTCTACCTGGCTGGATCGCTGATTGCGCTCGGCATCGCCAAGACGGCGATGGGCCTACCCGTCTTTGCCCTTGGGGTCTGGCTTTCCTACCTGGTCCTGAAACAAGGCGGCGTCATCACGACGTGGCGCGGCATATTCGCAACCCGTCCCTCCTAGCCCCGCCGCTTCGTGAGCCTCAGCCGGGCTCGACCACCTCAACCGTGCCGTTCATTCCAGGGTGGATCGTGCAGACGTAGGTAAAGGTCCCAGCCTCCTTGAAGCTCTCCGACTTGAGCTTCCCTTCCTCTAGGACGCCCGTGTCGAAGGCCCCGTCCTCCGCGGTTGCCGTGTGAGGCTCGGCGTCTTCGTTCAGCCAAGTCACCTTGCCGCCCACCTGGATCGTGACCGGGTCGGGGTCATAGGCAAAGCCGGAGATCCTCACCTTCGCCGACCGTACAGCCTCCCCACTCGGGGCGGGGGCATTGCCGCTGGGGGCCGCGGGCGCGCTTTCTCCCTCCTTAGGTTCCGAAGTCGTCGCTGTCGCTCCATCCGTGTTCGTGGAGGCAGCGTCGTCGTCGCCCCCGCAGGCTGAAAGCGCAAAGGCAGCCAGAATCGAAGCGGCGACAAGCCATGATTTTGAGTTCGTTGAGTTCGTCGATCTCATTCCTGCCGCGGTTACCCGCTCAAACAGGATCCGAATCAGCCAGCGATCAGATCAGGCCAACTCAGGGATGTAGCGATCGATGTGCTCCGTGATCGTCGCACGGACCCAGTCCTGGGTCTCGGCATCGGCCATGCGGTAGCGACCGAGGAGCATCTTTTGGTCGGTCAAAGGAAGATCGGCAATCTCCCAGCGAACGGCTAAGCGCTCGAACAGCCCCTCGTAGCGGCGGCGCCACGCGTCGTCCTGGGAGGTCGCGGCGGTGGCGGGGCCCTCTCCAAGCTTGGCAATCGTCCCCGCACTGAGCGCTTGGCGAAGGGTCAGCGTGTTGCCCTCCGGATCAACGTAGTCAACGGTTGGGGCCTTCCGCCGAGCATGGCGTTGCTTCTTGCGCTTTGCCATACCCGGCGGTGAGGCCTCACAAGGCCTAGGGCGAAGCTGCCCAGCTTCCCTTGCTTACTTCGATTTGCATGGCCGCAGGAACGTGCCTCTCAGGATGGTCGGCGGAGTGTCTTTGAAGGTGAATTCGCCGCGAGCTTGGAGGCGCCCGGTGGCGCAGCGCGCGTTGACGTAGCTGTATTCCTTGCCCTTAAATTTCCATTTTTTGCCGACCGTGATCGACCCGGAAATCGGATGGCCATACCCGCCCGCGATCTTGGGGATTTTCGTTTCGGTGCGATAGCCGTAGATGCCGTTATGAATTTTTTTGATCACGACCGGGATGATGAAGGTGGCCGGCCCGGGATAGTCGAGGTGGGCATGGACGATGATCGTGTGGTTTCCACCCTTCTTCGGGCCGTTGAAGAGGGTGATCGGCGAGGAGACTTTGATCAGTCCCTGTTCCGGAAAGGCGACTATGGCGCTGCCGACGCCATCGCCGACGATTGCGTCACCGCAGGCACGCCGGGCGGCGCGCACATCGGTTGCGATGAGTTTGCCCTTTGTGCACACCGGAAGGCCCGTGGTCACCACCGAGCCGTGACGGTCGAATTCGAAGTTGAGTTCGTTCAGGATCGGGGGAAGCTCGCCGGAGACGGTCGAGATTTTGCCGCCGCCATAGAGTTCGATCGGCGCATCTTTGTTCTTCGGCAGCGTTTCGGGCCGGAAGCCGCCGAAGCCGTCGATCACGATGTCACCAGCTCGCAGATGGACCTTTTCGACGCGTTTTACCGCTCCCGCAGTCGCCGCTACGGCCAGCAGCAACAGGGCCAGCCCGGCCACGATGAACATCCTCTTCTTTGGCATTGCAGTCATTCTCCCCCACCTTTTTGGCTAAGTCATTAGGTTAAGCAAGTTATTGGGCCGTAAGTTGTGGTGCCCCGTCTTTCCCCTCGGCAAAAGCCCCTCGGACGATCGTCAGCAAGGCATCGGCGATGCCGCTCGCATCGTGGACGCCAGCCCCAAGACGCTGCAGCCCCATCCCGGTCGTCAGCGCAACGACGGCACGAGCATGGCGTGAAGCGTCGGGAACGCCGAACGCCTCCAGCGCCGCGGCGGCGACGCCTTCATAGGCGGCGAAGCAACGCCGCGAGGCATCCTGTAGGGCCGGGTCCCGCGAAGCTCGCAGGTGAAGCTCGAGCTCGGCGACCTGCTCGGGACGTTCGGAGTTCTCGGCGGCGATCCGCTGCACCTCCGCCGCCACTTCTTCGGGGCTGGGGCGAGGCCGTCGGGCGCGCAGGGCCGCGGCAATCGCCTCCAAGCGTGCCACCTCCTCGCCGACGTAGAGCAGGAGGCTCTCCTGCAGCAGCGAGGCTTGGCTTGGGAAGTGGTAGGTCAGAGAGCCCAGCGAAACTTCCGCGGCCTCGGCCAGCCGCCGATTGCTGACCGCCGCAATCCCCTCCCTACCGATCAGAGCGAGAGCCGCGCGCAGTATGCGCTCGCGTGTTTTCGGAGCATCGCGCTGCTCTGGAGCAATGGGGGCCGTGGTTGTGGAGGGGTTCATCGTCAGTGATTTCGCGTATCGTTCGTTCGAACGAACTAACAGTGTACCCGCAGGAGGATAGATGCCCGAGAGCAAGCCTTCCACCCCCATTGCCGAGACCGACCGGGCTGCCACCAGTGTCGAGGAGCAAGACTCTGCGAGCGAGTTGGCCTTTGCCGGGCTCGAGGCGCAGGCGCTGATGCTGATCAGCAGGGAGGTCTCCGCGCGGGAGCTGGTCGAGCTGGCCCTGAAGCGAACCGAGGAAGCTCAGCCCAGGCTCAATGCCTTCCGGGTCGTTCGCTCCGAAGAGGCGCTCGCCGAGGCAGAGGCAGCGGATCAGCGCCTTGCCGCCGGCGACGGGGCACCACTGCTGGGAGTGCCGGTGGCGATCAAGGATGACGTCGATCTCGCCGGGCACACAACTCCCTTTGGCTGTGGCGGCAATCATCGCACCGCCGTCAGGGATTGCGAGGCCGTGAGGCGGCTGCGTGAGGCAGGCGCAATCGTAATCGGCAAGACGCACGCCCCCGAGGTGGGCCAGTGGCACTTCACCGAGACGCCGACTCACGGCGCGACCCGCAACCCATGGCATACCGACCACACGCCGGGGGGCTCGAGTGGGGGAGCCTCAGCCGCAGTCGCAGCGGGCCTCGTCGCCGGCGCAATCGGCTCCGATGGCGCAGGCTCGATTCGCATCCCCGCAGCGTGGACCGGGCTGGTCGGGCTGAAGCCGCAACGGGGGCGTGTCTCGACCTGGCCAGACCCCGAGGCCTTCAACGGCCTCAGCTGTTACGGCCCCCTTACCCGTAGCGTCGGCGATGCCGCCCTGATGCTCGATGTCATCTACGGCAACGTTCCTGCGGATCTGCACCGGCCGCAACCGCCCACGGAGCCCTTCGCAGAGTCCGCGGCCAGCGAGCCACGCAGCCTTCGCGTCGCACTTTCTTTCGCCACCCCCTTTGGCGTGCCAGGGGATGTCGACCCCGAGCACCGAGCGGCGATCGAGGTCGTCGCCGAGCGACTCGTGGGACTCGGCCACGATGTCGTTGCAGCCGATCCCGACTATGGACTGGTCGGCCCTGCCCTGGTCCCCCGCGGTATGGCCGGGGTCGAGCAGTGGCTGAGCGCAAACGTAGAAGACCACTCCGCGCTCGAACCTCGCACCCGCACGCATTCTCGTATTGGAAAGGCGCTAAAAGGCTTCCCGCTGCGCCTCTCACGAGCCTCCGAGCCGGCGCTGCGGCGGCGAGTCGGTCGTGTGTTCGACCGCTTCGATGTAGTCCTCACCCCAACCACCGCCAAGCCCCCTCCCAGGATCGGTGCTCTTGAGGGGCGCGGCTACTGGGCAACCAGCTCAATCGCCGGCGCCATCTGCCCGTTCGCATTTGCCTGGAACGTCGTCGGCTGGCCCGGGCTAAGCGTCCCTGCTGGGCTCACCGAAAAGGGGCTGCCGATCGGTGCCCAACTGCTCGGGCGCGAAAACGACGAGGCTACCCTTCTTGCCCTCGGCGCCCAGCTCGAAGCCGCGGCTGATGGCGAGTGGGCGAAGCGGCCTCCGCATCACAGGGAATAGCCAACTGCTCGAGGTCGTCGAGGAGTACCTCGGCGACTGACGCTCAACCCTCTTGCGCTTGACCGGTGAGCTGCTCGATCCCGCTGGCGCGCTGGCCACCGGCGGAGAGCATCAGCTTGAAGTCGTGCGGGCTGGAGGCGAAGTCGAGGGCGACATCCTCGGCGATCTTGCCCTCCATGACGTAGCCGAGGAGGGACTGGTCGAAGGTGCGCATCCCGTAGTACTCGCCCTCGCCAATCACCTCGGTGATCTTGCCGGTTTCCTCGGGGTTGAGGATCAGGTCCTGGACGCGGCCGGTGACCACCATCACCTCGGAGGCCGGAACGCGGCCTTCGCCGGTGATGTCGGGCACGAGGCGCTGTGCGATCGCGCCCTTCAGAGTCGAGGCAAGCATCACGCGGGCCTGGTGCTGAAGGCGGGGCGGGAAAACGTCGATGATGCGGTTGATCGTCTCGGTCGCATCGAGGGTGTGGACGGTGGAGAGGACCAGGTGGCCGGTCTCGGCGGCCGATAGCGCAGTGCGCACGGTCTCCTCGTCGCGCATCTCGCCGATCAGGATCACGTCGGGGTCCTGACGCAGGACGCGCCGCATCGCGCGGCCGAAGCTCTCGGTATCGGAGCCGACTTCGCGCTGGTTGACGATCGAGCGCTTGTCCTCGTGCAGGTACTCGATCGGATCCTCGAGCGTGATGATGTGGTGCGGGCGGTTGCGGTTGATGTGGTCGATCATCGCCGCCAGCGTCGTGCTCTTGCCCGAGCCGGTGGTGCCGGTGACGAGGACGATCCCGCGCTGCTCTTCAGCGAGGGTGGTGACCACCGGGGGCAGTCCCAGTTCTTCGACCGAGCGGATCGTGAATGGGATCGCCCGGCAGACGATCGAGACCGAGCCGCGCTGCTTGAAGGTGTTGACGCGAAAGCGGGACAGCCCCGGGATCGAGTAGGAGAAGTCGGCCTCGCCGGCTTCCTCGAACTCGGTCATCGAGCGCGCCTCGGCGATGTCGTGGAACGCCTTCTCGGTGTCCTCGCCGGTCAGCGGCTCATAGCCCTCGAGCTGGACCAGCTCGCCATGCTGGCGGATGATCGGCGGCGAGGCGACCTTGATATGGAGGTCGGAGCCCTCCCGCTCGATCAGCTGGCGCAGCGCTTTATCGATCTCGAACATCCCGACCTCTATCGGCCTGCGTGCTCGATTCCTTGACCTTGCGCGCCAGCTAGGCGGCTCGTGGCGCGTATCGGTGGTGGAGCATGAGCGTGTTTCCATCGGGATCCGCAAAGTGGGCCATGTGGCAGACGCCGCTGTCCATCGTGTCGGCGTTGAACGCCACGCCCTTGGCTTCGAGCGCGGCACGAGCCGCCTCCACGTCATCGACGTGCAGTGCGATCGGATGCGTGTGTGGAGCGAACTCGATGCCGAACGCGTCCGATTGCATGACGGCGATCGTCAGGGTGCCCGTCTCGAACTCGCCGGCGGGCCTATCGCCCCACCGAGCCGAGCAGGGAAGGCCGAGCACCTCGCCGTAGAACTCGCTTGCCTTCTCGAAGTCCCGCGTAGGGACCGTGACGAAGTCGACGCCGGTAACGATCGATGAAGCGGTCAATGCTGTCCTCCTGTCACCTCGAGTATGGAGTCGGCCACGAGCTTCGGGTCGTCGAGCATCGGCACGTGGCCGACGTCGTCGAGAACCGTGAACCTGGCTCCCTGGATCAGCCCCTCTGCGCGCTCGCGGTAGACGTCAAGCGGGAAGAACCGGTCCTCTGCTGCCCAAGCCAAGGTCACCGGACACGGTGCCTCGAAGCCCGCCAGGCTGTGACCCGGCTCAATCAGCTCCTCGGCGATGTAGCAGCCGATCGTGTCGTCGCTACCGGCGAGGAAGTCCTCCCGGCTCACGCGCTCGCCATGGAAGCAGGCTTCGCGCAATGCCCAGCGCCGGAAGCGGCGCGAGCGAGACAACGGGCCGATGATCCTTCGCGCCCGGCGAGCTTCACCCACGGTTTTGCGCAGATACTCGAGGACCCGATCCAATTCGGTCCAGCCTTCTTCCCAGAAGCCGGCCGGCGAAAGCGCGCAGACCGAGAGCGCCCGGCCGCGCCGGGCGAGCTCGAGCGACATCCAGCCACCCATCGAGTTGCCGACAAGGTGGGCCTTCTCGATGCCAAGCTCGTCGAGCTGCCGCTCTCCCGCATCGATGACATCGTTGATGTTCGACGGACGCGACGTCGGTCGCGGCCCGTCGTTATGCCCCAAAGCCGTCGGCGCGATCACGTCGTGGTCGGCGCTCAGCAGCGGTATGACGTGGCGCCACACCCGCTCGCTGCCGAGGATGCCGTGGAAAAGAACGAGCGGCTCTCCCTCTCCCTCTCGAAGCACCGCACGAGCATACCCACCCAAAGTGGGTTAGCTTTCCGCCATGGCAATCAAGCTTCACCGCTGCTCGGCGATGTGGGCGAAGGTCGACGCCCATCCATGCCACCGGGTGCAGAAGGCCCTTGACGAGCAGGGAATCGAGTACGAGGTCGTCAAGGGACCGCTTCTGCCGGGAAGGCGCGACGAGCTGGATCGAATCTCGGGTCAACGGAAGTACCCGACGATCGAGTTCGAGGACGGCAGCGCCTACCGCGAAGAATCGAAGGACATGGCGGCGCGGATCCGCGCCGGCAACCTTTTCCAGAGCTAGTCGGCTTACGCCTAAACGGCGAGCTTTTCCGCTGAGCTGTGGCTGGGTGCGAGCGTCGCGAACTGCATCGCGCCGTCGTCGATCTCACCGCGCCTGATCACTCGCAAGTCGTAGGCGTAGCTCTGCCGCAACTTCCATGGTTCTTTCGAGCCCTGCTTGGGAAGCATGTCGGCTGAGCGCTGGATGTAGCCGGACGTGAGAGTGAAGATCGGTTCTTCGACGATCGACGGATCGGCAGTCGGGGCGCAGCTGTCGTAGCGGTGCGTATCCATGTGGGCGAGAAGCCGGCAAACGTACTCGGAGGTGAGATCGGCCTTGAGCGTCCAGGAGGCGTTCGTGTAGCCGAGTGTGAAAGCGAAGTTGGGAACCCCGTCCAGCATCATGCCCTTGTAGGCAATGCGCTTGGAGAAATTGACCTCTTCGCCGTCGACCGTCATCTGCATGCCACCAAGGAAAAGAAGGTTCAGCCCGGTGGCGGTGACGATCACATCGGCCTCCAGCTCCTCGCCGGAATCGAGCCTAATCCCCTTCTCGGTGAAGGTGTCGATCGTGTCGGTGACAATGGAGGCGCGCCCAGTCGAGATCTCCTTGAACAAATCCCCATCCGGGACCAGACACATCCGCTGGTCCCAGGGGTTGTAGCGAGGGCTGAAGTGGGTGTCGATGTCATAGCCGGCCGGCAGCGCTTTTTCGGTGCCGCGCCGAAGCAGCTTTTTCACGAAGGTCGGGCGGCGGCGACTGAGGTTGTAGGTGGCCATCTGCAGAAGGACGTTCTTCCAACGGACCACGGCGTAGACGGCCTTGTCTGGAAGCACCCGACGCAGGGCAATGGCAATTGGGTCTTCCCCCGGCAACGAAACGACATAGGTCGGAGAGCGCTGCAGCATCGTCACGTGCGCCGCCTGCTCCGCCATAGCGGGCACCAGTGTCACCGCCGTGGCACCGCTGCCGATTACAAGGACGCGCTTGCCGGCGTAATCGAGGTCCTCCGGCCAGTGCTGTGGGTGCACGATCGGCCCGGTGAAGCGCTCCCTGCCCTCGAACTCGGGGGTGTAGCCCTCGTCATAGCGGTAGTAGCCACTGCACATCCAGAGATAGCCGCAGGTCAAGCGGACGATCGCCCCGGTGTCGCTTCGCTCAGCCTCGACGGTCCATTGGCCGTCTGGCGTCGACCACTCTGCCCGCACCACCTTGTGGTGGAAGCGGATGCTCTGCTCGATCCCACTGTCTTGAGCCGTCTGCCGTACGTAGGAGAGAATCGAGGGCCCATCGGCGATCGTCTTCGCCTCCGTCCAGGGCCGGAACCTGTAGCCCAGCGTGTGCATGTCGGAGTCCGATCGAATCCCGGGATAGCGGAACAGGTCCCACGTCCCGCCAAGGTCGGCTCGCGCCTCGAGGATCGCGAAGCTCTTCCCTGGACAGCGCTCCTTGAGGTGGTGGGCGGCGCTGATGCCGGAGATGCCGGCACCGACGATCAGCACGTCGACGTGCTCCCGCGAGCTGGCGGCTCCGTTGGAAGTTGCCTCCGGCACGGCGGGGATTGTGGCAGGTTGGCTGGTCAGCCAGGGTGGATGTCGTCACATACCTAATTGCAAGCCGACTGGGCAATCCAGTGGCGCGACAAGAGCTCCCAGGTCTCCCTCTTCCTCGTGCCCGCGTCTCTAGCGTCCGGCGACGTGCAACTCCAGGGCGTGGATCTGGCTCTGTCCATAAGAGCCGGTCTGCACCGGACCGGCGGCGCTGATCAACTCGCCGATTCCGGGGAGCGGATCGGGACGCAAGCCCTTCCTCACGTCAATCGCCGTCAGGCCCGGCAATGTGATGCCCGGCGCGTCGACGATCACGAAGTGCGCATCGCCGTCACCATCGGGATCGACCCGCTCGACGTAGGCGATCCGGCCTTCCGCAGTCCGACAGCTGGGCAGGCCGGGTGGGCACCGGGACGGAGTGAGCGTTTTTTCGCTGTCCGACTTCTCCTTGCCCTGGACATCAGGCTCGATGGTGATGACGGACGATGTACCTGGATCCGCCTTGCCACCGTCGCCCCCACAACCGCTCGCCGCAGCAAGCATCGCCACGCCTGCCGCGATGGTGACCAGGCTGCCCTTCGTTCGGCTCCCGAGCATCTTGCTCAACTTACAGTCAGTGCTCATCCCAGACTTTGACGAATTCTTTACCTGATTTTGACCAGCGATCAATCTGGAGAGTCGATGCTCGTGTCACCCAACGAAGGAGGCACCGATGCCACAGATACTCGTGGTGACCAACAGCTCAGAGGAGGATGCCCGCCAGGTCGTCTACCGAGAGCGAATCGCCCTCAGCGATCTCGAGTCCGACCACTTCTCGGGTCAGCTGGTCGAGCGCGTCGGCTGGGCTGTGCTTGACGCCGATCAGCTCGAGCGCAAGGACGATCCGCCCACTTCGCGCCCGAGCTAGCGCCCAGGCCGACGAGAACCCCCGTCGCCGCTGAGCGGGGGTGTGATCAGCGCAATCGGCACCGCGAGGCCCGCGGAGCGTCGGAGCGTCGCGATGCGGCGGTCAGGCTGGACGGCGTCGCGGATCTCGCTGACGCGCTCCCCCAGCCCGGCGGCGGTCGCGTCCAGGTCGGGTGCGACAAAGGCGAGGCCCCAGAAGAAGGCGGGTCTATCGGTGCCACCACCGCGCTCGATCGCCTCCTCCGGCTCCTGCACGACCTCGAGGATGACCTCGCCGAGGCGGAAGAAGGCTTGGCGCGGCGCGCCTGCCGGAGTCGGCTCTTCGCGAATGCGGCGCAGATCGAGACCCGCGTTCTGCAGCGCGGCTACCGTCCGATCCAACTCCGGCGTGATCGCGACCACGTGGTCGAGCGTCGTGATCCCGTTGGGATGCGCGGAAGGCTCGCCCGGCAGTTGGCGATCGGAGCTTGTGGTCGGCAGCCCATCCAGCTCGGTGCTCTCGATATCACGTAGAGACCAGCCCGCGAGGCCCTTCCCGGCACCATCCCCTGCCAGGCGAATTCGCGTACTCCCCACGATGCACGTCTCACCATCGACATCGAATCCACATGCCCGCCAGGCATCTGGTGTGTCCGCAACCGTCAGCTCATCGAGCGTTGGAGCCACGTGTGAACCGTAGACATCCTGAATTCGCCAGGTGAGAAGAGGCGACGTCTCGCGATAGGGTCGCGCGAATGACGCGCGTCCAAGGCTTGATCGCAACCGCAATCGCGACACTGGTTCTGCTTGCGGCGATGTCCCCTGCCGACCAGCGAATGCAGGACACTGGTGGTCCAGGGATCGTCCCCTTCGAGCTGACCGGGGGCGAGGACCGTGCCGAGGAGATCCTCGCCGAATGGGGCGAGGAGGGCCAAGACGCAGCCCGCGAGTCGCTCTGGCTCGACTTCGGCTTCCTCGCTGCCTATGGGGCGTTCCTCACCCTCGCGCTTGCCGCGACACGCGACGTGGCCAAAGAGCGCGGCTGGGGCCGGCTCGCAACCATGGGCCGAGTTGTCGTGTGGTTCGGCGCCCTCGGCGCGGCCTTCGATGCGCTCGAGAACATCTGCCTCTTGCTCACCCTGAACGGCAGCGGGGCCGCGTTCCCGCTGCTCGCCACTGTGTTCGCGACCTGCAAGTTCATCCTCCTCACAGTCGCGATCGTCTACATACTCAGCGGCCTGGCAATGCGATTGCGCAAGCCCCCCGTAGCTCAGTCGCGCGGCGCGTAGCGGTTATGCAACATCAGGTCGTTGCCGTCGGGATCAGTGAAGAAGGCCATGTGGCAGACCCCGGTGTCCATGATCTCCCCGGTGAAGACGACGCCCTTCGCCTCTAGCTCAGCCCGGCCCGCGGCGACATCGTCGACATGAAGTGCCGGATGCGCGTTTTTCTGGGGCGCAAAGTCCATCCCGAACTTCTCCGGCTCCCAGATGCCGAAGCAAGTGTCGCCGACCCAGAACTCGAACCGCGCATTCTCGTCGGGGCGCAGCCCGAGCGTCTCGACGTAGAACTGCCGGGAGCGCTCGCCGTCACGCGACGGGATTCCTATGAAGTCGGTCTTGCTGATCATCGCTACCTCCTGAATCCACTTTGGGTTCCTGGCCGAAGGCTACGCCGTCGCCAGCTCGAATAACGCCAAGCAAAGCTCGCTCGGATCAAGCTGGCTGCAGGACCTCAATCCAGCCATCGAGGTCACCAACCCAGAGCGCAATTGAATCCGGCGTGCCAAGGTCAGTTGTCCAAATGACCTTCAACAGGTCCCGCCCATTCGTCTTGCCTAGGTGCGAACGAACCATCGTTACTTCGACGATCGACTTCCGGGGAATCCGCAGAAGCCTGTTGGGCACCCACTGAGCGAACAAGAGCTCGTGCTTGGTCAACGCAAGGCTTCCGTTGCCACGTATTTGAGACACGCCGGCCGACTCAACCCCAAAGCTGTTGGCGTCGCCTTCGCGTAGCAGCGTGAGCCCCGCGAAATGACGCTTCGCGCGTCTCCGCAATCGTCCAGTGATCAATTCCAACGCGAGCTGGCCCTTCCACCCGTGGGTCGGATTGACCGACGCTCTGCAGCTGAGCCTCTAGAGGACTTGCCCAATGGAAATGCACTCACGGCGTGTGCTCGCACCCGTGGGTCGAATCGCTGGAGTCCGCGTAGGCGGTGTCGTCGCCGGGTCCGCATTTGATGAGGTCGGTGCCATCTCCTTTGGCGAAGATCTTGTCGTCGCCGCTTCCTCCCTCGACTCTGTCCTTCCCCAGTCCCGGCCAGATGAGGTCATCGTCGCCGTTGCCTGTCAGCGAGTCGTCTCCCCCTTCTCCACGCAGGCAGTCGACGTCGCCGCCGCCGGAGATCAGGTCGTCGCCGTCCAGGCCCTTCGTCTCGTCGCGCCCGTCGTCGCTGCCCAGGATGTCGCGATCCGGGGTGCCAAGGCGCAGCTTGGCGGTGCGTCCCCCGCAGCGGCCGTGCTCCTTGCGGACGAGGACCGTGAGATCGTCTGAGCCGCGGTTGGCAACAACCAGATCGGGGGCGTAGTAGCGGCCGTAGGCAACCGGCACGATCGCGACTGGATGGCGGCCCACCGGGATCGTGCCCCCGGGAACAAAGCGGCCCGACCCGGTGTTGCGCAGGATAGAAACGTCCTCGGAGAGCGAGTTGACCACCGCGATGTCGGCCCCCAGCCGTTCGTCGAGGTTGGCTATGACCAGGCCGACAGGCCCGTTGCCCACTGAGTACCTCGCAGCCACGTGGTACACGTCGCGGGGCTGAAACGGGACCGGATAGGCGCGGACGAGTATCTCCACCTGGTCGCGGGCGCGGTCGACCACGGCGATCTCTTCTTCGTTGTGGTCGCCGGGGATCAGGTTTGCCATACCCAGAGCGACCGGTTCGCCGCCGACCGGGATCGTCTTGGTTGACAACACCCCGTTGAGGATCCCACCGGTGGCTTCGGTGATCGTGCCCGAACCGGAATTGGCGACATAGAAGTCAGAGCCAGAAGGGTCGGCAACCATCGCCGTGGGCTTGTCGCCAACCGGCACGGCAGAGACCACCGCGAGACTCTTCCCGCTGGGACTGCTCTCGATCAGATAGAGATCGTCCGAGCCTCGACTGGCGACCACCCAATCGACCGATCCCACATTCTTGAGGCGACCCTCTGGGCTGAACGTCTGTATCGACATTGCCACCGAGAGAGCGGCGGACGGGTCGGCCCCAACCTGCACCCTCTTCCCCGGCGCCAGGACATTTACGTACGTCCTGAAGTAGTCGTTGTAGAAGGTCTGAGCCTGGTCACTGCGCGCGCTCACGACTAAGACGTCGTCGCCCCCGTCCGTCCCGATCGCCGTCGGAGACGGATCCACGAGGTGCCTCGACGTCACGCTGAGATGCCCGTTGCGATTGGAGAGCACTTCGACCCGGTTTTTGCCCGCGGAAGCGACCAGGACCTCGTCGAAAGCATCCCCCTTCATGTCGAGGGTGGCCAGCGCGGACGGTGCGTCCCCAACCTCTAGCGGCCCCGCCGAGGCGGGCGAGAAGAGACGGGGTGACTGTGGCTGCCCCCCGCGCCGCGCGGTCGCATCCTGGAAGCCGAAGAGGGCAATGGCCAGCAGAGCCAGCGGGATCAGGAATGTCAATCGCTTCAGCATGAGTCGCTTTTGTAAACAGCTGAGGCACTCGATCAATGCTCAGGCAGCTGCCATGCCACATCGATGCCGGGCCAAAACTGGGCGAAGATCATAGAGAGCGGTTGAAACTGGCCAGGCAGCCAGTAGCATCACGGCCTCACCCGGCGGAACGAATGACAGACCCCGAGACGAACATTGAGGACATGCTGCTGCTCGAGCGCAAGCACTGGGTGAACGGCCCCCCGCACGAGCTGTTCAAGCGGATGCGCAGCGAGTGTCCCGTCCACTGGACCTCGAAAGTCACCGAGTTCCCCGCCGCCGCCGGCTTCTGGTCGGTGACCAACGCCGACGACGTCCACGCGGTGAGTCGCGACTGGGAGACGTACTCCTCAGAAGTTGGCGGCGTCGTGGCGATCAACGAGGTCTTCCCGATCGAGCTGGCGCGGGCGATGTTCATTGGAATGGACCCGCCCAAGCACGACAGGATCAAGGCGCTCTTCCAGGCCGGCTTCACGCCGAAGCGGATCGCCGCCCACGAGGATGAGATCCGGCAGATCGTCATCAAGGTGCTCGACCGACTCGATGGTCGCGAGAGCTGCGATCTCGTCAACGACGTGGCCCAGCCCGCCGTATCACGCGTGATCGGCAGCTTCATGGGCATCCCGGAGGAGGACGACGCGGCCTGGGCCCGCCTGATGAACGCAACCCTGGGAGCGAGTGACCCGGAGTTCACCCAAAGCCCCGAGGAATTGGAAGGCTTCATCGAGAAGGCGGTCGCGGAAATCTTCGAGCGATGCAACAAGATGATCGCCGAGCGCCGAGAGAATCCCAATGACGACCTGACCAGCGTCCTCGTCCACGCTGAGGTCGATGGCGAGAGGCTCGAGGAGCACGAGATCGTGATGGGCTTCTTCCTGCTCGTCGCCGCCGGCAACGACAGCACCAAGGCGACCTACACGAGCGGGATGCGGGCGCTGCTCGAAGACCGCGAGCAGCTGCAGATGGTCCTCGACGACCCCTCGCTGATTCCCGGCATGGTCGAGGAGGCGCTGCGGATGTTCCCGGCCTTCGCCCACTTCCGCCGGACGGCCACCAAAGACACGGCGCTGAACGGCAAGGAGATCAAAGAGGGCGAGAAGGTGGTGATGTGGTACACGTCGTCGAACCGCGACGAGACCCGCTACGAGGACCCTGACCGCTTCGATGTCCTCCGCAACCCCGAGCACCAGGCCTTCGGCGCCGGCGGGCGTCACTTCTGCCTCGGCACCGCCCTAGCGCGACTAGAGCTGAAGATCCTCTTCGAAGAGACCCTGGCTCGCTTCCCGGACATCGCCCTCGACAGCAAGCCCCGATTCGTCGAGTCGGCCTTCCTCAACCAGCTGAAGACACTGCCCGTACGGCTCGCACCGTAGACGGATCGAGAAGCTTCGAAGCGCTTTGCCCTGCGAGGGTTTCTAGTGGCGACCGATCGCGACGATGCCCGCGACGCAGCCTGCCAGCAACAGCGACAAACCTAGATTCTCCCTGCCCCGCTTGGTCAGCGCGTACTCGATGAAGTTGTCGACGTAGTAGTGACCCATGTATCTATTAACACACAGCTCGACAAAACTATGCGGTTTAGTGACGTTAGGCGGCTGATTCGGCGACGTCACGCATCAAGTCTGCATCTAGCGTCGCTATGCGGGGGTAAAAGCAGACTCGTGGGCCAGAGCAGGACGGTCACGGTACGGACTCCGCATGGGCAGCGCGCACGACATGGGGATTCGCGCGGTGGGGTCACAGCGAGGCCGATTCCGGCCGGTCCTGCGACTCCGCGCTGTGCCCTGGGCCTTAACCCAGGGTGCGATCACCTAACGGGGATGGGCGCAAATGGTGGGACGCGCGCAACATGCGCGCGTCCCACCCACTAGCTCAGGTGACCTCGCGGAGCTTCTGGGCTTCGCCCAGCTGCTGCAGCTTCTTGAGGCTCTGGTTCTCGATCTGGCGGATCCGCTCGCGGGTGACGTTGAAGGTCCGCCCCACCTCGTCGAGCGTGCGCGGATGCTCGCCGCCGAGCCCGTAGCGCAGCTCGAGCACTCGGCGCTCGCGGTAGGAGAGGTTCTCCAGCGCTTCCTTCAGCGCCTCTTTGGTGAGCAGGTCGGC
>JANWHW010000033.1 GCA_025450195.1 Solirubrobacterales bacterium | reverse complement strand
TCTGGCCAGGAGCCTGCCTCCTCGGCGAGGCGGTGGACCGCGTCGAGGCCGGAGAACTGGCGGAACTCCGGCTCGACCATTGCCTTTGCGGCGCGTGCGATCGCGGCCGGGATCGCCTCGCGGAGCTGCTCGGGGGAAACCGCGCCGGAGGCCGTGAACATGTGGCCGGCAAGCGGATAGGCGGGATGGCGACTATGGCGCGCCTTGTCCAGATTCTCCAGCCGCGTCGTCTGCAGCTCCTCGAAGCCCGTGTCGGAGAGATGGGCGAGCTCGTCGTCATAGCCGGCCAGGACGACCGCGTGGCCTGGGAAGTGAGCTGAGTTGCCGTAGTGGTCGAGGTAGTAGAGGTCGGTGAGAAGAAGGGCCGGACTGCCGGAATCGACCTCCGCCCGCGCCGCTTCCCAGGCGTCGCCGTCTCCCTCCTCGAAGGTGCGCAGCTGCAGGGCCGCTCCTATCAGCTCGCTGAAGTTCTCCTCGAGGCGGGCCGTGCGGCCATTGAACCAGCGGCTTGGCGAGGCGTCCTCGAGCGTCACGTAGTAGAAGCAGGCGCCGGCGCCGAGCCCGAAGGCCATCTCCTCGCTCAGCTCGACGCCGTGGAAGGCGAGTAGGTTCCGCAGCGCGGTCGAGCCGCAGTGATGGCCGGGCGTGTGCGTGTAGTCGGAAACGAACGGCATGCGCCGGATTCTGATCGACCGGCCAATATCCTGCTCGACCGATGACCGATTTGGATCTCAGGCTTCTTCGCACGATGCGGACGCGGGGGCATGCCCCCGGCGTCGAGCACGCCGCCAGGGCGCTCGGTAAGGCTGGGAACAACGGGGCGATGTGGGTGGCAATTGGCTTGGTTCTGGCGATCGTCGACAGCTCCAACCGCGAGGCTTGGCTGATCTGTGCGGCCTTGGGCCCTGTTGCGATCGGTTTGAACTACGTGGTGAAGCTGATCGTCAAGAGACCCCGGCCGGTGTTAGAGGGACTGCCTCCGCTCGGCGGTGCCCCGAGCTCGCTCAGTTTTCCCTCCGCCCATGCCACGTCATCTTTTGCGGTCGCCACGGCGATGACCCGGGTCGCTCCAGAGGCCGCGGTTGTCTTTGTCCTCGCCGCGGCGCTAGCGCTGGGGCGCCCCTACCTCGGCATGCACTATCCCTCCGACGTCCTCGCCGGCGCCCTGCTCGGGGTCGGGCTGGGCCTCCTGGTTCCCCTCTCACTATGACTATGAAGGTGAGGAAAGCCGCCCCCGGAATTTCCCCCGCCGGCGCGGACGCGGGAGCGAGCGCCAGTCCATTTCTGTTTCTTCTGGCGCGAGCGGGAGCAGAGCAGCCGGCGGTTGATTCATGAAGGTCGGAATAGTCGGGCTGCCCAACGCGGGCAAGTCCACACTTTTCAATGCCTTGACCAAAGGCGGGGCGCAGACAGGCGATTACCCGTTCACCACGATCGAGCCAAACGTCGCGATCGCGCAGGTGCCCGACGAGCGCCTCGAGCAGGTGGGGGAGACGGTTGGCAGCTCGGAGCTGGTCCCTGCCACGATCTCCTTTCACGACATCGCCGGGCTCGTCAAGGGCGCTTCGGAAGGCGAGGGGCTGGGCAATAAGTTCCTCGCCTCGATTCGCGAGACCGACGCGATCTGCCATGTGGTGCGCTGCCACGCCGATCCCGGCGTTCCCCATCCGGACGGCCGGGTCGATCCGATTGCCGACATCGAGACGATCGAGACCGAGCTGATCCTCTCCGACTATGAGCAGGTGGAGCGGCGGCTGGGCCGGGTCCACAAGGGGGCGAAGTCCGGCGATGTGGAGGCACTCGCCGAGCAGGAGTGGCTCGAATCGGTGCAAGGCGCCTTGGCCGAGGGGCGCCCGGCACGTTCTGTCCCGTTGCCGGAGGGCGCCCCTGAGGCGGCGCTCAACCTTCAGGCCCTGACCTCGAAGCCGATCCTCTATGTCGCCAACGTTGACGAGGGAGACGCCTCAGTCCCCGACTCGGTTGCCGCCCACGCGAATACGGTCGGTGCTGGCTCAGTTGCGGTCAGCGCCCGGATCGAGGGCGAGCTGGCCGATCTCGATCCCAGCGAAGCCGAGGAGATGCGGGAGTCCTATGGAGTGAAGGGCTCCGGCCTGGCGCGCCTCGTCCGCGCCGCCTACGACCTGCTCGAGCTGATCACCTTCTTCACCGCCGGGGAGGGAAAGGAAGCGGTTGCCAGGCCACTTCAGCGCGGCGCATCGGTTTGGGAGGCGGCGGGGACGATCCACACCGAGATCCAGGACGCCTTCGTCAAGGCCGAGGTGATCGGCTGGCAGCAGCTGGTCGAGTGTGGGGGCTACGCGCCCGCCCGCGACCGCGGGTCACTGCGGATCGAGGGCCGCGACTACGTCGTCGCCGATGGCGACGTGATCACGATCAAGGTCTAGACATACGGCCGCCTCCTCCAGTCAGTCGTCCCCGGACGCGAAGCGGAGGAGACGGCGCCCTGACTCCCGCGTCCGGGGGCGGCCGGGTAGGTTCCCAACCATGGACCAAGGGGCGCGCTTCCCCAAGGTGGCCGCGAAGGCGGGCCACTACGAGAGCTTCTACATCAAGGCCTGCCGGCCTGGGGGCGGGCAGGGGGTGTGGATCCGACACACCGTCCACAAGCGACCCGGCGCCGAGCCGAATGCCTCGATCTGGTTCGTCCTCTTCGATCGCGACGCTCCCGGCCCGCGCGCCACGAAGGTAACGGTGCCGGCTGCGGAGCTGTCGACGCCGCCGGGCTCGTGGATCGGCGTCGGAGATGCCGAGATCGGCCCCGGTCGCGCCGAGGGCTCGATCGGCACGGAGGCTTTGACGGCATCCTGGGACTTCACGTTCGGCGGAGATGCCGAGCCGTGCAAGTACCTCCCGGCCGACTGGCTCTATGAGGCCCGGGTACCGCGGACGAAGTTCGTCGCGCCCTATCCCGACGCTCGCTTCGACGGCCGTCTCGAAATCGACGGCGAGACGATCGAGCTCTCCGACTGGCCGGGAATGATCGGCCACAACTGGGGAAGCGAGCACGCGGAGCGGTGGGTTTGGCTCGAGGGGACCGGGTTCGACGGCTCGGCCGAGACCTATTTCGATGCCGGCGCCGCCCGCATCAAGCTCGGGCCGTGGACCACGCCGTGGCTTCCATCCGGGATGTTGATGCTCGACGGCGAGGCCCATCGGCTCGGCGGTTTCGGCAAGATCCGCGCTGCCTCGGTCGAGGAGTCCCCGACCGCCTGCTCCTTCGTCTTTCCGGGCAACGACATCGTCGTTCGCGGCCGCGTTTCCGCGCCTAAGAAGGATTTCGTGGGCTGGGTCTACGCCGATCCGAAGGGCCCCGAGCACAACACGGTCAACTGCTCGGTTGCCGATCTCGAGCTGACGGTGGAACAGCCAGGTCGCGAGGCCCGCAAGCTGACCCTTTCGGCCGGCGCCGCGTTCGAGCTCGGGATGAAAGAGACCGATCACGGCATGCCGATCCAGCCCTATCCGGACGGCTGAGCGGTGGGTCGTACCGGTGCGCACCGGCACTGACTTGGCTGAACTGGTGATCAGTTCAGCGGGGCGACGCCGCTGGAGCCGTCCTGAGCAACGCCGCCGCCCTGCGATTCGCCGCCGCCGTTGCCGGTTACCTTGCCGTTGACGACCTTGCTGAAGTTGAGCCAGCGGTCGTAGGCGCCGAGTGCCAGCTGGAGCTGGTCGCCGCGGATTCGCGTCACGCCTCCAGTTCCGTACAGCCGCGCCCAAATGACCCTCGGTGAGGCGCCGCGCTGGGTGATCGCGATTCGCTTCAGCTGTCCGTCGAGATAGCCGCCGAGCCGGGCGCTTAGCCCCGCACCCGAGAAACGCAGCCTCCAGGTGTGCAGCGGGCAAAAGCTGTCGTATGGATCGGGGACGCCGACCAGATATGGAATCGGCGGGCCAAAGAAGACGTTCTGGATGCTCTCGGTATGGCCGCCCGAGCAGGCGGAGAAGAAGGTCTGAGCGATCTCTCCGCGGTAGCGGACCACCTCGCCCTTGGTCTCATCGGCGGCATCGTTGGTGCGCAGGGTCTCGCTGGCGAGCCCCCCGTATACCTGGCTGCGGGTGTCGTTGTAGAGGTCAAAGCCGTTTCCCCCCACCTGGCTGGTGAGCGCATAGGAGCGGGCGGCCACGGCCTGCGCGCGCAGGGCGGCCATCGGCCAGGAAGACGGCGACTCGTTGGCAACGACGCCCTTGACGTACTGGTCGACGGGAAGCGCGTTGACCGCGTTGAGCGAGCCTGCGTCGGAAGCCGTCGGGACCACCTCGAGCGCTCCGCGGTATGTGGCTCCTGAGATCACGATCCGTCCGTTTCCGGCCGCCCGCAGCTTGCGGCCGCAATCGGCTAGCAACTGCCCGCCCGAGCTGCGCAGGCGGACGCTCCCCCCCGCCCGGTGGGCCTCGTAGGAGCGATTGGGATCGAGGCGCTTACCGCAGGCCCCAGTGGCCCCGCTGAAGCCGACGTCATCTCCGGAGACCTCGATCAGGACTCGTACGCCCCGCGAAGCCGCCAGCTTGCCGATGCTGGTGCCGGAGTAGTAGTGAGCGAGGATGAAGCGGTAGCTCTTTCCGTTTCGCGCATAGCCGTAGGCGCCGTACTGGCTCATCCCGACGCCGTGGCCGAAGCCACGGCCGTTGACGATCCAGCTGACTCCGGCCTTGGCGGTGGGAGCAGGCAGCAGTGCGATCAGCGCGACCACGGCCGCCAAGCCGAGCGGCAGCTTCCCACCACGATGAGCGCGGCTGAGTCGAGCGAAGGCCATGTTCGGTCAACAGGTTCGCCGTTTGGGAGTAGCGGCCTGCCGGGGAATGCACACGCGGTCGATGAGCCAACCATCTAGGCTGGAAGCAGCCGAATCGAGAGGAGGGCCCAAATGGCTACAGAGACCGTAGAAGCGGTCGACCATAAGCTCCTCGCTGCCGGCGAGTGGGTGGATACGGGCAAGTGGGACGAGGTGCTCAGTCCCTATGACGGGTCCGTCGTCGGCCGCGTCGCCAAGGGCGATGCGGCACTGGTCGACAGCGCGATCGTCGCCGCTCACAACGCTTTCGATGCGGACGACTTTCCCCAGCATGAGCGCGCGGCCGTCCTCGATCGCGCCGCCGCGCTGGCCGCCGAGCGGATCGACGAGCTGGCGCTGACGATTGCGGCAGAGGCCGGGAAGCCGCTGAAGACCGCGAGGGTCGAGGCCGCACGTTGTGCCGACACACTCACCTTCTCCGCGGTCGAGGCGCGCAAGCTGAGCGGCGGGACCGTGCCGATGGAGGCGTCCGCGGCGGGCGCCGGCAAGCTCGGCGTGATGCTGCGCGTCCCATACGGGGTGGTTGGAGCGATCAGTCCGTTCAACTTCCCCCTCAATCTGGTCGCGCACAAGCTCGGCCCCGCGATCGCCGCCGGCAACGCGGTTGTGCTGAAGCCGGCCGGCCAGACGCCGATCTCGGCGCTGAAGCTGGCTGCGATCCTGATCGAGGCAGGCTTGCCGGAAAGCTGGCTGAGCGTCGTCCCCGGCCCCGGCGCCGAGGTCGGCAACGCGATCGTCGAGCATGAGCTGACCAGGGCCCTCACCTTCACCGGCTCTTCGAAGGTCGGCTGGGAAATTCGCAGCCGCGTCCCCCACAAGAAGGTCAACCTGGAGCTGGGCTCGAACGCACCGCTGATCGTCCACTCGGACGGCGATTGGGAGACCGCGGCCGACAAGGCCAAGCTCCACGCTTTCTCCCACGCCGGCCAGAGCTGCATCTCGATCCAGCGGGTCCTCGTCCATGAGGATGTGGCAGATGGATTCATCGAGCGCTTCGTTGCCAATGTTCAAGAGCTGCGGGTTGGCGATCCACTCGATCCGGAGACCGATGTCGGGCCACTGATATCAGCCGGCGACCGCGACCGGGTCAAGGAATGGATCGAAGAGGCGGTCGCGGCCGGTGCCGAGCTGCTCTGCGGCGGGGACCTGGTGGATGAGGGCCGTTGCCTTGCGCCCACCCTGATCGGTTCGCCTCCGCGCGACGCCAAGGTTTGGTGTGAGGAGATCTTCGGCCCGGTGGCGACGATCGACCGCTACGCCGACTTCGGCGAGGCCCTGAGAATGGCCAACGACTCCAAGTTCGGCCTCCAAGCGGGGGTCTTCACACGCGACGTCGGCCGCGGCCTCGAGGCCGCGGAGGCCCGTGAGTTCGGGGGAGTCCTGATCAACGAGGTCCCGACCTTCCGTGCCGACCAGATGCCCTACGGCGGCGTCAAGGACTCGGGCAATACCCGCGAGGGACCCGCTTACGCGGTGATCGAGCTGACCGAGGAGCGCTTCATCACTCTTCAGGGCTGACTACCTAGGGATAAACATTTGTGGTACCCTATTTTAGGTAGTAAAGTGCGGATATCTTAAGTATTGGAGTCAAGGTTCCAGATTCCAGTTCTGGTCGCCGCCGCAATGCTCTGTGGCGCTTTACCCTGGGCACCGCGACTGCGGCGGCGACCAATCCGCTTTGGGCTGACAACGCTCAAACAGCGAATCTCCCCGACGGCGCTCCTTACTCGTGAGGATGGGCCATGCGGCGGTGGTCCAGCGCCTCCTCCAGCACCGAGGGCTCGACTCCCTGCTCCAGCGCCACCTCGCGCAGGGAGCGCCCCGACTCGGCTGCGGCCTTGACGATGTCAGCAGCGCGGTCGTAGCCGATGTGAGGGTTGAGGGCGGTTGCCGTCGCCAGCGTCGCCTCGGCATGGCGCTCGGTCATCTCCTCGTTCGCCTCGATGCCCGCGACACATCTCTCGTTGAGCAGGCGCGATGCGGAGGCGAGCAGCTTGATCGAATCGAGCAGGTTGCGGGCGATCAGCGGCACCCGCACGTTCAGCTCGAACTGGCCCTGGCTGCCGGCGACGGTGATCGCGGAGTCGTTGCCGATCACCTGGGCAGCGACCTGGATCACGACCTCCGGGATCACCGGGTTGACCTTGCCGGGCATGATCGATGAGCCTTTCTGCAGCTCGGGCAGGCGCAGCTCGGCGAGACCGGCGCGCGGCCCCGAGCCCATCAGCGCCAGGTCGTTGGCGATCTTGTTGAGCGAGACCGCGTAGACCTTGAGCATCCCCGACAGCTCGACAAGCGCGTCGCGATTGGCTTGGGCCTCGAAGCGGTCGAGTGGCTCGGAGATTGCCAAGCTCGTTTCCTCGGAAAGCTTTGCCCGTACCTTGGCCGCGAACTCCGGGTGCGTGTTGAGACCGGTGCCGGTGGCTGTTCCGCCCAGCGGGATCTGGCCAACCCGTCGCAGCGTCGCCTCGATTCGCTGAGTGCCCAGCCTCACCTGGGCCGCGTAGCCCCCAAACTCCTGGCCCAGCGTCACCGGCACGGCGTCCATCAGATGGGTGCGGCCGGCCTTGACCACGTCGGCGAACTGCTCGGCCTTCGCTTCGAGTGCCGCGCCGAGGCTGTCCATCGCCGGCAATAGGTCGTGGGTGACCTCGCCGAGCGCCGCCAGGTGGACGGCCGACGGGAAGACGTCGTTTGAGGACTGGCCCATGTTGACGTGGTCGTTGGCATGTGCCCCATCGCCCGCCAGGCTGGCGATTACCTCGTTGGCGTTCATGTTCGATGAGGTGCCTGAGCCAGTCTGGAAGACGTCGACGGGGAACTGGTCGTCGTGCCTGCCGGCCGCGATCGAGTCACCGGCGGCGGCGATCCTCCCGGCGAGGTCGGAGTCGAGAACCCCCAGCTCGCCGTTGACCCGTGCGGCCGCTGCCTTGAGTCGCCCCAGCTCGCGCACCACCGGCACCGGCACCGGCTGGCCGGAGACGGGGAAGTTGTCGACGGCCTTGGCGGTCTCGCCGCCCCAGAGCTGCTCAGTCAAGGTTGATGCCTCCATCTAGATTGCGGTCTCCCAGCGTATTCAAGGTATCTGCATTGGGACGCTCAGCCCGTAGTGCGCCCTGCGTCCAACCCCCTGCGATAGACGCGCAGGAACTTCGGCGGCAGGGGCCGGCCGTCGGGGCTGTAGAGGGCCGCGGCGCGCAGGCGGCGAATCAACTCGACGTGGATGCCGTTCGTACCCTCGGCACCCTGCTCTGCGGCACCGAGGAGGTAGCCGAGCTGCAGGTTGGCGGCATCTCCTGGGTTGGTGCGAGCTTCGTCGTTGAGCTGTGTCGCCGCACCGACCATCGAGATGCCGACGGTGGCGAGCTCGCCGCCCCCTTGATTTACGACCAGGCAGTCGCTGATCGGAACCTCACCGCTAAGCCTCACCTCTCCCGGTGCGTTGCCGAGAGCGCCGATATAGGCGCCCGGTCCGTCTAAGCAGGCGACCGGAGTGTCGTCATCGGCTGCCCCGCAGCCGCTTGCGACGACAAGGAGCACAGCGAGGCTGGTTGCGGTGGCTAGTAGGGCTCGAACCATTGCCGCATTCTGCATCAGAACCCGCACGAGACGGTCCTCAGATCCCCTCAGATGGGCCTCTCAACGCGACGCGTCTGCATTTACCCCCGCTATGCGGGGGTCAGAGCAGATTCGTCGGACTCCAGCGTTCCTGTTGCCGAGAGGCGTTCCTGGGCAAGGTTGGCGAGACCTGATCAGTCGCGGTTGATGGGGGACCTGATCAGTCGCGGCGAGGCGAGACTCCGCCCGACTGGAACTGGGAGATTCCTCCAGAGGGCCCACCGGGCGCTTTAGGCGCCGGTTTTCTGTTGGATGCCGGAGCGCTTGGGGTTGGAAGTTTCGGCATCGTGCCGCTGGCTCCGCTGGAGAGGACTTCCACCCAAGCGGCGAGTCGGTGCTCGGCTACGGGGGCGTGGTTCCAGGAGAGATGAAGGTGATGCCCGCAGCCGTGGCCGGCATCTCCGTCGTAGCCAACCCAGCGGAACGGCGCTATCGGGTGGTTCTGGACCGGCTCCGCCCAGTGGGCGAGTCTGGTGATCGCATTCCACTGGCCTTCGCAGCGCCCACTGGTCCCGGTCGCAGGCACGATGTCCACGGCTAGTCCGTTGTAGTGGTCGGAGTTCCGCGTATGGCAACGGTCGCAGCCGGCTCGTTTGCCCGCGGGCAGCGGCCCCGAGTAGCCATCGGTTACGTAGATCGGGAAGCGACTGGCGATCCAACGCAGGTCGGGAATGATGCGGCGGTCGACCATGTCGCCTTCTTCATGGGGAATCGAAGCCGGGATCGGCACGATCTTCCCCGGCGCGTAGGTCAACCGCGGCGCTTCCGCGCCAGCGCTGGCGAGCGGGGCCGCCAAGATTGCGATAGCAGTCAGGGAAAGGACGGCGAGTGCCTTGAGGGTGGCGCGCCGCGGGTAGCAGTAATCCGCGCCGCGATTGAGCTTGTCGCCCTGCCGGACCATGTTCCGCCTATCGGATGCGAGCGGCGCCTGCTTGAACCTTCGACGGTAGTGTGCTCGCGATGCCAACCGTCCGCGATGCGACGTTTGACCTCTTTCGGGCTCAGGGAATGACGACGATGTTCGGCAACCCCGGCTCCACGGAGTTGCCGATGCTTGCCGACTTTCCGTCGGACTTCCGCTATGTGCTCGGGTTGCAGGAGGCGGTTGTGGTCGGGATGGCGGATGGCTTCGCGCAGGCTTCGGGCAATGTCGCGATCGCCAATCTCCACACGGCGCCCGGGGTGGGCAACGCGATGGGCGCGATCTTCAATGCTCAGGCGAACCACTCCCCGCTGCTGATCACCGCCGGCCAGCAGGTGCGGGCGCAGATGACCTTGCAGGCCAACCTCACCAACCGGGACGCGATCCGGATGCCCCACCCGCTTGTCAAGTGGTCCTACGAGCCACCCAGGGCCGAGGACGTGCCGCTGGCGCTGGCGCGTGGCGCACACATGGCGTCGTTGCCGCCGAAGGGCCCAGCCTTCGTCTCGCTGCCGATGGACGACTGGTATGCCGAGGTCGATGAGGGAGATGCCCGCCACGCGATCGAACGCCAGGTGACGGGCCGGGCCACCGCCGATCCCGAGGCGGTGCGCTCGCTGGCTGAGCGCCTTGAGGCTGCCAGCAATCCTGTCTTCGTGGCCGGCCCCGACATCGATGCGAGCGGCGGCTGGGATGCCGCGGTCGCGCTGGCAGAGCGCCAACGCCTTCCGGTTTGGGCGAGCCCCGCCACAGGCGGCATTCGGCTCGGCTTTCCCGAGAACCATCCGAACTTCCGCGGCGTTCTGCCCCCCGCAATCGGCCCGGTCGCACAGACGCTAGAGGGCCATGACCTGATCGTAGTCGTCGGCAGTTCGGTCTTTCCGTACTACCCCTACATCCCCGGCCCGCTGCTTCCCGAGGGGGCGACGCTGGTGGCGATCACCAGCGATCCGGACGAGGCCTCGCGGGCGCCGATGGGCGACGCGATCGTCGCCGATGTGAAGCTGACCTTGAAGGCCCTGCTGGAGGCCGTCCCCGAGTCGAGCCGTCCCGGGCCGGAGCCAAACGAGGGCCCTCAGGAAATTCCACCGACAGACCCGCTCAGCCCTTCCACCGTCCACTCGGCGCTGGCGGAGGTTCTCCCGGAGGACGCGATCGTCGTTCTGGAGTCTCCGTCGAGCACCCTGGCGCTGCGCAACCAGCTGCGCCTCTCGCGGCCCGGCAGCTACTACTTCAGCGCCGGCGGCGGCCTTGGCTTCGGTCTCGCCGCCTCGGTGGGGGTGCAGCTTGCCCAACCGGATCGCCCGGTCGTCTGCGTGCTCGGGGAGGGCTCGGCCCAGTATGCGATCACAGCCTTCTGGAGTGCCGTCGCCTACAAGGCCCCGGTCACCTTCCTCGTCGTCAGCAACGCCGAGTACGCGATCCTCAAGTGGTTCGCCGAGGTCGAGCAGGTGAATGGAGCCCCAGGTCTCGACCTGCCGGCGCTCGACGTTGCCGCGGTCGCCGCCGGTTACGGGGTCAACGCCCGCAAGGCCGCCGAGCGGGACGAGGTGCGCGACGCGTTGGCTAAGGCGCTTGCCTCCTCGGCCCCGGAGCTGGTCGAAGTCCCGGTGGAGCCGGGGATGGCGCTCTTCTAGGGCCCGGCATGGCATTGCTGGAGCGGAACCTCTTCTCGCTCGCGCCGCAGGCGAGCGAGCCCGCCCCCGATCGCGCTCCCGACGAGCTGGCCACCGGCACGGAGCAGCCTCTGCGGGGTGAGCTGGAGAATCTGCTCGGAGCAGACCGCGTCCTGGCCCGTGCCAGCGACATAGTCCGCTACGCATCCGACGCCAGCCCCTACCGCCTCTTTCCCAAGGCGGTGGTGATGGCGCACGAGGCCGGGGACGTCGCCAAGGTCCTCGCATACGGTCGCCGCTCCGGCACCCCGATCGTCTTCCGCTCCGGCGGCACCAGCCTCAACGGCCAGGGCCAAAGCGACGGCATCCTGGTCGATGTGCGGCGCCACTTCACCGGCGTCGCGGTGGAGGAAGGCGGGGCTTTGGCCCGAGTCAAGCCTGGCACCGTGCTCGGCCATGCCAACCGCGTCCTTGCCCCACACGGGCGCAAGCTTGGCCCTGACCCGGCCAGCACCGACATCGCCACGGTCGGCGGGGTGATCGCCAACAACTCCGGTGGGATGCGCTGTGGCATCACCTACGACTCCTACTCGACGGTCCGCGCGATGACCTTTGTCCTGCCCTCCGGCACGGCGATCGACACCGCCGCGCCCGGGGCGGCAGAGGACTTCGCGGCCGCCGAGCCCGAGCTGGTCGCCGGTCTCGAGCAGGTCCGCGACGAGATTCGGGCAGACACCGAGCTTGCCGATCGGATTCGCCGCAAGTTTGCGATCAAGAACACGACCGGATACCGGCTCTGCGCCTTCCTCGATGCCGACGAGCCCCTTGAGATCTTCCGCCGCCTGATCGTCGGCTCGGAGGGCACGCTCGCGTTCGTCGCCGAGGCGGTCTTCGAGACCCTGCCACTGCCGGCACGCACGACCACCGCCTGGATTCACTTCCCCGGGATCGACGAGGCGATCGCTCCGGTCCGCGACCTGGTCGACTGCGGCGCCACCGCGGTCGAGCTGATGGTCGCCCCGGCGCTGATCACCGCCTCCTGGAACATGGTCGGCGCGCCGGAGGAGTGGAAAGAGCTGCCGCCGGAGTCGGCGGTGCTGCTGGTGGAGTTCGGCGCCGAAACGGACGCCGAGCTGGATGCCTACGTTGAGCGGGCCAGCGAGATCCTCGAGGGCCACACGAAGATCCGCCCGGTCGAGTTCACCCGCGAGGGTGAGGAGATCGAGCTGGCTTGGCGGGTGCGCGAGGGGTTGCACGGGCTGATCGGCAAGCTGCGTCTGCCCGGCACGTCACTGATCGTCGAGGACGTCTGCGTGCCGCCCGAGCAGATCGCCGAAGGCGCCCGCGACCTGCAGGCGCTGCTCGGCGAGCATGGCTTCCTGCCCGGTGTCGCCGGCCACGCTTCCGCCGGCAACCTCCACTTCATGCTGACGCCGGACTTCGGCAAGCGGGAGGACCTCGATCGCTACGAGGCCTTCATGGGGAAGCTGGTGGACCTGATCGTCGGTAAGTACGACGGCTCGCTGAAGGCGGAGCACGGGACCGGGATCAACATGGCGCCCTACGTCGAGCGCGAGTGGGGGGAGAAAGCGACCGAGCTGATGTGGCGGATCAAGCGCCTTGCCGACCCAGACGGCGTTCTTGCCCCCGGTGTCCTGCTCAATCGCGACCCGGACGCTCACCTGCGCAACCTGAAGACGACGCCCCCGATCGAGGAGGCGGCGACCACCTGCGTCGAGTGTGGCTTCTGCGAGCCGGTCTGCCCCAGCCGCCACCTGACGACGACCCCACGCCAGCGGATCGTGCTGCGTCGGGAGATGGCGCGCCAGCCGGAGGGCTCGCCCGTGCTCGAGGTGCTGCTGGAGGAGTACGAGTACGACTCGCTCGAGACCTGCGCTGCCGATGGCTCCTGCCAGCTTGCCTGTCCGGTCGGGATCGACACCGGGCAGCTGGTCAAGGAGCTGCGAGCAAAGCGCCACACCGAGCGCGCCGAAGCGCTGGCGCTCCGCGCGGCGAAGCGCTGGGGCGCGGTTGAAAAGGCATCGCGAGCCGGGTTGCGCGTGGGCGGGCCGCTTGCCCGCCTCACCAAGCGCGGCCAGGGGTTGCCGGCCGCCGCCTCCGCACGGCTGCCTGAGACGGCGCGCGATGGCGCCGCCGCGGTCTACATCCCTTCTTGCACCAACCGGATCTTTGGCCGCGGAGCCTCCGGGCCGAGCCTGCAGGAGGCGCTAGTCGCGGTATCGACGCGGGCCGGCAAGCCAGTCTGGGTCCCCGACGACGTCGCGGGAAGCTGCTGTGGGTTGCCTTGGGGCTCGAAGGGCTTCGACGAAGCCCACCGCCACAAGGCGAACGAGATGGTCGAGCGTCTCTGGGGCTGGAGCGGCGAGGGGGAGCTTCCTGTCGTGATCGACGCGGCGTCCTGCACCCAGGCGATCGCCGATCCCGGCGAGGGCGTGCTCAGCGAGGAGAATGCCGAGCGCCTCGCCAAGCTCGAGATCCTCGACTCGGTCGCCTGGTCGCACGACCGCCTATTGCCAGAGCTGGAAGTCAACCGCAAGGTCGGCTCGGCCACCGTCCATCCGACCTGCGCGACCCGCCACATGGGCTTGACGGCGCGCCTCCGCTCCCTCGCCGGTGCCCTTGCCGAGGACGTCTACGTTGCTCCCTCGGCAACCTGTTGCGGTTTCGCCGGAGATCGCGGCATATCCCACCCCGAGTTGACCGCGGCCGCGACGCGTGACCAGGCCGCGGAGCTTGAAGGCCGCGACTTCGACGCCCACCTCTCCAGCAACCGCACCTGTGAGATCGGCCTCTCCCGGGCCACCGGTGAGAGCTACGAGTCCTTCGTCTTCCTGCTCGAGGAGCTAACGCGAGACGGCTGAGACCGCGGCGGCACCCTGCTCGTCTGCTTCAGCCTCGATTTCACGCAGGGTTGCGGCCATCGTCGCGTCTCGTTCGAAGCGGCGATCGAGGAGGGGGTTGAGGATGCCGCGAAGAGCCGAAACGTAGCGCCACCACTTTGGCGCGAAGATCCGCGGCGCCCGTTCTTCGATGCCACGCACGACGGCCGCTCCGGCCTCATCCGGCTGGATCCTCCTGCGCAGGAAGTCGGGGAGGTTTTGCTGCATGCGGTCGCCGTTGGTGGCGAAGGCGTCCTGAACCAGCTTGGTGTCGACCCAACCGAAATAGGCGACGCTGGCGTTCGCCCCCAGCGGCATCAGCTCGGCTCGCAGCGAGCGACCGAGGGACTCGACTCCGGACTTGGCGACCGCGTAAGGGCTGTTGAGAACGCCGTTGACGAAGGCGTATACGGACGAGGTGACGACTACGTGGCCCTTGCGCTCGACGATCTGCGGTAGCGCCGCTCGCACAGTGCGCCAGACGCCGAGCATGTCGACCTCGAAGACCCGCTCCCACTCCTCGGTGCCGATCCCGCGCACGGTCGCCATCCTCGCCTGAGCGATGCCGGCGTTGGCGACGACGACGTCGAGGCCGCCGAAGCGCTCGACCGTCTCCGCGACTGCGGCCTGCATCGCTCCGTGGTCGGTGACGTCGGCACCAATCCCGATCGCCCGCTCTCCGATCCGCTCGGCTGCCTCGCGCGCCTCATCGGCGTTGAGGTCGAGGACCGCCACAGAGCCGCCGCGCAGATGAATCTGCCGCGCCGTCTCATAGCCGATCCCGCGCGCGGCACCGGTGACCATCGCCACCTTTCCGTTCAGGTCGAAGACTGGCATTCGCGCAGCCTATCCCTGCGAGTTAAGAACAGGTTTGGTTCTAAAGCGAGGACGCTGACTCACGCGCGCTGCTGGACCGATCCTCGGCCTCGCGGATCGCCGCGACGATCCGGGGGTCGCGCTCGCTGCGACGGTCGAGCAGCGGGTTCAGCAGCCCGCGAAGCGCGGATAGGTAGCGCCACCACTTCGGCGCGAAGATCCGCGGTGCTCGCTCTTCGATCCCCTTCACCACAGCTGCTCCTGCTTGAGCCGGCGTGATGCGTTTCATCAGGAAGTCGGGGGCTATTTCCTCCAACACGTTGGCGCCCGGCCTGGCGAAGGTGTCCTGGACCATCCGGGTGTCGACCCAGCCGAAGTAGGCAACGCTGGCGCTTGCGCCCAGCGGCATCAGCTCGGTCCGCAGGGCACGCCCCATCTGCTCGACCCCGGCCTTGGACGTCATGTAGGAGCTGCCCAGCATTCCGTTGGCGAAGGCGGCAACCGAAGCGACGACCACGATGTGGCCCTCACGCTCGGAGACCTGCGGCAGCGCCGCCCGCACCGTGTGCCAGACGCCGAGCAAGTTGACCTCGATCACCCGTTCCCACTCCTCGGCCGGGACCGATCGCATCGTTGCGATGGAGGGCGGCGCGAGTCCGGCATTGGCCATAGCGACATCGAGGCCGCCGAAGCGCTCGACCGTCTCGGCCACCGCCGATCGCATCGCTCCCGCGTCCGTCACGTCGGCGGCGATCCCGATCGCCCGATCGCCGATCCGCTCGGCTGCCTCGCGTGCCTCATCGGCGTCGAGATCGACCACGGTGACGGACGCACCTCGCATGTGAATCTGCCGCGCGGTCTCATAGCCGATCCCGCGCGCGGCGCCGGTGACCAGCGCCACCTTTCCATTCAGGTCGAAGGTCACGCGCCGGAGCCTACTCCGCCGTTCATAGAATCGACCGATGCCCGGCTTTCGACCAGTAGACCCCAGGCAGTCTTTTCCTGAGCTCGAGGAGCAGGTTCTCGAACGCTGGCGCGAGCGCGACGTCTTCCATCGTTCCCTTGCCCGCCGCGAGGGCGCCGAGGTCTGGAGCTTCTACGAGGGCCCGCCGACGGCGAACGGCCGCCCCGGCTCCCATCACGTTCTTGCCCGAGTCTTCAAGGACATCTACCCGCGCTACAAGTCGATGTGCGGGTATCGGGTGCCGCGCAAGGCGGGCTGGGACTGCCACGGGCTGCCGGTCGAGCTGGAGGTGGAGAAGGAGCTGGGGATCTCCTCCAAGCAGGAGATCGAGGAGTACGGGATCGCGGAGTTCAACAAGCGCTGCCGCGAGTCCGTCTTCGAGTACGTCGAGGAGTGGAATCGGCTGACCGAGCGGATCGGCTTCTGGATCGACCTCGATGACCCCTACGTCACCCTCGAGGACGACTACATCGAGTCGGTCTGGTGGTCGCTTAGGAAGCTCTGGGACGACGAGCGTCTCTACGAGGGCCACAAGGTCGTGCCCTACTGCCCCCGCTGCGGCACCGCACTCTCATCCCACGAGGTGGCGCAGGGCTACAAAGACGTCGAGGACCCCTCTATATATGTGCGCTTCCCCCTGCTCGACGCGGAGGGTGAGTCGCTGCTGGTCTGGACGACGACTCCCTGGACGCTTCCCGGCAACCGAGCGGTCGCGGTGTCGCCCGATGTCACATACGTAAAAGCAAGGGTCGAGGACGAGACCCTGATCCTTGCCAAGCCACTGGTCGAGCGAGTGCTCGGAGAAGGCGTGGAGATCGTCGATGAGTTGGAGGGGTCAGAGCTCGTCGGTCGTAGCTATTCGGGGCCTGTATTTGCGCTGAACGATCAGGAGCCCGGCGGCTCCCCCGTGGTCGCCGGCGATTTCGTCACCACCGAGGACGGCACCGGATTGGTCCACATCGCACCGGCGTTCGGAGAGGACGACTACACCGTCGCCGCGGAGAACGGGCTCTTCGACCCCACCCAGCACGGGAGCCTCTACAACCCAGTCGACCTCGACGGCCGCTTCGACAAGCGAGTCATTGGCTTCGAGGGCAAGTTCGTCAAGGACCCCGAGGTCACCCGCGAGCTGATCGACAACCTGCGCGAGCGCGGGCTGCTCTTCCGCGAGCAGGTCTACGAGCACGCCTACCCGCACTGCTGGCGCTGCGGCACGCCGCTTCTCTACTACGCGAAGTCGAGCTGGTACATCGCCACCTCTCAGGCGCGGGAGCAGCTGCTCGCCAACAACGAGGAGATCGGCTGGCACCCCGAGCACATCAAGCATGGCCGCTTTGGCAAGTGGCTGGAGAACAACGTCGACTGGGCGCTCTCGCGCGATCGCTACTGGGGGACGCCACTGCCGATCTGGGAGTGCAGCGGCGATAGCTGCGACGGCCGCTTCTGCGCCGGCTCGGTAGCGGAGCTGCGCGAGCGCGCCAAGGGAGAGATACCCGACGACCTCCACCGTCCCTACATCGATGAGGTGACGCTCGACTGCGAGAAGTGCGGCGGCGAGATGCGCCGGGTCGAGTCGGTGATCGACACCTGGTACGACAGCGGCGCGATGCCCTTCGCGCAGTTCCACTACCCGTTCGAGAACAAAGAGCTGTTCGAGGAGCGCTTCCCGGCCGATTTCATCTGCGAGGCGCTCGACCAGACCCGCGGCTGGTTCTACACTCTGCTCGCCGAGTCGACCCTCCTCTTCGATACCTCCAGCTACCGCAACTGCGTCTGCCTCGGCCTGATCCTCGACCCCGAGGGCCAGAAGATGTCGAAGAGCAAGGGCAACGTGGTCGAGCCCGGCGACGTGATCTCGGTGCACGGCGCCGACGCCTTCCGCTGGTACTACTTGACCGCGCAGCAGCCCTGGTCGGGCTACCGCTTCTCGGTTGACACGGTGGGGGAATCGGTACGTCAGTTCCTGCTGACCCTCTGGAACACCTACTCGTTCTGGGTCCTCTACGCCAACGCCGAGAACCTAGGGCCAACCGACTTCGCCGCGGCGCCGCAGCCAGCCAATGACCTCGACAGGTGGGCGCTGTCTCGCCTGCAGGCCACTATCGAAACGGTGCGCGAGCGGATGGACGAGTTCGACTGCACCACGGCCGGTAAGGCGATTGCCGATTTCGTCGAGGAGCTCTCCAACTGGTACGTGAGGCTCTCGCGTCGCCGCTTCTGGGACGGCGATCGGGCCGCCTTCGCAACCCTGCGCCATTGCCTCTTGGAGACTGCCGCGCTGCTCGCTCCCTTCACGCCGTTCCTCGCCGATGAGATCCACCTCAACCTGGCCGGCGGTGAGGCCGAAGAGCTGGGCGAGCACCCCGATTCGGCCCACCTGCGCGACTTCCCCACAGCCGACCCTGCGCTGGCCGACCCGGAGCTGGAGGCGGCGATGGAAGCGGTACGGCGCACGATCGAGCTCGGCCGCGCTGCCCGCGCCCAGGCCAAGGCCAAGGTGCGCCAGCCGCTTCGTCGCGCGGTGATCGTCGCCAACGACACCGAGCGGGAGGCGATCTCCGCTCGGGCCGAGCTCGTAAAGGCCGAGCTGAACGTCAAGGAGCTCGACTTCGTCACCGAGGAGGCGGAGCTGGTCAGCTATGCAGTGAAGCCCAACTACCGCTCGCTCGGCCCCCGTTTCGGCAAGCGGATGCCACAGGTGGCCGCCGCGGTCGAGGCGCTTGACCCGGTACATGTCGCGGCGGTGATGGCCGACGGGGGAGAGGTGGGGATCAACATCGACGGCGATGAGCACGCGCTCGGTCCCGACGAGCTAACCCTCGCCCTACAGCCGCTCGAGGGCTATGAGGTCGAGGCCGAGGCGGGCCACGCGGTTGCCCTTCAGCTCGAGTTGGACGATGAGCTACGCCGCGAGGGGCTGGCCCGCGAGATCGTCCATGCGGTCCAGATTGCCCGCAAAGAGTCGGGGCTGGAGATCACCGATCGGATCGAGCTGGCCCTTGGCGGCGACCCCGAGTTGATCGAGGCCGCCCGTGAGCACGAGGCCTACGTCACCGGCGAGGTCCTCGCCACCTCGGTTGCCTACGAGGGCGGCGACGGCGAAGTGGCGTCGATCGACGGCCGAGAGTTGAGCATCGCGGTGAAGCGGGCGATTGCCTGACTCCTCGCTGCGCGACATCGGCGAACCCGGCGGGCGGGTTATGAGGGGCATCGCTGTCCGTACCCCACCGCGGCGCGTCCTTTCGGCGCTGGCAGCGCTCATCCTGATCTTGCACCTCTCTGCCTCAGCGAGTGCGGCGGTGCCGCCTCCGGCCGTGAGGGAGGCGGAATCTACGAGACCCCAACTGCTTCTGATCCACGGCGGCTCCTTCCTCTACGAGGACCCGACATTCGAATCGCTCACCCTCGCAGCGGTCCTAGCGGCTGGGTTTTCTCCCCACTACCTTCGTTATCCGCTCGGGGACATGCCAGCCGCCTTCCAGGCGGCGCGTGCGGACGCGATCCGCCTGCGGGCAAAGTACGGGAGCGCCGTCTACGCCTACGGATCTTCGGCAGGGGGGACGCTGGCCGCACTGCTCGCCGGCGACGGGCTCGTCTCTGCCGCGGTGGCGAAGGCGCCGATATCGGACTTCCTCGCATGGGAGTGGCCTCTGAGTGCGTACGGACCCGACTACTTCGAGCAGATTGGAATGCCCTTCGCGGCGAGGCACAGGCTCTCACCGCTCCGCCGTCGCGCCCCCCGGCCGCTACTGGTTGTGCAGGGCCGTCGCGACCGAATAGTGCCTCTGGCGATGAACAGGGCGTACAGTGTCAAGTTCAAGCGCGTGCGCCTGTGGGTAGTCCAAGGAGGACACCACACCGAGCGCGCCAGGCCGAAGTTGCTGAGCCGTGCCTTCGACTGGCTCGCCCGCGCCGCCGGCGCCTACGACTACTGAGGCCCTCTCCCTCTAGGAGGCATCCAACCGTTTTTTGATGCAAGAGCCCCTGTCCCCGCGACAAACCTCCACCAAGGACGGCTTTCGGCCGGACATCGAGGGCCTGCGGGCGGTCGCGATCGCCGCGGTGCTGCTCTGCCATGCGGGGCTCCCCTTCGTCGCCGGTGGCTATGTCGGCGTCGACGTCTTCTTCGTTATCTCGGGCTTCCTCATCACCCGCCTCCTGCTCGGCGAGGTCGACAGGACCGGCGGCATATCGCTGCGCCGCTTCTACGCGCGCCGGGCCAGGCGGCTGCTGCCGCTCTCGGCGGTACTCCTCGCCTCCATCGGGGCCCTCTCACTCTTGCTCCTGTCCCCCGTACGGGCGGTCGAAGTCTCGGGCGACATCATCAGCTCGGCTCTCTACACCGCCAACTGGCACTTCGCGGCCCAGTCGGTCGACTACTTCGCCCAGGACATCGAACCGAGCCCGGTGCTGCACCTGTGGTCGCTGGCGATCGAGGAGCAGTTCTACCTGGTCTGGCCGACCCTGCTGCTGGCGGTCACCTGGTTCTGGCGCCGACGTGGGAGCTCCGTCCGCCCGGCCCTCTGGGTAACGCTGGCGATCGTCCTGGTCGGCTCCTTCGCGCTCGGAGTCAAGCTCACCGGCGATCAGCCCGCCGCCGCCTACTTCTCCACCTTCGGGCGGGCTTGGGAGCTGGGCCTGGGGGCGTCGCTGGCGCTCCTGGGAGCGGTGCGCATCCGTCGGTTCGCGGGGGCGGCGATCGGCTGGGCCGGCCTCGCCGCGATCGTCTACGCCGCGGTTGCCTTCGACGCGAGCACACCGTTCCCGGAGACCGCTGCCCTGCTGCCCACCGTCGGAACGGCCTGCCTGATCCTCGGTGGCGCCTCCCTGCATGGCCAGGCGAAGGCTGCCCCAGCCGGCCTGCTCTCGCTGTCGCCGGTCCGCTACATCGGGCGCATCTCCTACTCCTGGTATCTGTGGCACTGGCCTGCGCTGATCTTCGCGACGGTGATCTGGGGACCTCTGTCCGTCGCGGCAGGCGTCGCGGTTGTCGCCGTCTCCTGGATCCCGACCGCCGCGACCCACCACTGGATCGAGGATCCCGTCCGCCTCTCCAAGGTGCTTGCCCTGCGCCCGAATCGTGCCCTCGCCATCGGCCTCGGCTGCATGGCGATCGGCGCCGGCGCCGGTGTCCTTTTGACCGACCTACAGCCGACTCTACGCACGGCGCCGCTTGCCGATGTCAAGGGCGCCGCCGCCCTGGGTGAACAGCCCCAGCCCCAACAGCGCGCCGACGCCGTGCGGCCGAACCCCCTGCGGGCGCGGGAGGATCGCTCCCGGGCGTACTACGACGGCTGCCTGGTCGGGATCAGCGGCACGAACTCGAATAAGTGCCTATACGGCGACCCGAACGCCGAGCGCACGCTGATCCTCTTCGGCGATTCCCACGCGATGCAGTACTTCCCGGCCCTCGAAGAGCTGGCGGAAACGCGACACTGGCGCCTGATCGCCCTGACCAAGGCCGAATGCACCCCGGGCGAAGTGCAGATCCGCAGCATGGTCGCCGACCGCGAGTACTCGCAATGTGACGCCTGGCGGGAGGAGTCGTTGCGGCGGATCGAAATGGGCGACCCCGAGTCCGCCATCGTGGTGATGAGCGGGGACACCGCCTACGTTCCCTACGGCAGCGACGGCGAAGAGCTCAGCGGAAATGCGGGCGCCACCGCAATGGAAGCGGGCTATATCGCAAGCCTGACCAGAATCCACCGCACCGGCCTGCGGACGGTGGTGATCAGAGATACTCCGGTCTCGGCCAGCGATGTCCCCGGCTGCGTCTCCGAAGATCTCCAGCGTCTCGAGTCCTGCGCATTCGCTCGTGTTCGCGATAAGACCAAGGAATTCGACGGCCGCGCCGCCAGGGCGGTGCCCGACACCCACCTGATCGACATCTCCCCCAAGATCTGCCCCGACGGCCTCTGCCGAGCGGTAATCGGGAATGCTCTGGTCTACCGAGACAAGAGCCACCTCAGTGCGACCTTCTCTCGCACCCTCGCCCCCGTGATCGAGCGCCGCTTGAAGAAGGCCGGGCTGGCATGATTCGCAGCCCGCATGCTTTGCGGCCCAGGCCGACTACTCCTTCGGCTCGCCGATGATGAAGTCCGATTTGGAGGTGTCGGAGAACTTCACCCAGCAGTGCTCCGGGGGGACGCCAGCGACCTCGCCAAGAGCTGCCTCGACCCGCTTCGCGATCTCCACCTTCTGCTCGTCGGTCCGTCCCTCGAACCAGTGGATGTGAACGAATGGCATCGTTTTGCTCCGCTCAGGTGCGGCGCTAGCTGAGCGCCGGCTCGAGCTCGGCCTCGAGGCGCCGCTTCGGCATCGCCCCCACAACCTTCTTGGCGATCGCGCCGTCCTTGAAGAGGATCAGGGTCGGGATCGAGAGGACCTCGTACTGGCTCGCTGCCTGCTGGTTCTCATCGACGTTGAGGCTGACGATTTTCAGGTCCTCCCGCTCGGAGTCGATCTCCTCGAGGACAGGGTGAACGACTCGGCAGGGGCCGCACCATGGAGCCCAGAAATCGACGAGTACTGGGCCGTCGGCCTCCAGAACCTCGGACTTGAAGGTCGCGTCTGTCACGTCGGTGAGCTTGCCTGTCACTGGAATCGGTCTCCTGGCAGTCGGGTTTCACGCTCAATACTTCAGAAAGTATAGCGAGGGTGGCTAGCGTCTCTCCGGCCCCCGCCGACCATCTTTGTCGCCGAAGCGTAGAAGAGGCACCCGCCAGATCGCCTCGGCGACGATCGAGCGGTCCATCTTCGACGACCCGACCCGGCGGTCGCGGAAGACGATCGGGACCTCGACGACCTTGAATCCGTGGCGTATCGCGCGGTAGGTCAGCTCGACCTGGAACGCGTAGCCGCGCGCCTGGATCGTGTCGAGGTCGATCGTCTCGAGCACCTCGCGCCGGAAGCACTTGAAGCCAGCGGTCGGGTCGCGAACTTCGACTCCGAGCACCAGCCGCGCGTAGGTGCTGCCGCCACGGCTGATCACCCGCCGCACCGCTCCCCAGTCGCCGACGCCCCCGCCCGGCACGTAGCGAGAGCCGATCACGAGATCGGCGCTCTCGGCCGCCTCGAGAAGCCGCGGTAGGTAGGCGGGCTCGTGGGAGAAGTCGGAGTCCATCTCGAGGATCAATCCGGCGCCCTCGCTGAGCGCCCGGCGGAAGCCGGCGATGTAGGCGGGCCCCAGCCCTTCCTTTCGAGCGCGGTGGAGGACGTCGACCTCCTCGTGCACGGCGGCGAGCTGGTCGGCGATATCTCCTGTCCCATCCGGTGAGTTGTCGTCGACGATCAGGATTCGGGCCGAGGCGGGCAGCTTCGCTCGCACCGCGGCGACGAAGGGCTCGATGTTCTCCATCTCGTTGTAGGTGGGGAGGATGAGCCAGGCGGGACCCATTTGGGATCGATGGCCGGGACCTGTCTCCGAGGAGCGGGAGGACATTGGGCGATGCTATTGAGGACCAGGTTGGTCAGTGCTGTCAGGCGGCGCCCGTTAGCTTGAGGACATGACCAACGCGGAGATCGCCGCCGCCTTCGATGAGCTGTCTGTCCTCTATGAGCTCGACGGGGCCGTCAAATACAGGGTGCTTGCCTACACCACGGCCGCGAAGGCGATTCGCGAGAGCCCGATCTCTGTCGCCGAGCTCGCCGGCAAAGGGCGGGCGACCGAGATCCCCGGAGTTGGTAAGACGCTGGCGGAAAAGATCGACATGCTGCTGGCGACGGGTGAGATCCCATCGGCGGTGAAGCTGAAGGCGAAGTTCCCGCCAAGCCTGATCGAGGTGACACGAGTGCCCGGGCTGGGAGCGAAGACCGCGAGGCGGCTCTTCGACGAGCTGGGGGTCGTCTCCCTCGAGGACCTCAAAGAGGCGGTGGAGGGGCAGCGGATCCGTGAGCTGAAGGGCCTTGGCCCAAAGGTCGAGGAGAACGTGGCAGCGGCGCTGGAGCGTCTCGGAGAGCCCGGAGAGGGACCTGGGCGGATACTGCTCTCGGCGGTTCGCCCGATTGCCGAGGAGTTGGCGGCGGCGCTGCGCGAACACCCCGCCGCGAACCGGGTCGAGGTCGCCGGCTCGGTGCGGCGCTGGGCCGAGACCTGTAAGGACATCGACCTGATTGCCACCGCGGAGGAGCCGGCGGCGCTCGCCGAGCACCTGGCAGGCCACCCGCTGATTGCAGCAGCGGGCAAACCCGGCCCCAACGGTCTTCACGCGGAGACTCATAACGGGGTCTCGGTCGACCTGCGAATCGTCGCTCCCGAGGCCTTCGGCAACCTGCTCCAGCACTTCACCGGATCCCAAGCGCACAACGTGCAGCTGCGCGAGGACGCGGTGGCGCGGGGCCTCTCCGTATCCGAGCACGGGGTCACCGAGGTCGAGAGTGGAGACGTCACCCTCTGCGAGAGCGAGGAGGCGGTCTACGAGCGACTCGGCTACTCCTACATCGAGCCCGAGTTGCGGGAGGGGCGGGGAGAGCTGAAGGCGGCACGCGAGGGCAAGCTGCCCGAGCTGGTTGGGGTCGAGGACATCCGCGGCGACCTGCACTCCCACACCACCCTCTCCGACGGCCGCAACACGCTGGAGGAGATGGCGGCGGCGGGCCGCGAGCGCGGCTACGCCTACATGGCGATCACCGATCACTCGGCGAGCCATGGCTTCGGGGACCACGTCACCGCGGAGCGCTTGTGGAAGCGGGTCGAGGAGATTCGCGCCTGGAACAAGGGGAAGCGTGGCTTTCGCCTGCTTGCCGGCTCGGAGGTGAACATCGGCCTCGACGGCGGCCTCGATTACCCCGACGATCTGCTCGAAGCACTCGACTGGGTAGTGGCCAGCGTCCACACCTCGTTTGCGATCTCAGAGAAGGCGATGACCGAGCGGGTCCTGGCGGCGATCGAGAACCCCTACGTCAAGTGCATCGGGCATCTGACTGGGCGCCTGATCGGCCGTCGCGAGCCCTACGGGATCGACGTCGAGGCAGTTGCCGAGGCAGCCGCCGCCAACGGAACGATGCTCGAGATCAACGGCAACCCGAACCGCCGCGACCTCTCCGAGCACCATGCCCGCCTCGCCGTGGATGCCGGCGTCACCATCATCCTCAACACCGACGCCCACGGGGTCGACACGCTCGACAACATGGCCTACGCGGTCGCCACCGCCCGCCGGGCTTGGCTGACTCCCGCCAACGTCGCCAACGCGCGAGGCTGGCGGGAGTTCAAGCGGTTACTGAAACCCTAGCTGCGGCCTTTGCCTTTCCCTTTACCTTTGTTCTTCCCTTTGTTTTTGTGGCCGCACTTTTTGCCTTTGCCTTTTTTCCCTTTGACTTTTTTGCCTTTTGCTTTCGAAGCCCCGGCTTTTTTGCCTTTGCCTTTGTGCTGGCCTTTGTGTTTTTTCCCTTTGTGCACGGGGCATTTTTTGGCTTTTTTGGCGTGCGGTGCGGCGATGGGCGTTGGGTCGGCCTGGTCGAAGTTCCAGCTGAGCAGATCGTGGACCGCATTGGAGGCGCCGGTCGCCGCGGTGAAGCCCGCGTACGAGGAGGTGCCGAGAGGGGCCAGCGAGATCTGGTAATCGATCAGCGGCGTGGCCGGCTTTTCACCTGTCTGGCCAGCGAAGACCTTCAGGTGCTGAGTTGCAGCGTCGTACTCGACCCAGGCGTACACCAGCGCGCCGTATAGGGCGAAGGGGAGGATTGCGGTGCAGGGAGGGGTTGGCCCGGCGTTTGCACAGGCCAGGTGGGTGCTCACGTCGCCTTCCGACACGACCGAGATGTGGTCGCCGGGCGGATCTGAGGGGAAGTTTTCGAAGATGTCGAACTCGACCGCGACGCTCGGTTTGATTTCACCGAACCCGAGCGAGCCACCAAGGCCATCGCCTCCCTGTGGCCCTTTGCTCTGGACCACGAAGGCCATCCCGTCGGCTGGCAGGGGGAACGTGGTCGAGTCGTGCATCGAAAGCGCGAACTTGGTCGAGAACGATTCCTGCGGATTGAGCGCAGCGGAGGTGAAGACGCTGCCCGTCTTGTCGTTTTCCGCCGGCGTCAGCTGCAGCACGTTGCCGTTCTGCACGGCGCTGCCGTTCAGCGTCAGCCCGGTTGTGCTCGAGAAGTCCGGGTAGTTGAGGTCGGTTGCGCTGGCTGGAGCGGCGAGCGCGAGCGTGGCGAGAAGCGCCAAGCAAAGCGTGCTGAGTCGACGAGTCACGAAGATCCTCTCTGGGTGGACGATTTTGCGGCGCGAGTGTAACCCAGCCGATCGAGTTCCTCGACCCTAGAAATGGGAGTGTCTGACCGAGATCGTCAGGCGGGGACGCGGTCGCTGCGGAGCCCCGGCGTGCGCACCAGCTCAATCGGGCGCAGGGCGGAGTTGGGAACCACGTAGAACTTGACTCCGTCGCGCTGCTCGATCGCGAGCACCGCCGCCTCGCGGGTTCGCCAAGCGAGTGCGACGAGGAGGGCGTAGCCGGCGCCGATCACCGCGACGCCCGGGAAGAGGATGCCGAGCACCCCGGCGATCAACGCGGTGACGCCGATCGGCCAGAGACGGCCGATCGCGATCCGAGCCGGTGTCCCCGGCGGGAGGCTGGTGGCGGTTTTGGCCTGCACAAGCGCGTCGCGGACGCCGTCGGCGGCGTGGGCGGGACGGCCGAGGTAGAGGCCGATGGCCAGCGAGACGGACCACCACCCCGCTGCGACGAGGACGGTCGTGGTGTCGTTGTCGCGCCCGGCGGCGAGGGCGGCGATCCCTCCCAGCGCTGTCGCCTCGGCGGCGGCCAAGAAGACGGTGAGGCGCAGAAGGTCGGTGAAGGGCATCTTCTACTGGGCCAAGGAATCGAGGACCTCCAGCCAGCCAGCCGGTCCGTCGACGCTGACGTCGCCCTCCTCCCCAAGCTCCATCGGGCCCTCCGGAGAGGAGACGCCAATGCAGACGGCAAGGTCAAGAGAGCCTTCGCTGCACAGCTCGCGCAGGCGGCGGAAGGCGTCGAGATCGGTGCGATCGTCGCCGGCGTAGACGGCGGCCCGCAGGCCATCGGCGGCGAGCAGTGCGGCGACCGCTGCACCCTTGCCGCCTCCGCCAACCGGGCGCAGCTCCAGCACCTTGCGCCCCCAGTGGGGCTCTAGCCCGGAGCGACCGGCGGCCGCGGCGATCTCATGGGCGCGGGCCTCGGCGCTACCTTCATCCTTTGCGCCCCGCCAGTGCAGCGCCTGTATCGGGCCCTTGTCCTCGAGCCTCAGCCCGGTGTCTGCCAAAGCGTCGTCGCCGAGCGTGGCGACAAATCGCGCCGCGCGATCCTCGTGCCCCTGTATCGAGGGATCGAGCCGCGGCTCCCTATCGCCCGGAAGCAACAGCTCCAATCCGTGGTTTCCGGCGTAGGCGATTCCCTCGGCTCCAACCATGCGCCGGGCCTCGAGCGCCCGTCGCCCCGACACGCAGCCGACCAAGCCGAAGCGTTCGCCAAGCGCCTCCAAGAGCTGGGTAGCGCGGGCGGGTACTCCTGCGTGCTCGGGCCGGTCGGCGATCGGGGCAAGGGTCCCGTCGATGTCGGTGAAGATCGCTGAGTGGGCGGGATCCCCGCGAAGCGGCGCCAGTAAGCCCAGCCCCGCCTCGCTGACCCCTGTCTCGGATCGAGGAGACACGGCACTAGTATCGCGCCCGTGAGCGCGGAGCGAGCCCCAACTAGGCATGTCTGGTTCTTCGCGCAGCGAGCGAAGCGTGATTCTCATCTATGCGTGGAGCGAGCCCCAGCTGGGCATCTCTGGTTCTTCGCGCAGCGAGCGAAGCGCGAAGCTTTGTAATGCTCACCGATCGCACCCTGAAGCTGGCGGCGATCGGAACGCTGGCCGGGATCTTCAGCGGGCTCTTTGGAGTTGGCGGCGGCACCGTGATCGTGCCGCTGCTGATCCTCTGGTTTGGCTATGGGGCGAGGATGGCCACCGGCACCAGCCTCGCCGCGATCATCTTGATCGGCATCCTCGGCGCCGCCGCGCAGGGTGGGATCTACGGGAATGTCCATCTGGCCACCGGTTTGCTGCTCTCGATCCCGGCGATCGGCGGTGTGGTGTTGGGCACGGCGATCCAGCAGCGCATCTCCCAGCGTGCCGTGTCGCTGCTGTTCGCGGTCCTACTTGTCGTCGTCGCGATCCAGCTGATCGTCCCATGAGGGAGAGGAGCCTCCATCATGCTTGAGCTGCTCGCGGTCCTGATCGCGATCCTCGGCGGGATGGCGGGCGGCCTGGTCGGCGTCGGCGGCGGGGTCCTGTTCGTTCCTGCCCTGACCCTCTGCCTGGGGCTCTCGCAGTTGGATGCCGAGTCGACCTCTTTGCTGATGATCGTGTTCGTTGCCTTCGTCGGCACCATTCGCCAGCGCGGGTATGGGAACGTGAACATGCGCGATGCGCTCGTGATCGGCGTCCTCTCGCCCCTTGGCGTCCTGATTGGGGTCGTGATCGCCAACGAGGTCTCACAGCGGGTATTGGAGCTGTCCTTCGCCGGACTGGTTCTGTTCGTCGCCTACCAGCTGGTCCGCCAAGCGCTGAGCGAGCCGGCGGACGAAGCCTGAGTCATTCCGGAGAAGCTCCCACCGCCTGCCGGCAAAATCTCGACAGCGAGTCGACCAGTTCCTCGACCTCAACGCCCTCACCGACTGGCGAGAGCGGGCTGACCAGGGCCTCGCTGATTGCGCCGATCAGCGCGGCGGCCGATAGGTCCGCGTCCTGTGCGGGGAGCTCTCCGTTGGCAATGCCGATCCGCAGGAGGTCGGCAAGGCGCTCGCGGTAGGTCTGCCGGTAGATCAGCCTCTCCGCGTCCACCAGCGGATCGACGGGCTCGTAGCCGAGAGCCCAGGCGAGCCGTGGTTTATTCAGCGCGCTGCTGGTGAACTTTCGGACCACGGCGTCGAGCTTTTCGGACACGCTTCCCTGCTTGATGCTGGCCTCGTAGAGCGCCGCCAGCTCCTGCTCCGCGGCCGTGCGGAACACCTCCACGAAGAGCTCCTCCTTGGAGGGGAAGTGTCTGTACAGCGCCCCGGCGGCGACATCGCTGCGGGTCGTGATCGCAGCCACCGCGGCCGCCGCGTAGCCGCCCTCTTCGAGCAGCTCGATGGCGGCACGCAGCAGCCGCTCGCGGGTCGCTCCCCCGCGCGGGGTGGAGGCGGGGTGCGGAGCGGTTCTCGATCGATTGGACGGCATGCTGTTTGCGCCTACTCGTAGGAGAGCGCGTTGGAGAGTGGGGCCCTCGCCGTCAACCAGGCGGGCAGCGCGGCCGCCACCGTGCCGATCAACACGGCCCCGGCGACGACGGCGAAGACCGTCGTCGCGACGATGGCATCGCTGACGATGTAGCCCTGGGACTCGAGGAAGCCAAGCGTTGGGCCTCTAAAGGAGACGACTCCCCCGATGGCGCCGCAAATGCCGCCCAAGGTCATCACCAGCAGGGTCTCCACGGCGAGCGCCGCGAAGAGCCCTCCACTGCGGATTCCCATCGCTCGGAGCACCGCCCACTCGCGGCGGCGGGCGAAGACCGAGGTGGCGATGATGCCCCCCACCGCCACCAGCGCGGCGAGGAGGGTGAGGACCCTCATTGCCAGCAGCCCCTGGGTGCTCTTCTGCATCTGTGCCTCGAGCCGTCCCCTGAACTCGGTGCCGGAGACTGTATGAAGGGGCTTCAGCCCTTTCAGGGCGTTTGTGTCGATGCTGCTGCGTCGTCTCACCGCAAGCACGTTCACGGCATCGGTTCGGTAGAGGCTGCGGTAGCGGTCGATGTCCATATAGATGGTCCCCGAGGGCCAGGCGAAGTCCTCGACTTCGCCGACCACTTTCAGCTTCCGTTGCCCGACTGCCGTGTGTACCGCGATTGAATCTCCCGTTTCGATGTCGAACCCGGTTGCCATCACGCGCGAGATCAGGATGTCCTTGGGGTGGGCACGCAGCTTGGGCAGCTGCTGTGGGAGCCCAACCCCATTCCGGATGATGCCGTGCCGTTTGTTCGGAACCAACGCCCGCAGCTCGATTTTCCGCCCTTCGTATGGGATGAAGGCGAACGCGGTCGGGTTCGCCGGAGCGGTCGGGTCCCGCAATGCCTGTCGCGCGAAGCGGCTGGTGATCGGGACGGTGGCGAAGGAGTCGTCGGAGGCGAGTAGCTGCTGGGCTTTCGGTCGGATCGTTTGGCTGAGCAGGTCGGTGCGTTCGAGGAGGCTGTGCTCGGCAAGCTGGGGCGGGATCACCGCTGCGACCCCAAGCGCCATGATCGCCGCCGCGAGTGCGGCGCGGCGGGGGTTGGCCTCGACGGCGCCGCGGGCGACGAGCGTTACGGTCGAGCCGCCGTGCTCCAGCCGCCCGAGCCCGATGGTCACCAAGCCGACGACGCCCGGCGTTGACAGTGCCAGTCCCACCAGGATGATCACTGCTGCAAGGGGGAAGACGCCCAGGTCGGCGATTATCAAGCCCAGTGCCAGGCAGGCTGCCCCGCCGCCCAGCAGTGCGAGCGAGGCTCGCAGCGTTATCTCCGAGGTCACCGTCGCTCCCGCCTGGGGCGAGCGTCCGAGCTGGTCGGCGATCGAGCCCCGCGCCGAGGAAAGTGCCCCGACCGTCGCGGCGATGCCGGCGAGGAGGGCCAGTAAGGAAGCGATCGCGACCACGTCGGGGCGGATCGCGACCTGCACGTTGAAGCCGAAGATGTCGGTGAGGTAGGTCGGCACCTGCGACGCCAGGTAATTGGCTATTGGGGTGCCGATCAGCACACCGGGCGGGACCGCTGCGGCCAGCAGCCCGGCGAGGATGATGCTCTCGGCGACGATCAGCGGCAGTCGTCCCGAACCCAGAGCACGAAGCAGGCCAAGGTCCTCCTGGCGCTCGAGCATGCGCATCAGCTGCAGGACGTAGATCAGGAGCCCCGCAATTGCCAGCACGACCATCCCGAAGACGAAGGTCGGGGCTCGCACCGTGAAGTCGAGTACATGGCTGAGCTCCCCCTGACTGCTCTGGGGTGTGGCTATCGTGGCATTGCCTGGAAGGGCATCCTGCACCCGGTCTTCCCAAGTCTTGGTCGAGACCCCCGGCCTGAGCTTCACGTAGATGACCGTTGGCTGTCCCGGCGCTCCCCTGAGCAGCTCGAGCGATTTGCGCGGCAGGGTCACGACGTCCTCGATCGCGGGGTTGACGTCGACGATCCGTGCCACACGGGGCTCGACCGTGTGCCCGAACGCGGAGAGCTGTATCCGCTCGCCGCGTTTGACTCCTCCCAGCTCCTGGGAGAGCGCCGTGGTAAGCGCCAATCCAGGCTTCCTGTCGTCATTCCCTCGTACGCCGAGATCGCGTTGCACCGCGCTGCCAAGTCGGCGCGCTGAGCGATCCACGCCGATCGCCGTGGCGACGATCAGCTCTTGCTTGCGCTCCATCGTGATCCGCTGCTGTGTCATCGGGATCGCATAACGCGTCCCGGAGATGTCCTCCAGCCGCTCTGCGAGGCCCGCTTCGAGCGAGGAGCTGCCGATCGCTTCGACCTGGACGTCAGACACCCCGCCCACAGCCTCGCCGCGCTCGCGGAAGGAGTCTTCGATGCTGGTTACGAACGCAAGCAGCCCGATCCCAATACCGATCGAGAGGGCCAGCGCTGCCCAGAGCACCACCGCTCGAGCGCGCTGGCGCCTCATGACATGGAGCAGGTGACGGATCAGCAGGAGCGTGAGCCGCGCCTGCGAGGTTGCCGCGCCGCTCATCTCCCGATCAACGAGGCGAGGTTCGAGACGAGCCGGAATCCGCGCTTGCCGTTTTGCCCGCCCGCGGCCATTTCCTCAATGCGACCGTCCACCAAGGTGACGATCTCATCGGCGAAGCGCTCGGCAAGTTCCCTGTCGTGCGTGACCATCGCCACCGCCCTGTCTCCGGACGCCTGTTCCCGCAGCAGCTGAAGGACTCCCGCGGCGTTTCGCTGGTCGAGGTTCCCGGTCGGCTCGTCGGCGAGGATCAGCCGCGGCTCGTTGACCAAAGCCCTGGCGATCGCCACTCGTTGCATCTGCCCGCCGCTCAGGTTTCGGGCCGGCGCGTCGACCTTGTCGCCGAGGCCGACGAGCTCCAGCAGCTCTCCGGCGCGCTGGCGTGAGTAATGCCTGTCTCGGTGCCCGATCGCCGCGGCGAGCTCGACGTTCTGCCTGGCGGTGAGCCCTGGGAGGAGGTTGAAGAACTGAAAGATGAAGCCAAGGTTGTCCGCCCGGAAGCTGGCTCGGGCCGACGGGCTGAGTTTTCCGATGTCGCGCCCGTCGAAGAGCAGACGGCCGTCATCCGGCGTGTCCAGCGTTCCGATCAGGTTCAGCAGGGTGCTCTTGCCGCTCCCCGAGGGGCCGACGATCGCCACCAGCTTGCCGGGCTTGATCTCCATCGACACCCCATGGAGCACCTCGATGAGATCTCCCCCGAGTGGGTACGCCTTACTGATTTGGTGCAGCTCGAACACGGCGGCAGCATAGTGAATCGCGATTCACATTGCGCTCGTCTGTAGTCTGGAACTGTGGACTCGCTGACCTGGGAAAGCGACGTGCCGCAGCTACGTGACCCGATACTCGTGTGCACGTTCCAGGGCTGGAACGATGCCGCGGGGGCAGCCTCGACGGCGTTGGGAGCGGTAGCCGCGTCTTTCGACACCGAGCTGATCGCCGACGTCGACCCGGAGGACTACTTCGATTTTCAGGTCACACGGCCAACGATCGAGCTCACCGAAGGGCAGACGACTCGCATCGAATGGCCGCAGAACCAGCTGTTCGCAGTCCGTATCCCAGAGGCGGACAGGGACCTGATCCTGCTCGACGGCACCGAGCCAAACCTGCGCTGGCGGACGTTCTCGGAGACGATCGCGACCGCCGCCGACACGCTAGGGGTCGAGATGGTGATCACGATGGGAGCCCTGGTCGCGGAGGTCTCCCACACCCTCCCCGTGCCGATCACCGGGTTGGCGTCCGATGAGGAGCTGGTCGCCGATCTCGAGCTGCAGCGCTCCAGTTACGAAGGGCCGACCGGGATAGTCGGCGTCCTTCACGATTGCTGCCGGCAATTGGGCATGACCTCGGCGTCGTTGTGGGCTGCGGTGCCTCACTACGTTGCCGCCATTCCCAACCCAAAGGCCGCATTGGCGCTGGTGCGGCGGCTCGAGGGATTGACCGGAATCGCCGTGGATGCCGGCGAGCTGGAGGTGGAAACCGCGAGCTATGAGGAACAGATCGGGCGCGCGATAGCCGCCAATCCGGAGATCGCCGACCTGGTGGAGCGAATCGAGGCCCAGCAGGTCGAGCAGCTTGGGGCGGACACCGATGACCTGCCCTCAGCGGACACGATCGCCCGCGAGTTCCAGAACTTCCTGCAGCGCCGCGAACACTAAAACGCAGCCCCCAACAACACCCTCAATCCTTATCCGGGCGGTCAAGAGGGATGCCGGCACCCCTCCCCGGGAATTGAAGTCGCTACCGCCTGCGGCCGCGCAACCATCGGATTGCACATCGCCGCCTTCGGCGACATTCCCGGAGAGAGGCACCGGCATCCCCTCGAAGCCCACCAAAGCTTCAAAGGCTCCTCCACCCGAAGCGCCTCCCGCCCTCGAAGCTTCCTTCCAGGCTTGGGCCCTGTGCTCGCTGAGAAAGCTCGGGGCTGGGGGGCCCTGTTGAGAGAGGAGCCTGTTCGTCCTCCAGGCGAATGTCGCGAAGCGGCGACATGCAATCTGGTTCTTTGGCGCGGCAAAGCCGCGCAGTAGCTTCGGCGCTAAGGCCGAAGGCCGTGCGCCATCAATTCGACTGGAGGGCGGACAGGCTGTTCTCTCGTCAGGGGTGTGGATCGAGGGGCTAGGCTCGCCGCTGCTCAGCCCTCGGCGACAGGGCAGACCAGCCGGTAATCGCACCAGCTGCAGACCGCTGGAGACGGGCGCGGCTCGAAGTCTTGCCCGAGGACTCCCTCGCCAACCTGGAGAACGGTTCGTTCGACCCGCTTGGCGTCGTCGGGCCTTACCGGCGCGGCGACCTTCTCCGCGTCGAGCACGTAGTAGTAGCTGCCGACGCTGGCTTCCAAATCCCAGGCTTCACGGGCGGCGAGACGGTATAGGGCCAGCTGCAGGTCGCTTTGGAGGTCGGCTTCGCTCTTGCGTTCGCCCGTCTTGTAGTCGATCAGCTCATGGTCGCCGCTGGGGAGGCGATCGATGCGGTCCACCCGTCCCCTCACGTGATGCTCCCCGATGCGGATGTCGAACTTGCGCTCGAGCCAGACGGGTTCGCTGTCGGACTCTCCCTCCTGCGCCCAGTAGAGCCGCATTGCCTCGCGGGCGCGGTCGCGGAACTGAAGCTCGTCGTCGCTGGAGCCGAACCCGGAGCGGTGCCAGCCGGCCTCGAAGAGCCGCATCAGGCGATGCAGGCTGTCCTCTCCCTCCTCGCCGTCTTCTTTGTGGAAGCGCTCGAGGACGTTGTGGATGAGGATGCCGAAGCGTTGGTTGATCGTCGGCTCCTGGGGGATGCCGAAGACGCGGGCGAACTTGTACTTGAGCGGGCAGGTCAAATAGAGATCGAGATCTGACGCCGAAAGGCTCAGCGCGCCGTTGCTGCGACGCGGCAGGAATTTCTCCAGCGAGGGCTCATGGCGAGCTGCGATCAGCTTGCGGCGGCTGTCGCGCTCCCGTTCGGAGTCAAGGAGGTAGGAGTCGAGCGGCGAGGCTTCCAGCTCAGCCTGCTGTTCAGGGCTGGCCACCTGGCGCAGCAGGCCGTTGACCGCCTCGACCGCCTCCGCGGTCGCCTCGTCTCCGGGCCGCTGAGCCAGAGCCGCCAGCTTCAGCAGCTCCAGGTAGCGGGCGATCGCCCGACTTACGTCTATCGCCGTGTCGAGTCGTGGCTCCGAGAGCTCCCTTCCTGCCTTCCAGGACTCCTCGAGCACCTCTTCGCGCAGCCTGCGGTAGGTCGCATGCAGTCCCTCGGCGGGCCCGAACAGCTCCTCCTCGTGGAGCTCCTCCTCGACGTCGGCTGCGGCCAAGGCTGTTTCGTAGAAAAGCGAGGGCCGGGTCTCGCCGCCCCGATCGCGCTCGATCCTCGAGTAGACGAGGCCTGATCGCGCCGGCTTTCCGACTCGCTCGGCACCCGATCCGTTCTCGAGCCCGAGCAGGAAGACGTGATCGAACTCCATGCCCTTGGCCGCCCGGCGATTCATGCCCAGCACGGCCCCGGGGGTGGGTGGCTCCTCCGCGGTCGCCGCCTCGACACCTGCTTCTGCGACGGCGCTCAGGTGGCGGACGAAGTCCCGGGTGGAGCCGTGCGGTTCGCGGCGTGCCCAAGCCCCCGCCAGCTCGGCGAGCTGTGAGAGCCCGAGCAGGCGCTCGGCGACCTCCGGCTGCGCCGCGAAGAGTCGTTGCCTGCGCAAGCCGACCCGCTCGATCAATCGCCGCACGAAGACGTCGGCACGCCGCTTTTCCATCGCTGAGGAGGCTGCCGTATAGAGCTTCAGGAAGGCCTGGATCCGCTCTCGTGCCTCGACCCGGATCTGGGGGCTCTCCATCGCCGCCTCGCAGGCGGACACCATGTCGAGGTTGCGCCTGCGGGCGATTGTGGTCAGCCGTGCAAGGTCATCTGAGCGCAGTTCGATCGGCGGCCGGGTCAGCGACCGTGCCGCCGCCGCCGAGTCGGCGGGGTCCGCCAAGACGCGCAGCCAGGCGATCGCGTCGCGCACCTCGGGCCTGCGGAAGAGTGCGGCCGGGCCCGAGACGTGGAAGGGGATGCCCTGCTCTTCCATCGCGGCGGCGATCGGCCCGCCTCGCGCGGCAGGGTCGTCGATCAGGACGCAGATCCCCTCCGGCGCAATGCCTTCGGCCAGCAGGTGCTCCACTTCACGCGCCACCGCCTGGGCCTGCGCGCGCTCGTTCGAGCATCGCCAGAAGCGGATCGGCGCCTCGCGGAACTGGCGATCGAGCATCGCGACGTCGGCGTCGGGATGGAGCTCGCGGAACCAGGTAGCTACCGGGGCGCTGCTGCCCTCCAAGGCGTAGACGTGGTTTGGGTTGTCCGCGGCCAGCGTCGCGAGGATGGCGCGCTGGGCGGCGCTCGACTCCTCGAGCTCGTCCACCACCACGTAGGGGAAGCGAGCCGCCAGGTCCCGACGGATGTCGGGGCGTTCGCCCAGGAGTTTGTTGAGCATCAGGAAGACGTCGCCGCGATCGATGCTGCCGGCGGCCGCGAGGATCGCATCGTGAGCCGCGAAGAGCTCGACGAACTCAGGCTCTGGAGGGTCCGAGCCGGCCTTCAGCGCATCGATTCGTTCCAGCAGTCCAGCCAGCAGCCGGGCGGGGTTGCCGCGGATCTCATAACGTCGCAGCGGCAGCTCGTCGAGCCGGTCGAGCAGCATGGCCAGCCGTTCGGCCGGTCCGAGCACATCGAAGAACGGGTCGAGGCCGGCGGCGTCGGAGTGCTCGCGCAGCAGTCGCTCGCAGATGACGCCCCATGTCCCTATCCACGGCTCTTCGTGAGGTGGCTCGAGCAGGGCTTCCACCCGGTTGCTCAGCCGCTGCTCGGTGGCCCGGGTCGATACGAGGACCAGCGCCTGCTCAATCCCGGTGCCGTCCTCCGCGAGCCGGGCCAACCGTTGCGCCAGGGCCTCGGTCTTCCCGGTCCCAGCCTCGCCGAGCACGAGCAGAGCTCCGGTGCCATGCTGGATTGCGCGCTCCTGATCTGGCGTCAAGTCCATTGCCCAACGCTAGCGCGACATAGCATCCGGACCATGAGTGCGGAGCGAGCTCCCATATTGCCTCTGGTCCAGTTTGCGCCGCGAGCGAAGCGCGAGGCCATGTGATGGATTTCCTCTCCGCGGACTGGTTGGCGATTTGCCGGCGCGTTGTGTCGGCCCAGCGGGCGATCTTCGAGCAGGCCTCTGGGATCGAGGCTCGCACCGAGTATGAGGGGATTGGCGAGGGCGGCGATCGCACTCTGGTGATCGATCGCCGCTGCGAGGACGTGATCTTCAGTGAGCTGGAGAAACTGGCCGTGGAGGGCGCCTCGTTCGTGGCGATCTCCGAGGAGCGCGGCGAGGTCGAGTTCGGCTCCGATGGCGCCGGCAGGGTTGTGATCGATCCGATCGACGGCTCGCTTAACGCCCGCCGCACGATTCCCTCCCACAGCCTCAGCATCGCCGTCGCTTCGGGCCCATCGATGGCAGACGTGGAGTTCGGCTACGTCTATGACTTCGGCGCCGGGGAGGAGTTTGTGGCGAGCCGTGGAGAGGGGGCAAGCCTCGATGGCGTGCCTATTCAAGTGGCCGCCGACAACCGCAAGCTCGAGGTGCTCGGGGTCGAGTCCGCTGAGCCGGAATGGATGCTGCCGGCCCTCGAAGCGCTGGCCGGCAGCGTCTACCGGCTGCGGGTCGTCGGCTCGATCGCAATCTCCGCCTCCTACGTCGCGGCCGGGCGCTTCGACGGGATGCTCAGCATGAGGCCCTGCCGCTCCGTCGATGCCGCCGCGGCGCAGCTGATCGTTCGCGAGGCGGGGGGCAGCATTGCGTTTGGAGATCTGCCTCTGAGCGAGACAAGCCTCGGGATCGAGGCGCGCTTCCCGATCGCCGCCGCTTCGGGCGCCGAGGCGATGGCGACTCTCGCAGCCGCCGTCTAGCCCGACCGCCGCTTGCCCCGACGCGTGGGTGTAACCGCTGACGAAGAGGTGGTTAGAACGTGTGTTCGTAAAGAACGTATGTTCGCTACACTCGCGAAACCCCCAAGTCCACGCACCCAAGACTCACGAAGGGATTTACTTCTCAATGGCAACGCAGAGTAAGAGCACGAAAACCAGCACGAAAACCACGGCCAAAGCCAAAACTGAGGCCAAAAGCCCCGCTGGGCGCACCGATCAGGCCCGCTCCGCGGTCGAGACCGTCGTCGATCTCCCGGTTGGCGTCGTCCTCGAGGTCAGCGACCGCATCGCCGATCTCGTCGAGCCGTTCACCGCCCGCACCGCCGCCGAGAAACAGCTCAAGTCCTACCGCACCCAGCTGCGCCGGACCGTCAAGCGCACCGAGCGTCGGGGCGCCACCGCCCGTCGCAAAGCCACCACCGAGGCCCGCAAGACGCGGAATCGCGTCGAGCGCGAGGCTCGCAAGCGCCAGCGCACCGTCCAGACCACGCTGAAGCGAAACCGTGACGAGGTTGAGCAGCGTGTTCGCAAGGCGGTTGAGGACCAGACCTCGCGCGCCCAGGACCTGGTCGACCAGGTCAGCGAGCAGTTTTCCGCCCTCCGCTAGTCCGGTTCCTTGCCGAGGCGGCAATCCGCCGTCTCGGCAAGTGTCGATTCACCGTCCCCACACGGCAACCGGCTTGGAGCCTCCTGGCTCATAGGGCCAGTTGCCCTGTGCGGGTGCATAGGCCCGAAACCGGAAGCGGACCCCACGACTGTCGTCGTCAGTGAAGCGGTAGGGGTAGCGAAAGCGCCCCTGCTGGTCGGTCTGAATCGTGCGGAACTCGGTCCACGGGAGCCCCGGCAAGCGGAACTGGAGCTGTATGGACTTTCCGTTTGCCGGAATGGCGGCGCCGTCGGTCGCGATTCTGCCTTTGAAGATCAGTGGTCGGCCGCCGACCCTCGCCACCGCAGAGGAGACTTGGAGGCTGACGTCGCTGTGAACACCGAGCCGGACGGGACGAGTGACCGAACGGGTCAGGGTTGCCGTTCCCTCGAAGGCCGCCGTTACCTCTCGACTGGGCCCAGGAGCGAGGCGGGTCGCGAATACGCCGTCCTCGCCCGTCTTCGTGACGGTAGTGCGTTCCAGGAGGTTTGCTCCCTCCCCAAAACGCTCGATCACTCGGACACTCATGCTCCGGAGCGGCGCTCCTGGTCCGGCTGAAAGCCGTCCGCTGAACAGGATCCCGTGCCCGAAGGGGATTTTTCGCCCCGCCGGCCGCTGCACGAACTCCCCGCCGGATGCGCGGCGACAGCGGCGAGCCGCACTGCTGCTCCTGGCGCATTGGCGCCGCACCAGCTCACGCCCTCCGAAGCCGGCGAGCAGGGAGGTGAGCTCCTTCAAGGGGTTTGACATGACCATTCTCGAGCCGTCGGCGCGGAACGCCGTCGTCGAGGCATTGCCGGCCATGTCGTAACCGGTTGCTCGGAACTCGTACTCGCCGGGGGGATACTCGTCGGAGTCCCAGCGGGCCCGAAAGCCGCCGAGCGTCGGCTCTGTCGCAAGACTCTCGAAGCTGTCGCCGAAGCCGGCTCGACGGACTCCGATCCAGCCCCTTAAGGGCTGCGGCCCAGAGAGTGCGTCATAAACCTGGACCCGGATCAACTCGGGGTCCGTCGGAAGCTGCAGTTTGGCGAACGAGATGCTCGGAGGGCCTCGATCTATCCGCACCATTGCGGTTTCCGGTCGCGCATTGGCTTGCCCATTGCCGGTGCTTCCATCGTTGATGTTTCCAGCCGCGTCGCGGGCGTAGTAGGCGATGGAGTGGACGCCATCTGCGATCAGGGTTGCGCTGACCGACGCTCCGAGCTCGGCCTTGGGCGGCCCACCGTCGATCTGAAGCGCGGTAAACGGGCTTGTCGCTTGGTCGCCGACCTCCATTCCAGATCCACTGTCCGATGCGGTTGCCGTGAGGGTCACCGGCTTGTTCGTCCAGTTGCCCGGGTTTCCCGCGAGCCGAGTTACGGGATCCGTCAGATCGACCTGGAGCACGGCATGGCGCGGTAACACCGACTGCATCCCAGAGCCCGAGACGGCAACCACGTGGATGTAGCTGGTTCCCTCCGGGAGCCCGGAGATCGGGAGCATGCTGTCGCCCAGGCCGGCAGCGAGGCCCATCTCAGTGGCGGTGCATTGATCTTTCGCCGTACACGGGCTGCCATCGGCGTTTGAGTCAATCGAGACGGCGTAGCCGGCGATTCCTGAGATCGGAGCCTCCCCGGGCGGATGGTGGACGCGAACCATGTAAGGGAAGGCGCCACGGCCGAGCCAGGGAGGGATCTGGATCGGTTCGACCTGCGCGGGCCTCGCGTTATCGAAGCGGAGTTTGACCGAAGCTGGCGGCCCTTCTTCTCCGGTTGAGTCCTCAAACCAAACTTCAGCCGTGTAGACGCCTGGTATTCCAGGCAGCGTATCTTTGAGCTCTGGAGCCCAGTCGATCTGTCGTTCTCCCACCACTTCTTTCGCGGCATTGCGGACCCGGTAGTGGATCGCGACGATCGGCGGGCCGCTCGCGGCGGGGTTGTCCCAAGCAAGCTGGTAGCTCCTCTGGGTGCGCCAAGTGTTCATGCCGCCATAGGCCCTGAGGTTTAGTGGCGGTGCTACGTCTGCCTGTGCAGGGCTTGGGAGAGCCACGGCCACTGCCATCGTCAGTAAACCCGCAAGCCTCCTCATGGGCCGAACTCTCCAGCTGCGCTTGGGGTGCTTGCGGGTTCACTGGTTGGCGGCGAGGGTTCCGGCGGCGGCGCGGTGTATTCGGCCGCCCCCGTCCCTTCGGCTGGAGGAGGGGGAACCGCCTGCGGTGCTTCTATCGTCGTTGGCGCCGGCTTCTTTGGGTCGGGCTGGGGGGTGGGTGTCGGTGGCGCAGGCTCATGGTCGACGCCTTCGCTGCCGGCCTCGCCGACCACCAGCCCGGATGACCGCTCGATCGCCGGTGACTTCACGTGGTTCGGCGTAAGGTCAGCGGGGAATGGCGCTACGCCGGTGGCAACGCACACCGCGGCACCACCGGCGGTGCCTGCGCATACCGCCAAGAGCTTGGTCAGGGCCGCCATCCCGGCGCCCTTTGTCCCACCTGCGGTCGCCACCTGTGCCACCGTTGGGTCGGCGGTGCCCGCGCCAGGAAGCTTCGAGGTGATCCCGGAGAAGGCCTCGTGCGCTCTTTCGAGTAGCGACCGCGAGATGGGAAGTGCCGGGACGAGTGCTGCTGCGGCGCCGGGGGCGGCTCGGTAGGCACGCATCGTCGCTCGACAGCTTGCGCAGGCTCTCAGGTGCTCGCGGATAGCCGCGGCTTCCTCGTCGCTCGTTTCCCCGTCGCAGAACGCGGAAAGAGCAGGGCCGATCTCCGTACACCGACCGCCATCCTCGCTGTGTGCCAGCAGCCGACGAAAGCGCTCTCGGCCCTCCGCCAAGCATCGGTTGACCTTGGTGTGGCTGAAGCCCGTGATCCTGCCTATCTCTGCGTAGGAGTACCCCTCGGCAAGCAGGGTCAGCGCTCTCAGCTCGGCGGGCTTGAGGCCCTGCAGCGCCTCGCGGCTGCGCGCGATCCTTTCGCGCCGCTCGACTCGCACGTCCGGCTCGTCCCCGGGCGCTGGGATCAGCGCTATCCAGTCTGCGCCCTCTTCGTCGTTGGGTGTCGGGGGGCTCCCCAGTAGCCGCTCGCGATTGCGACGGACGGCCATGGCCTCGTGCTTGACCACGGTGTGGGTCCACCGGATCAATTCGTTGAGGCGATCGGTTGGCGCCTTGGTGAGCAGGATCTCCAAAGCTCTTTGGTAGGCGTCTTCCGCGTCCTCGGCGCCCAACGAATAGCGCCGCGCCGTCTGTTTCAACGATCTCTCGTGCCTGGCGACTATCTCGACGGCGGCACGCTTTCGACCAGCAGCGCTTCCGGCCGGTCGAGCGACCTCGCCGTCGCTCAGCCGCGTCGCATCGGTGCCGTCCCCCTCTTGCTTGTCAGGCTCGCCTGCCTGCCACGTTTCCATGATGTATTGGCTCAGCTCGATCGTCCAAACATGTCAACGCAAGCTGGCGGCGAGGGCTGTTTCTCCCCTTGACTGGACGGGTGATCGGGCGAAAAGAACGCAAATTGCATAAATCTGAGCCACCGCCGTATTTGGCGTGCCTCTGTAGCATCAATCCCATGGGTACTTGTGTCGTCACCGGCGGGGCCGGCTTCCTTGGATCGCATCTCTGCGAGCACCTGCTCGGGCAGGATCACCGAGTGATCTGCATCGACAACCTCGAGACTGGGTCGCTACAGAACATCGAGCACATTCGCGATTCGGCTTTCGATTTCCGCTACATCGACATCACCGAGACGGTCGACATCCCTGAGGACGTCGACTTCGTCTACCACCTGGCTTCGCCGGCCAGTCCGATCGATTACCTGCGACTGCCGCTGCACACGCTCAAGGTTGGCTCGCATGGGACGCACCACATGCTCGGGGTCGCCAAGTTCAAGCGGGCCCGCTTTCTGCTCGCCTCGACCAGCGAGGTCTACGGGGACCCTGAAGTCCATCCGCAGACCGAGGACTACTGGGGCCACGTCAACCCGATCGGGCCCCGTGGCGTCTACGACGAGGCGAAGCGCTACGCCGAGGCGATGACTATGGCCTACCACCGCCAGCAGGGCGTCGACACTTCGATCGTCCGCATCTTCAATACCTACGGGCCCCGCATGAGGGCGAACGACGGGCGAGCGATCCCGACCTTTCTGCGACAGGCGCTGCAGGACCAGAACCTGACCGTGTTCGGCGATGGCAGCCAGACCCGCAGCTTCTGTTACGCCGACGACCTGATCCGCGGCATCGTCTCGCTGGCGGAGTCAGACGCGCACATGCCGGTCAACATCGGCAACCCGAACGAGTTCACCCTGCTGGAGCTGGCGAAGACGGTCATCGACGTGACCGAGTCCCGCTCGGAGATCATCTTCGAGCCGCTTCCGGTCGACGATCCGCAGCAGCGCCAGCCCGACATCTCACGTGCTCGCGACCTGCTTGGCTGGGAGCCAACGGTCGAGCTGCACGATGGCCTGCAGCGCACGATCAAGCAGGCCGGCGTCGAGCGTCTCGTCGGCGCCTCCGACTGAACCGGGTTTCACGAGGCGCCCGCGCGTCGCCAGCCCTGTGGGGTGACCTGGAGTTGACGTTCCTATGCATGGTCAACTCCCGGCACCCCCAACATTCCCAGGCCCTTCCATAAATTCAATTCGCCTCGAGAAAGGATCGCGGCCTGAAAAAGCGCTCGGCGTGCGGATCGCGGTCTGAGGCGTCGGCGTGTGGATCGTGGCCTGGAGCGCTCCGCGTGCGCGATGTTGGCGGCCCCTCAATATCCTCCCCGGCGATGGCAGACGAGAACTCCTCCGAAGAGAATCCGCGCACGATCGCCCCGCTGGTCGGGCCTGACGACGAGCGGGTCTTCACCGACTCCGGCATCGAGATCGATCGCCTCTACACCGAGGAGGACGTTGCTTCCGGCCTGGAGGAGCGGCTCGGCGAGCCCGGAGAGCCTCCGTTCACTCGCGGTATCCACGAGGGGATGTACCGCGACCGGCTCTGGACGATGCGCCAGTACGCCGGCTTCGCCACCCCGGAGGACACCAACGAGCGCTACCGCTACCTGATCGAGCATGGCTCGACCGGTCTCTCGATGGCCTTCGACCTGCCGACCCAGCTCGGCCGCGACTCAGACGACCCGCTCTGCAACGGCGAGGTCGGCCGCACCGGCGTCCCGATCGACACGATCGAGGACATGCGGATCTGCTTCGACCAGATCCCTCTCGACAGCGTGTCCACCTCGATGACGATCAACGCTCCGGCGGCGATCCTGCTGTTGCTCTACGAGCTCGTCGGCGAGGAGCAGGGAGTCCCCTCCGAGAAGCTCCGCGGCACGGTCCAAAACGACGTGCTCAAGGAGTACATGGCACGTGGCAACTACATCTACCCGGCGGAGCCGACGATGCGGCTCACCACCGACATCTTCGAGTACTGCCACGAGAAGGTGCCGAAATGGAACACGATCTCGATCTCCGGCTACCACATCCGAGAGAAGGGCTGCTCGGCTGTCCAGGAGGTCGCCTTCACCCTCTCCAACGCGATCGCCTACGTCGATGCGGCACTGGAGCGGGGACTGAAGATCGACGAGTTTGCGCCCCGGCTCGCCTTCTTCTTCAACGGGCACAACAACGTTTTTCAGGAGGTCGCCAAGTTCCGCGCCGTGCGGCGGATGTGGGCGAAAATCGTCAAGGAGCGGTTCGGGGCGCAGAACCCGAACTCGATGAAGATCCGCTTCCACACGCAGACCGGGGGAGTGACCCTGCAGGCCCAACAGCCCGAGGTCAACATCATCCGAGTTGCGCTGCAGGGCTTCGCCGCGGTGGCCGGCGGCACCCAGTCGCTGCACACGAACGGCTTCGACGAGGCGCTGGCGCTGCCGACCGAGCGCTCGGCGCGGATCGCGCTGCGCACGCAGCAGGTGCTTGCGCATGAGTCTGGAGTCGCCGACACGGTCGATCCCTTCGCCGGCTCCTACTTCGTCGAGTCGCTGACCGATGAGATCGAGGAGAGTTCCTGGGAGCTGATGAAAAAGGTCGAAGATCTCGGTGGCTCGGTCGAGGCGCTGGAGTTCATGCAGCGCGAGATCGAGGAGTCGGCGCTCTCCTACCACGAGCGCTACAAGACCGGCCAAGACATCGTCGTCGGGGTCAACAAGTACGTCACCGACCAGGTCGACGACGTCGACATCCTCAGGGTCGACCCGAAGTCCGAGCAGGCCCAGCTTGCCCGGCTGAAGGCGTTCAAGGAGTCGCGGGACCAAGCGGCAGTCGAGGAGAAGCTGGACGCTCTGCGCGATGTCGCCCGCGGCGAGGGGAACCTGCTGCACCCGATTCGTGCGGCGCTTGCCGCCGACGCCTCGATCGGCGAGGTCTGCGGCGCGATGCGCGACGTCTTCGGCGAATACCGCGGCGGCGCCTTTTTCTAGGCGCCCCGCGCGACCTTTTGCACGAGTCGCGTGCAAAACCTCAATCACCCCCCATTTCGGGGGAGGAACCCCGACCAGCCGGTGGAAGCGGCTCCCATGATTGAGGTTTCGCGGACGCTGATGAAGTCCGAGCCTGAGCTGGCCGAGCTGGTGGCAGCGGTCGAGGGCGTCGAGGTGACGATGGCCGAGAAGGGCTTTGGGACCCGCGTCGAGGTCAGGGCGACTGAGGGCTCCGGGTTCGGCGAGGCCGACCTGGAGCGGATCCTCGACGGTCTGGCTGAGCCCCAGAAGCAGCCCTTCAGCAGCACCTGAGCCAGCGGCTCCATAGAATCGCGCCCCCATGAGTGCGGAGCGAGCAAACGTCTGTATCTGGTTCTTCGTGCAGCGAGCGAAGCACGAAATTCCTTCATGAGAGAGCGCAACCCCATCACCCACGATGAGAAGCTCGCCTACCTGCGCGAGCTTCGCGAGGCGGCGGTCAATTCCGCCTCTGAGGAGGCGGTCGAGAAGCAGCACGCCAAGGGCAAGCTGACCGCGAGGGAGCGGATCGAGAAGCTGCTCGACCCCGGCTCCTTCGAGGAGCTCGATACCTTCGTGCGCCACCGCACCTACGACTTCGAGATGCAGAAGCGCCGCCCCTGGGGCGACGCGGTGGTTACTGGGCACGGCACGATCGAAGGGCGGACCGTCTTCGTCTTCTCCCAGGACTTCACCGTCTTTGGCGGCAGCCTCGGCGAGGTGATGGCCGAGAAGATGTGCAAGGTCATGGACCTCGCAGCCCAGGTTGGGGCGCCGGTGATTGGGATCAACGATTCCGGCGGTGCCCGCATCCAGGAGGGCGTCGTATCGCTTGGCGCCTACGGCGATGTCTTTGTGCGCAACGTCCAGTGCTCCGGGGTGATCCCGCAGATCAGCCTGATCATGGGCCCCTGTGCGGGAGGCGCGGTGTACTCGCCGGCGATGACCGACTTCATCTTCATGGTCAAAGAGACCTCGCACATGTTCATCACCGGCCCTGAAGTGATCAAGACCGTGACCGGCGAGGAGGTCGAGTTCGAGGAGCTGGGTGGGGCGATGAGCCACAACACCAAGTCCGGCGTCGCCCACTTCGCCGCTGAGGACGAGGAGAGCTGCCTCGAGGACGTTCGCTATCTGCTCAGCTTCCTGCCCTCCAACAACCTCGAGGCGCCGCCGCGCTTTGCCCCAAGCGACAACCCGGAGCGCGAAGACGAGGAGCTCAGCACCGTCGTCCCAGACGATCCCTCAAAGCCCTACGACATGCGCGAGGTGATCTCCCGCATCGTCGATGACGAGGATTTCTTCGAGGTCCACGAGCACTTCGCCAAGAACATCGTCTGCGGGTTCTCGCGGCTCGACGGCTACCCGATCGGGATCGTCGGCAACCAGCCCGCCCACCTGGCCGGCGTGCTCGACATCGAGGCCTCCGAGAAGGCGGCTCGCTTCGTCCGCACCTGCGACGCCTACAACGTTCCGATCGTCACCTTTACCGACGTGCCCGGCTTCCTGCCCGGCACCGACCAGGAGTGGAACGGGATCATCCGCCACGGCGCCAAGCTGCTCTATGCGTTCACCGAGGCGACGGTGCCGAAGCTCACGGTCGTCACCCGCAAGGCCTACGGCGGCGCCTATGACGTGATGAACTCGAAGCACATGCTCGCCGACTACAACGTCGCCTGGCCTACCGCTGAGGTCGCGGTGATGGGCCCGGAGGGCGCGGTCAACATCATCTACCGCAAGGACATCGCCTCTTCGCCGACCCCCGACGAGCGGCGCCAGAAGCTGATCGACGATTACAAAGCCCACTTCGCCAACCCCTACTCGGCGGCCGAGCGCGGCTACATCGACGACGTGATCGAGCCCAAAGAAACGCGCCCGAAGCTGATCAAGGCCCTGCGCATGCTGCAGTCAAAGCGCGTCGATCAGCCGAAGCGAAAGCACGGCAACATCCCGCTCTAGGGAGGGGTACCGAATCCCCCCAGTTACGGGATCGCGGTGGCCTCGGTCTCCACGCCGCCGCCCTCGGCCTTGCCTGCTCTGTCCCCTCGGCCGGCTCCGCGGCCGCCCGCGGCGCCGCCCTCCTCGCGGGTCAGCCTGTGGGCGAGGTAGACCGGGATGATCGAGAGCAGGACGACGATCACCGCCACCGCATTGACGATCGGAAGCTGCTGAGAGCGGAAGAGGTTGCGGAAGATCCAGATCGGCAGCGTTTCTTCGCCGGGTCCGATCGTGAAGTTGGTGACGATGATCTCGTCGAAGGAGAGGGCGAAGGCGAGCAGCCCACCGGCCGCGAGCGCCGTCCTCATACTGGGCAGGGTGACGAAGCGGAAGGTCTGCCAGGTGTGGGCGCCGAGGTCGGCCGAGGCCTCCTCGAAGGACGCGGAGACCCGGCGAAGGCGGGCGATCACGTTGTTGTAGACGACGACGATGCAGAACGTGGCGTGGCCGACGATCACCGTGAACAGTGTCAGGTCGATGCCCAGCACTTGGGTGAAGGTGTTGTTGAACGCGACGCCGGTGACGATCCCCGGCAGCGCTATCGGCAGGATGACGAGGAAGGAGATCGTCTCCCGCCCGAAGAACCGGTGGCGGGCGACGGCGAGGGAGGCGAGCGTCCCCAGCACCAGGGCGATCGCCGTCGCGATCGTGCCCGCTTTGATCGAGGTGACGAAGGCTTCGCGAGCGAATTCTTCTTCGATTGCCTTCGGGAACCAGTCGAGGGTCAGCCCCGGGGGTGGCCAGGCGGTCGTGTTGCTCGCATTGAAGGCGTAGATCGCCAGCACGATTAGCGGGATGTAGATGAAGGCGAGGCCGATTCCCACCGCCAGGCGGAGCAGGTTCGTGGATCTTCTCGAGAGCCTCATCTCAGCTAAATGTGCTCGAAGGCGCCCAGCTTACGGGCGACCAATAGGTAGGCGATCATCACCACGATCGGGACGAGCGCGAGGGCGGAGGCGAGCGGCAGGTTCGTGGAGATGTTGTTGTAGATCACGTTGCCGATGAACTGGTTGTTGGAGACGAGGCGCGGCGTGATGTAGTCGCCGAGGGTCAGGGAGAAGGTGAAGATCGAGCCGGCGACGACGGCTGGGAAGGAAAGCGGCAGGATCACTCGGCGGAAGGTGGTGAGCGGCGAGGCGCCGAGATCCTCGGAGGCGCTGATCAGCGAGTTGGGGATCCGCTCCAAACCGGCGTAGATGGGCAGGATCATGAACGGCAGCCAGAGGTAGCTCATCACAAGCCAGACTGCCGTGTTGCCGAATTCAGGCCCGGTCAGCCCGAACGGCTCGAGGGCCCAGTTGATGATCCCGTCAGCGGACAGCATCGTCCTCCAGGAGAGGACCTTGACCAGATAGCTCGACCAGAGCGGCAGCAGCACGGCAACGACGAGGATCGCCTTCATGCGGCGGCTGGCGATCTTGGCCATGTAGAAGGCGATCGGGAAGGCGATCACCGCGTCGGTGACGGTGACCAGCGCGGCGATCGTCACGGTGCGCACGACGATGTCCCGGTAGACGGGTTCGTCGAAGAGGATTTCGAAGCTTTCGAAGCTGAGGGTCTTGTCCAGCTCGCCGCTCAGCGGGCTGACCGTCCAGAAGGCGGCGACCAGCAGAAGCGCGAGCGATCCCAGGTAGCCGATGACCAGCCAGCCCAACGGGCCGGCCAGCAACGCTCCCACCTGCAGACGGGGGCGGCCGTGGAAGAGGCCGGCGAGCCTGCGGCCCACCGACCTCTTCTCCGCGACCGCCTCAGTCGTCATCGATCACAGGCTCAGGCACTCAACCTTTGATCGTGGTCCACGCCTGGACCCATTTGTTGTAGTCCACGCAATCGTCGCCCGATTCTTCCCCGCAGTCGGCGAGAGGCGTTTCCCAGTAGTAGACCCGTTTCCAGAAGCCCGGATTTTCTGCGTGGTATTTCTCGCAGAAATCTTTCTGGGCGGTGTGGTCGCAGGCCAGGCTCTGGGCCGGGGCCTCGCCGAAGTATTCAGCCACTTCGGCGTTGACTTTCGGCGACACGATCCAGTCCATCCACATGTACATGCAGTTGGGGTGTTTGGCCTGGGAGCTGATCATCCAGGTGTCCGACCAGCCGGTGGCGCCCTCCGACGGCAGGAAGCCCTGGCTAGCCGGGCTTGCCGCCACTGGGTCCCCTTCTTCCTGCAACAGGAAGTACTGGTACTGCCAGGTCGTCCCGACCTGGCTGTCGCCACTCGCAAACGATGAGATCTGCTTGGTGGCTTCAGACCAGTATTCACCGACCAGGGGCTGCTGTTCTTCGAGCAGGCTGACTGCCGCGTCGAATTGTTCCTGGGTGAGCTGGTAGGGGTTTTCGATCCCCAGGTCGGGTTCGTGCGCCTTCAGGTACACCGCCGCGTCGGCGATGTAGATCGGATCGTCGTAGGCGCTGATTTTGCCTTTGTATTGGGCGGCTTCTTTCGGATCCAGGATCACGCCCCAGGACGTCGGCGCCGGTTTGACGTCGTCGCTGTTCCACATCAGCAGGTTCGCTCCGCGGCCGTGCGGTATCCCGTAGGGCTGGCCGTCGAAGGTGTTATAGGGCTGGTCCTTCAGATCGCTGAAGATCGTTTCGTAGTTCGGGACCAGGTTGACGTTGACCGGGGAGACGTCCCCGCCGTCGACCAGTCGTGCGGAGGCGTTGCCCGATGCGGAGACACCGTCGTACTGACCGCTGCGCATCAACTGCACCATTTCGTCCGAGGTCCCGCCGATCTTGACGTTGACTTTGCAGCCTGTCTTCTGTTCGAACGGTTTCGACCAGGCGGGTTCGACGTAGCCGGCCCAGGCGACCAGGTTGACTTCGCCCTCCGACTTGCCGACCTTCTCCAGTTCTTCGCCACCGCCGGTCGTGCTGTCATCGTCGGACCCGCAGCCGGCGAACAGCAGCATCATCGCCAGCAGGCCCGCGACGACAAGCCACGCCGTACGCGCCGGGTGTGAATCCTTCTTCACGGTGATCCCTCCTCGTTAGTGGTCCCATCTCGGACGGCGACCGCGTGCTCCGGGCGCCAACCCACGACAACCTCTTTGCCCCGCATCGAGCCGACGTCCTCCGCCGCGCTCTCGGTGTTCTGACGAATCAGCTCGACCTTCCCGCCCGCGTCGAGGCTGACCGTGTAGCGGGTCACCATTCCGACGTAGGCGATTTCGGCGATCCGTCCCCGCTCGGTGTGGACGCCGTCCGGGGCCGCGCCGTTCTCCACAAGCTGGATCTTCTCGGGGCGGATCGTGAACCTGGCCCCGTCGCGCTCGAGCACGTTGGAGACGCCGACGAAGCCGGCGACGAATTCCGTCGCGGGCTCCTCGTAGAGCTTGAAGGGGGAGCTAACCTGCTCGATGACGCCTTCGTTGAAGACGGCGATCCGGTCGCTCATGGTCAGCGCCTCGTCCTGGTCGTGGGTGACGTAGACGAAGGTGATCCCGACCTCGCCCTGGATCGACTTCAGCTCGGCCTGCATCTGCTCGCGAAGCTTCAGGTCGAGAGCGCCGAGCGGCTCGTCGAGCAGGAGGACCTTGGGGCGGTTGACGATTGCCCTGGCCAGGGCGACGCGCTGTCGCTGCCCTCCGGACAGCTCGGCCGGCTTGCGGTCGCCGTATCCGGGGAGACGGACCATTTCCAGCGCTTCCTCGCCGCGGCGGGCGCGCTCCCCCTTCGCAACCCCGGCGACGCGCAGCCCATAGGCGACGTTCTCGCTCACCGTCATATGGGGAAAGAGCGCATAGTCCTGGAAGACGGTGTTGACGGCGCGATCGTAGGGGGGGATGCCGCCCACGTTCCGTCCGGCCAGTTCGACCGTGCCCGAGCTCGGGTCCTCGAAGCCGGCGATCATCCGCAGCGTCGTCGTCTTGCCCGAGCCCGACGGTCCCAACATCGTGAAGAACTCTCCCTGCCGGATCTCGAGGTCTATTCCGGCCACCGCGACCACCTCGCCATAGTGCTTGGTGAGGTCGGCCAAGCGAATGTCAGGTGGAGTGGTTACACCGAGACGTTATCCGAGGAGTTCAGGAAAGCAAGGACAAAGTCCGCCGGTCCGGTTGTCCGGAATGGCCTACGGGGTGTCGGGCGGGTCCTGTCGCTGTAAGGACCCCCCACCCCTGCGGTAGCTAAAGCTTCCTCGGGGGGTGGGCCCCTACGGCGCCACCCGCCCGAAGCGAAGTTCACCCGGACAACCGGCCTGTGCGTGTTTGTTGCTGGGGCTAGAAGCCGAGAGGGTGGCGGGAGACGTAGCCCATGTTGTCGCGCAGGTCTTCGTGCCAGCTGGGCCCGGTACGGCCGTCGGTGTTGCCCGAGGTGTCCCAGCGATAGCCGGCGATCACCGCGTAGGTGTGGCCCCCGTTGGCGTAGACCGTTATCCAGCGCCCTTCGCCGCCTGCCCCCCACTTTTCCAGCGATCCCGAGGGGAGCGGGCTTTTGAGGAAGCCCCCGCCTCGCAGCGCGAAGCTGACCGAGCCCGAGCAGTCATAACCCGCGTCCCACCAGCGCTGGTGCCCGCCGCCGTAGATGTAGGGCTTGTTGCGAATCCGATTAGCGTTGGCAATGACCCGCTTTACCCGCGCCGGCGCCGATTCGGGTGGGATCAGCATTCCGTTGTCGAGCAGCCTGGCCTTCGGCGTCGGCGTGCACATGTCGATCGCGGCTGGGGTCAGTCCCCCGCCCTTGCAAGCTGCAGATGCCCCCCCCGGCATAAGTGCGGCGAGCGCGAGGGCCGCGATTATCGCCGCTAGCCCTACTCGGAACTTTGAATTGTTCGAAAGCAAACCGATCTCCTTCGTCGGCCTACGGGGTTAGCTGTCGGGCTAGCGCGAAAGGAGCCTGCGCTCCCGTCTTGATTAGACGGGTTAGCCCCGAAAACGTGGTTCCCCCGTTCTCGGATACCCCCTTGGCATCCAAGATTCGGCGTTTCGGTTGTACTGAACGGCGGCAGTGTAGACGATCGCCTGGTCAGATGCTCATGAAAAACACACATTTTGTGGCCTTTCGCACTTGGCGCCCGTATTCCTGTCGGCTGCTCGACTGCTAGCTTGCGCTCTGAGATGGAACTTTCCGGTCGCACTGCTCTTCTCACTGGAGCCACGGGTGGGCTCGGCCGAGCAATTGCCAAGTCGCTCTCAGCTCGTGGCTCGGTGCTTTTGCTGAGCGGGCGCAAGCGAGAGGCGCTCGAGGAGCTGGCGGCAGAGCTGCCGGGCGACGGTCACCGCGCTCTTCCAGCGGACCTGGCCGAGCCGGGTGCTGCCGAGCGTCTCGCCGCGGAAGCAGGCGAGGTAGATGTCCTCGTTGCCAATGCGGGCCTCCCCGGTGCCGGGTGGCTGACCGACTTCACGCCCGAGCAGGTCGTCCGCGCCGTGCGCGTCAACCTGGAGGCGCCGATGCTGATGGCGCGGACGCTCTTCCCGGCGATGATCGAGCGCGGTTCAGGCCATCTCGTTTTCATATCCTCGCTGTCGGGCAAGGCTGCCAGTCCTCGCACCTCGATCTACAGCGCGACCAAGTTCGGCCTGCGCGGCTTTGCGCTGGGACTGCGGGCTGATCTTGCCCCGAAGGGCGTGGGCGTGTCGCTGGTCTCGCCAGGCTTCATTCGCGAAGCCGGGATGTTTGCCGACGCAGGCGCGTCACCGCCAGCCGGCCTGGGAACTTCGACCCCCGAGCAGGTCGGCGGTGCGGTGGTCAAGGCGATCGAGCGGGACAAGGTCGAGCTGACGGTCGCGCCCCTCCAGCAGAAGGTCATGTCGCATTTCGCCCTGGCCAGCCCGAGCATTTCGGTCCGCGTGCAGAGCGGGGCGGCGGGCCAGAAGGCCGCGCAGGCCGTCGCCGACGGCCACCCCGCAGACAAGCGGTAGCTGCGTCTGCGTAGCGCCTGTTGAGGAGGGCGGGATCCCTCTCGAACGGGCGGATACTCAAAGTGCCGGTCTAGCTAGACCGGCACTTGTCCGGGCGAGAGGGACCCTGTCCTCCCTAGGATGAGCTTATGAGCAGCCTCGACTCCTTCGACGCCCGTGCGGCCCTCGATGTGGGGGGCCGCTCCTATGAGATCTTTCGGCTCGACGCGCTCCAGGCGGGCTTCGACGTAGCTCGCCTGCCTTACTCGCTGAAGGTGCTGCTGGAGAACGTGCTGCGGCTCGAGGACGGCCGCTCGGTGTCGGCGGCCGACATCGAGGCGATCGCGAGCTGGGATGCGGCCGCCGAGCCCAGCGCCGAGATCTCGTTCCAGCCGGCAAGAGTGCTGATGCAGGACTTCACCGGGGTGCCGGCCGTGGTTGACCTGGCGGCGATGCGCGACGCGATGGCCGCGATCGGCGGAGATCCGGAGAAGATCAACCCCCTGGTCGACGTCGACCTCGTGATCGACCACTCGGTTCAGGTCGATGCCTTCGGCAACGAGCGAGCCTTTGCGCTCAACGCGGAGCGAGATTTCGAGCGCAACCGCGAGCGCTACTCGTTCCTCAAGTGGGGCCGTGAGGCCTTCGACAACTTCAGCGTCGTCCCGCCGGCGACCGGGATCTGTCACCAGGTCAACCTCGAGCACATCGCCCAGGTCGTCTACAGCAGCGAGCGCACCGGCACGCTCCAGGCATATCCCGACACTCTGGTCGGGACCGACTCTCACACGACGATGGTCAACGGGCTGGGCGTGCTCGGTTGGGGAGTGGGTGGGATCGAGGCCGAGGCGGCGATGCTGGGCCAGCCGATCTCGATGCTGCTGCCGCAGGTGGTCGGATTCAAGCTGAATGGGGAGTTGCCGGAGGGGGCCACCGCAACCGATCTGGTTCTGACCGTGACCGAGATGCTGCGCGAGCACGGGGTCGTCTCCAAGTTCGTCGAGTTCTATGGCCCAGGTCTGCCGACACTTGGCCTTGCCGACCGTGCGACACTCGGCAACATGTCGCCGGAGTTCGGTTCGACCTGCGCGATCTTCCCCGTCGACGCCGAGACGCTGCGCTATCTCGAGCTGACGGGTCGCTCCACCGAGACGATCGAGTTGGTCGACTCCTACGCTCGTGAGCAGGGGATGTTCCACGACGCGGCTTCCGAGGACCCGGTCTTCTCGCAAACGCTGCAGCTCGATCTCGGCGGGGTCGAGCCCAGCATCGCAGGGCCGAGGCGACCCCAGGACCGAGTGCCCCTGGCTCAGGCGAAGCGGGCCTTCCTCGAGGCGATGGAGGAGTTCGACCCTGAGGCAGGCATACAGCTGGGCGACGGCGTCGACGAGGCGAGCTTCGAGTCCTTTCCCGCTTCTGACCCGCCGGCCGAGGACCACGACGACGAGCGTGGCAAACCGCGGCCGGCGGTCCACGATCCAGCTGTCGCCATTGCAGAGCGAGGCAGCGAGGACGCGATCGAGGTGACCTTGGAAGACGGGGCGGTGGTGGAGCTGGACCACGGCCGGGTCGTGATCGCCGCGATCACCAGCTGCACCAACACCTCGAACCCGACCGTGATGGTCGGTGCCGGCCTGCTGGCGCGCAACGCCGTGCAGCGCGGCCTGAAGCGCAAGCCCTGGGTCAAGACATCGCTGGCGCCGGGCTCGACCGTGGTCACCGACTACCTGGAGAAAGCGGGACTGACGCAATACCTGGACGAGCTCCAGTTCAACCTGGTGGGCTACGGCTGCACGACCTGCATCGGCAACTCGGGCCCCCTTCTCCCGGAGATATCGACCGCGGTCGAGGAGAAGGACCTGGCCGTCTGCGCGGTGCTCTCGGGCAACCGCAACTTCGAGGGGCGGATCAACCAGGACGTGAAGGCGAACTACCTTGCCTCGCCGCCGCTGGTCGTCGCCTACGCGCTGGCTGGGAGGATGGACATCGACCTTCTCTCAGAGCCCTTGGGGGAGGGCTCTGACGGCGAGCCGGTCTACCTGCGCGACATCTGGCCCGATGCCGAGGAGGTAAAGGCGGTGGTTGGACGCTCGATCGCCTCCGAGATGTTCACTCGAAACTACGGCGAGGTGCTGAAAGGCGACGAGAGCTGGAGCGCCGTCGAGGTCCCTGAGGGAGACCGCTACACCTGGCCTGACTCCACCTATGTGCGCCGGCCCACCTTCTTCGAGGACATGCCCGCCGAGCCACCCGGCGTCGCGCCGATCGTGGGCGCCCGCGTGCTCGCCCTGCTCGGCGATTCGATCACCACCGACCACATCTCGCCCGCCGGCGCGATCAAGAAGGCGAGCCCCGCCGGCGAATGGCTGACCGAGCACGGCGTCGAGCCCCAGGACTTCAACTCATATGGGGCGAGGCGCGGCAACCACGAGGTGATGATTCGAGGCACATTCGCCAACATCCGCCTTCGCAATCTCCTCGTCGAGCGAGCCGGAGGCTTCACCCGCCTCTTCCCGGGTGGGGAGGAGACGACGATCTTCGACGCGGCAGTGAGCTATGCCGAGCAGGGGATTCCGCTGGTAGTCCTGGCCGGTAAGGAGTACGGCTCGGGATCGTCTCGAGACTGGGCCGCCAAGGGCACGAAGCTGCTCGGAGTGCGGGCCGTGATCGCCGAGAGCTTCGAGCGCATCCACCGATCCAACCTGATTGGCATGGGCGTACTTCCCCTTCAGTTTCCCGCCGGTCAAAGCATCGACTCCCTCGGCCTCAGCGGCGAGGAGATCATCGACATCGGTGACCTTCAAGATGGCGAGGCGAAGACGGTGAGCGTGAAAGCGCATCGCGAAGGCACCGGGGACATCGAGTTCGAGGCGACGGTTCGCCTTGACACCCCCAACGAGGTCACCTACTTCCGCAACGGTGGGATCCTGCAAACCGTCCTCAGGAACCTGAAAGCCACTCAGCCATAGCGGCGCAGTGGGGGCCGCGGGAGGCAGGGGGGCCCGCGCGACCCTCACTGCACCAATGCGTCGGTAGCCAGGGAGGGATGCCGACGCGGCCGTTCCAAGGGCAGGACCGCCCTGTAGAAACAGTCCCCCTTACCTATAGCGCCTCTGACACCTCAGGTCAAGGCAATTTGAGCGAATCTACTGCGAATGAGCGAATTTACAGCGAATTTACAGCCTTTTGCGCCCTCGCCGGAGGATCGGCGATTCCCCACCCCTTGCGCTCTATCAGCTCGATGCCGACCACGCTTCCTACCGGGCCAACCGGGGTAAGGGTCGCGGCCAGCAGGGTGTAGGGAGCCTCGCGCTTCACAGCTGCGACCCAGATCAACAAGCAGAGTGCAATGAACCCGAGGCCATGTGCCCATCCGAAGAGCATCGTCTCCGTTTCGAATCCGGGCACGAGCCAGAACAAGATCAGCAGGCTGAAGATCCCCAGCTCGATCCAGGAGAACCACTTGACCAACCGGAACGTCGGACCCGGAGTCGGCCTCGGCAACGCGTCCATCCCTCCACGATACGACAGGCCCGTACGCCGCTGCGGCAGGGAGGGGCCGCCCCGCGTGCCGCTGTGTACAAACTTTGGCAAATGGGCAGCAGGGCAACAGGAAACACGCCGAGATGCCGATGAAGCATGCCCATGTCCACCGACGAGCGAGCCATTCAGAGCAAACGGACCTCCCCTTTTCGCCTCCCTCGTCGGGTCGGCGTCGCGGTTCTCCTGATTCTCGCTCTGCTTCTGCCCGGACGCGCGCTTGCCGCGACGGTGACGTGGGACGGCGGCTGCGGGGCGGACACCGACTGGAGCTGTGCTGCGAACTGGAGCGGAAACACCCCACCTGGGCCTGTAGATGTCGCCTACTTCGGCCCGGGCTCGGGAGCCGCTTCGACTGTGGATCCCGGCTTTGGCGGGGTCGTGGGGTCGGTGAAGATGATCAAAAAATACGCCGGCATCGTTTCGCTGGCCCGATCGCTCACGGTCACGATGGCGCTGAGTCAGCAGGGCGGGACCTTTGCGGCAAACGGACAAACGCTTGCACTGAAGACGGTCACGATTGGGGGTGGCAAGTTCGAAGCGAGCTCTGGCGTCACCTCGATCGACGGCTCCCTAAGAATCACGGGTGCTACCACCTTCGACTCCAACGGCGGCACGGTCCTCTTCGGCGGTGTGGGCGCCTCACTGATCTGCAACGGAGTCGCATTCGCGCACGTCGTCTTCTCGCACACCGTCGGTACCAAGACGATCGGCCCCGATTGCGTCCTCCCGCTCGGAGACTCCCCGATCGCGGGCGCGGGGGGCACGATCAAGCTGAAAGGAGCGCTCGTCGGCAGTGGCACGCTGACCACGACGAGCAAGCTGCTGCTGGAAGCCGGATCGAGCCTCAAAGGCTTCTCGGGTCTGGTGGCCAGCACCCTTGCTGACGGCGGCACGCACGACTTCACCGCCTACGCACCCTTCTCGGTCGCCAAGGAATTCATCCTGAAGGAAGGCGCCAGCTTCACCGCGCCAGTCGGAATCGCGTCCTTCGCTGGGAACTTCACGATCAAGCCTGGCGCGACGTTCGATCCAAATGGAGGCGCCGTCGTCTTCGACGGGGCCGCTGGCGGCAAGCTCTACTGCGCGAACCAGCCGTTCCACCTAGTCCGGTTTGCTCACACCGCCGGCCGCAAGATCGTTGGCGCTGACTGCTCGCTGCCTCTCGGCAACGATCCGACACTTGGCGGGGGCGAAGGCTCGGTGACCCTCAGCGGCGCCTTCTCGGGTAGCGGGACTCTCACGGCGATGCAGCTCTTCATTCTCAACCCGACGGCGAGTCTCATTGGCTTCGGCGGATTCGTCGCGGCCGCCAGCCTCTATGCCAACGGGGCGGTGGCGGACTTCGGCTCCTACGGCCGGTTCGAAGTGGCCAAAAGCTATGTGCAGACCGGCGGTACGGTGACAGTCCCGGCCGGCACCTCGTTCGACGGCCAGTTCGTCCTCAATCGGGAATCGACGTTCAACTCGCCGCCGACGGGCTCGGTTTCCTTCGCCGAAAGGTTCGCGGTCAGCGCCAGCGCCTCTTTCAATCCCTTCGGGAGCACCACGGTCTTCGATGGGACCGCCAGTGCTTCCATCGCCTGCGGGCTCGCCACGTTCAACCGGGTCGTCTTCGCACACACGGCGGGGACGAAGACGGTCAGCAGTTCCTGCGATCTCCCGCTGGGGGAAGCTCCGAGTGCCACCGCGGGGGGCTCGATAACCCTCAACGGCTTCCTCTCGGGAACTGGGACTCTGGCCACCTCGGGGACGCTGACTCTGGGAGAAGGCAGCGGGTTGTCCGGCTTCTCGGGCCTCGAAGCGCAAAGCCTGACAGCGAACACCAGCTGCGATTTCGGCTCCTTTGCGACCTTCTCCCTCGGGGGCAACCTGGCGATCGGCGCGAGCGGCACCTTCACCGCGCCGGAAGGCACCGCTTCCGTTGGAGGTGACTTCACCAACGGCGGAAATTTCGTCGCCAATGACGGCTCGGTCGTCCTCAACGGCAGCGATCAGGCGCTGTCCGGCAGCACGACCTTCAACCGGCTGACCAAGGTTGCCAGCGGGTCGGCGACCTTGACATTCGCGGTCGGCAGCACGATGACGATCGGCGGCAAGCTGACGATGCTGGGAGCCAGTTACGGCAAACTCTTGAAACTGGCATCGTCGGTGGTCGGCAAAGCGTGGAGGATCGACCCAGAAGGCGAAGTCGAAGTCTCCTTCCTCTCGGTGGGCGATAGCACCAACCTCGGTGCCCCGATCGTCGCAAGCGAAAGCTTCAACGGTGGAGGCAACACTCGCTGGGTCATCTCGGGGCCGGCCGCCAGCCTCGCCCTGGAAGCCCAGACCACGACCCCCGCCGCCGGGGCGACCGACAACCTGACGATCGCCGCAAAGGACGCTTACGGCAACACCGCCACCTCCTACACCGGCTCCCACAACCTCACCTTCGGCCCGGTCTCCGACAGCCCCTCTGGCGCCCACGCTGCCGTCACCGACTCCTCGGGCACCGCGGTCAACTTCGCAACCG
>JANWHW010000032.1 GCA_025450195.1 Solirubrobacterales bacterium | reverse complement strand
GACTGCTCGTGCCGGCCGACGACGTAGTGCTGGACCGAGTCGTGGTTGAAGAAGTCGTGCGGGGTCTGCACCAGCCCCATCCGCTCGTCGTCGAAGTAGCCGACGATCGCGTCGAGCGCGTCCGGCATCGGCACGTGGTCGGCGTCGAGCATCAGGACCAGCTCGCCCTCGGTCCGGCCCAGCGCCGCGTTGATGTTGCCCGCCTTCGCGTGCGAGTTGTCGGGCCGGGTCAGGTAGCGGGCGTCGGCAACCCGCGCCAGGTCCTCCATCTCGGGCCGCCGCCCGTCGTCGAGCAGGTAGGTCGTGTGCGGGTAGTTGAGCGCCCGGCAGCCGGCCAGCGTCGCCGCCACCACCTCGACCGGCTCGTCATAGGTGCAGACGTAGACGTCGACCGAACGGCCCGGCGTCGCCGACGGCCGTACGGCCGGCCGCCGCGACCACGAGAACCAGGCCAGCGTCGCCAGCGCCCAGAGCCCGTAGATCTCCGTCACCAGCAGCATTCCGAATGCCAGGGGGCTGGCCCCTTCCCCGCTCCAGCCGATCCGCCAAGTCAGGTAGCCGACCCCCCAGAGCAGCGCCACGACCGCCAGCGCGCGCAGCAGGGCAGGGTGCTGGTCGAAGAAGCGCCCGAGCCGGGTCTGCTCGTTGTCTTGCATTCGGGAGCATCGACCTTCCCCGCCACCACCTTGAGTTGCGCCTAGAATCGATCCCTGGCGTGTCCCGGAGGGGTGCCGGAGTGGTTGAACGGGGCAGTCTCGAAAACTGGGTTCCGTTTTCGTTCCCTCCCACGTCCCCGAAACGGGCCCTCGCTCTCGCACACGAGTGGGCCGAGCTGCATCGCAGCGAGCTGATGGAGAACTGGCAGCGCGCACGAAACAGGAACCGCTACAGGACATCGATCCTCTGCCCTAAGATCAGGGCCATGAGCGAGATCGTTCACGTCACCGAGGTCGAGGCCCTTGGGGCCCATCGGCTTCGCCTGCGCTTTGAGGATGGAGTCGAAGGCGAGATCGACTTCAGTACCGAAGCCTGGGATGGGGTCTTTGCCCCTCTCTCAGACCCGACCTATTTCGCCCGCGTAGAACTCGACGAGGGCTTAGGCACCATCGTTTGGCCCAATGGCGCGGACGTTGCACCCGAGGCCCTCCATCAGTGGGTCGCTGAGCACGTTGCCCAAGTTCCGGCTTAGCGCCCACGTACGAAGACCATCGAGATATGCAGAAGCGTCGGATCGAGCTCGCCCTCACCGTCATCGAAGCGGCCAGGCTCGGCGAGCGCCATGCCGACGATTTCTGGTCCAAGCGCCACGAACGCCAGGGCATCTGAGGCCGAGAAGTTTCGCGCGAATGCGGGCGGTGCGCTCCGCCCCATGAGGAGCGCCTCGGGCGACGTTCGCCGCGTGCCACACACTGACCGCAGCCTCAAGCTCATGGGGAAGCATGCGGCGGACGTTCACCCGCGGATCGTACTTCGGCTGTTCTGTAGAACGTGGCCAACGCCCCGGCGCCGACGTTCCTGACAGGATCGGCCTATGCACCCGATGGAGCCGGTCGAGCTGCGCGGCGATTTAGTCGCGATCGAGCCGCTGGGTGTCGAGCACGCTGCCGGCTTGCTCGCCGCCGCAGATACCGAGGATGTCTTCGCCTGGCTTCCATACGCTCGACCAGCAGGTCTCGATCAGGCACGAGCCTGGATTGACAGCGCCCTCGCCGATCGACGCGCGGATCGACGGTTTCCGTTCGCGGTCCTTGGTGCTGAGGACGGCTCGGTGATCGGGTCCACCTCCTATTGGGACTTCGACGCCCACAACGCCCACGTCGAGATCGGATCAACCTGGCTCAATCGCGTCTCCTGGGGAACCGGCCGCAACGCCGAGGCGAAGCTCCTGCTGATGACGCACGCATTCGAGACCCTCGGCCTGGAGCGCGTCGCCTTCCGCACCGACATTCTCAACCAGCGTTCGCAACGAGCGATAGAGCGGCTCGGCGCGACGAGAGAGGGCGTTCATCGCCACGAGATGCGGCGACGGGATGGGAGTTGGCGAGACAGCGTCCACTACTCGATCCTGCGCTCCGAGTGGCCCGATGCCAGGGATCGCCTCGGCGAGCGGATCACAGTGGCTCGGGTTTAAGGGTCCTAGCCGCGTGATCCATCGAAAGGAATAGCCCTGCGCCATGCCTTATCGCGGCTCCTACCTCTGGCAGCTACGACAAGCCGTAGGTCACGAGCTCGTCCTCATGCCCGGCGCGATGATCGCCCTCCAGCGGGACGATCAGCGCATCCTCCTGACCAAGCGCACCGACGATGGAAGCTGGTGCTTGCCTGCTGGCGCCGCCGAGCCGGGTGGGAGCTTTGCCCGGACGGCGATCGACGAGCTGGCCGAGGAGACGGGGATCAAGGTCGTGGAGGCCGACCTCGTTCCCTTCGGCTGTCTATCGGAGGCAGAGGCGCACACGATCCACTACCCGAACGGCGACATCACCCACTGCTTTGCGCTGCTCTTTCTGGCGACGACCTGGCAGGGAGACGCCAGCCCCAACGAGGAGGAGGCGACGGACGCGAAGTTCGTCGACCCGGCAGCGCCTCCGGAGCCGCTTCATGCCCCCACTGGTCATGCGCTGGAACTCTTGCGAAGTTACCTCGACAGCGACGCTTTCCAGCTCCGCTGAGGCCGCGTCCTCAGATTTTCGATTTGGTTTCGTTCCCCCAGCCGTTCCCCCGAGAATCGGGGAAGCTAGGATTCCGCTTGCTAAAGCCCTGGAGGGGTGCCGGAGTGGTTGAACGGGGCAGTCTCGAAAACTGTTGGCGTCGCAAGGCGCTCGTGGGTTCGAATCCCACCCCCTCCGCTTCTCAACCCGCCCCTTAAGATGCCGAACCTCTGAAGGAACTGTCGTGTTTGAGACGATGGGCGCATGGGACGGAAAGCGAACAAAGGGAGATACGCGGTGGGGAAGAAGAGCTTCGGCCTGTTGAGCGCGGTTGTCCTGGCGATGGCGATGCTGGCGCTGCCGGTCGCGCAGGCGGACGATGCGGAACGGCAGAGCTACAAAGAAGCCGTCGAGCCGATCTGCAAAGCCAATACGCAGGCCAACGAACGGATCCTCAAGGGGGTTCGGGGCAAGGTCAGGGCCGGCAAGCTGAAGGCGGCGGCCGGCCAGTTCTCGCGTGCCGCCACCGCTCTGCGCAAGACGCACAAAGAACTGAAGGCCGTTCCCCAGCCCCCGACCGACCAGGCCAAGCTCGCCAAGTGGCTGAAGTACGTCGAGGAAGAGGCGAACCTCTTCCAGAAGACCGCCAAGAAGCTCAACGCCGGGGACAAGAACGGAGCGCTGGCGATGGTGATCAAGCTCGAACACAACGCCAACCTCGCCAACAACCAGGTGCTCGGCTTCGAATTCCGCTACTGCCGCTTCGAACCATCTAAGTTCACGTAGCGGGGGCGCCCCAAAGAGGCCGGGTCTGGGCTAGCCTTGGACCCGGCGCACCCGCCCAGGTAGCTCAGTTGGTAGAGCACTTCCATGGTAAGGAAGGGGTCACGAGTTCGAGTCTCGTCCTGGGCTCTAATCGGGTCCTGAGCAGGCGGTTTGCCGCCGTTGACCGTTAGGCTCCCGCTTCGTGGACTTTGCTCTGACCGACGAGCAGGAGGACTTCGTCGACGCGATCCGGCGCTACTGCGACCACGAGTGCGGCACGCCGGACCAGCGCGAGCGCCTCACTGACGGTTACCGCGAGCACCACAACGAGACGATCTACAAGGAGATGGCCGAGCTCGGCTGGACCGGGATCACGATTCCGGAGGAGTACGGCGGATCCGGCGGGACGATGCTCGACGCCTGCATCTTCATGGAGGAGACCTCGCGCGCGCTGGCCCCGATCGGCGGTTACGCGACGACGCTGATCGTCGCCGGCGCCACCAACCGCTTCGGCACCGAGGAGCAGAAGCAGGAGATCCTCGGCGGCATCTCCGAGGGCGCGGTCGAGGCGATCGCTATGACTGAGCCCGACGCCGGCTCCGACGTCGCCGCCCTCTCGACCTCTGCCGAAGCGGTCGACGGCGGCTACGTCATCAACGGGCAGAAGGTCTTCTGCTCCAACGCCCACATCGCTGACCACGTCCTTGTCGTCTGTCGCACCACCCGCTCCGCCTCCAAGCACGACGGCATGACGATGATCTGGGTGCCCCGCGAGGCCGACGGGCTCGAGGTCGTCCCGATCGACACGATGGGTGGCCGCGACACCAACCACCTCTACTTCACCGACGTCGAGGCGCCCGCCGACGCGGTCCTCGGCGAGGCCGACCAGGCCTGGACCCAGCTGATGGCCGGCCTCAACGTCGAGCGGCTGATCCTCGCCGCCACCCAGCTCGGCATCGCCCAGCGCGTCTTCGACGACATCATCGTCTACGTCAAGGAACGCGAGCAGTTCGGCAAGCCAATCGGCTCCTTCCAGGCGCTGCAGCACCGCATCGCCGACATGGCGACCGACATCGAGGCCGCCCGCCTGATGACCCGCTGGGTCGCCACCCTCACCGACGAGGATCCCGACAAGATGCTGCCCCGCGAGGCCTCGATGGTGAAGCTCTTCGTCACCGAGGTCGCCAGGCGCGCGGCCCTCAGCGGCATGCAGATGATGGGCGGCTACGGCTACGCCTCCGAGTACGACATGGAGCGCCTCGTCCGCAGCACCCTGGTCTCGACGATCTACGGCGGCACCTCCGAGATCCAGCGCAACATCATCGCCAAGACGTTCGGGCTCTGATCTCGGCATACTTCCAGGGGCAGGAAGCGAGCGCCCGTAGCTCAGTGGTCAACGGGCTTTTAACGAGGCCCAAAGAGCGCCGGTCTTTCAAGCCGGAGGTCGAGAGTTCGATTCTCTCCGGGCGCATACCGGTGGGTTCCGGGCGGTGGCGGGCCTTTCCCGGCACAGAGCCAGATACATCGGTTCCTCTCGAAATGTCGTTCCGCATCCCTCCCGGCGATTCCGGGGCGTTCCGGGAACCTCAACGGCCCCGACTGCGATCTCCTCTTCACGACCCCGACCGGCCGCATGTGGCGCGAGCGCAACTTCTACCGCGACGTCTGGAAACCGGCCCAGGAACGCTCAGGTATCGACATCCGCCCCCACGAGTGCCGCCACTCCTACGTCACCCACCTCCGTGCCGCAGGCATCAACGACGCCGACCTAACCGAGATCGCCGGCCATCGGGTCGAGACGATGCTGGCGCGGTATACCCATCCGGTGGGAAGAAGCATGACCGCAATCCGGGTGGCGATCGGATAGACGGGGGCAGGCTGAACTAGCTATGCATGTATCTCAAGCAGCTCCGCCAAGACACTGTCGACATACATCTTCAACTGGCGAACCTCTTGCTCGGTTGAGGCAATGTGGGCTGAGAGGTTTCCACGTTCAAAGCTTGCCCTCGTTACTGAAGCGGTCAACTCATCCACCAATGATGCCGCTGCCTCTGGTGTTTGACGCGCGGTTCCGCTTACACCCCGAGAGCGCAGGATGTATCGGACCTTCTGTTTCTGAGTTGGCTTTGTTCGATTTTTCTCCAGCTTGAAGCCGCCGGAGGCTTCTACATCGCCATCCGGAGCGAGGTGATCTAGGGTCTCGCGCAGGGCCTCTCGTAGCTCATTCGCGGTCCCTCGAAAGGAAACCCGCGTCTCGTCCTGCAAGTCGTTGAGCGCCTGCTGGTAGGAAAGTCCAGCGCTCGGGACCAGTTGGCGAAGCGTCTCCAAAATCTGTGTCTCGACAATCGATCGGACAGAGGTCTCGGTACGTGCCTGGCCTAGTCTGAGCTCTCGCGCAGGCTCCAGCTCATCGAATTGGGTGCGAACATTGCGGATGACCGCGACATAGGAACTCTTCCGATTCCGGCTGGCGGCAAGGCCGAGCAAGGCTTGCATCTCGGCATCGGCCCCGCTCAGTTCCGATTCGTCGATCCCAATTCCCTCAAGATCCGGGCGAACAACACGGAAGTACTGCTGCACAAGGCGCTTTGCCGCCTCCTTCAGCGATTGAGTATTTATGTGGGTTGCACTGGACCTAGATATGGCCTTCTGAAGTTGATTGACAGAGCTGCGGAGATCTTCCCAGCTATCCAATGCGACTTCGGCCATCCTGCGGGCTAGCTCTTACTTTTCCGTTTTGCTTTTCTCTTGGGGGAGGCTTTCGCTTTGGCGCTCCCAGTTGCTTTTCTTTTTCCTTTGGATCGTCTTTTCCGGGGTGGGGCTGATGAAGAGGCACGCGGGAGACCGTGAGCGACAAGGTTGTGACCAACCGGATTGAGGCTATAGAGGCCGCGCCCTGCTGAGTCGAAATATCCGGCCGCCATTGCATTTGGCAGGGTCTTCCCGGGCGCCTCCGGAAGTCGGTGCTGCGCTTGCTTGAAGTATTTTTCAATATCCGCAGTCCCAAGCTCCGTCTTGCGTTCAGACTCGGGAGCTACCTCGGCGAGGTAGTAGCCAACGATGGCCGCCATCTCATTGGCGGATTTAGGCTGCTTTTCGTCCCGAAGAGTGCGAATGTCTGCTCGTGGCCCCGTGGATGGGGTTTCTGATGGGGCCGAAGCCTCCGGTTCCCTCGTCACCTGCTGATCGCCCGGAGAAACATCTAGGCCGTCAATCCCGAGTCGCTTGAATGCATACTCAAGGACGCGAGTTCGCGCGACGGTATCAAGCGGATCAAGCGCTTCTATGACTTGCTCAATTGACCGTATCTCGGCATCGCCAGCACTTGACGGCATCTCGTCCTTTCGAATTTGAACTTATTTCTGACTAATCTCTACGAAGTCAAGCCCACGGGGATTGGTTCCGACGCTGGATCTGCTGCGACCAGTTCTGACCTCCGGTTTCGGCGGAACAGGCTCACCATCCGCCGCGTGGCCTAAGCGACCTCATCGAGCACGTCGAACTCGGAGTGCTCAACCCGATGCCATTCGTTGCTGCCAGGCTGGCGCTCGTAACGGTGCTTGCCACCATGACCATTCGGATGCGAGCGTCTTTGCCGTTACCAGCTCGGAGAACCCACGGCGTGGGCTTTACGCTCGCCACCAAGCTGCCAGGGAGAGCCTCGGGATGCTCACTTTCGATAAACGCGCGGAAGTTCTCGAATCTCATGCGTACCTAATCATTATGAGCATCTTGGACGACGGAATGGGCAAGCGCTTCCCCTAATTCTGCATTCTGCGCCATTCGCCGGGTACCGGCGTACGATTGAAGCCAATGATTGAGCCGAAGAGAACCCCGACCCTTTCGCCCTCGGAGGCACGAGAGGACATCAACCGGATCGCAGCAGCTCATGGGGCGCGCAACGTCCGCGTCTTTGGCTCTGCCGGGCGAGGGGAGGCTGGCGGTGCGAGCGACCTTGACCTCCTGGTCGATATGGCCGAGGGGCGGAGCCTTTTCGATCTGGTCGCCCTCTCGGACGAGTTGGAGGACTCGCTCGGGATCGAGGTCGATGTCGTCACCGAGGGCGGACTCTCGCCCTACCTGCGGGATCGAATCCTTGACGAGGCGGTTGCCCTCTGAAGGACGAGCGGGTCTATCTGCTGCACATCCGCGACGCCATCGACAAGGCGCTCGCTTATACGGAGTCGGGTCGAGACGCCTTCTTCGCAGGCTCGATGATCCAAGATGCCGTGGTGCGCAATCTGGAGATCGTCGGGGAGGCCGCGAAGCGGGTGCCGCAGGAGCTGCGCGAGCGAGCGCCGGGCGTGCCGTGGCGCGAGATGGCCGGGATGCGCGACAAGCTCGTCCATGACTACTTCGGCGTCGACCTCGATCTCGTCTGGGATGTGGTCGTATCGGAGCTGCCAAATGCTCGGACTCGAATCACGGCTTTGCTGGAGGAGATGGAGGGGAAGAGCCAGCCTGAGTCCTGACCTTCGGTCGAAACGACCGCGACTGTCAAGTCTCATCCCGGTCGCATAATCGCGGCAAACCGCTCTGGCAAGCGGTCGCCCCTCGTCCTTTCAAGCCGAAGGGCACGGCTTCGTTCGCCGCGGACGCGGTTTCCTGTCTGAGGGAATCAGATTTATCTGATATAATCCTTGCCATGACTCGCCTGAGCGCCACCGACGTAGCCCGAGAGTTCTCCTCTGTCGTCAACAGGGTTGGAGCCGGCGAGGAGATCGAGGTCGTTCGCAATGGCGTGCCGGTCGTGCAGATGCGGCCGGTTAGCTCGGGGCATCTGGTGTCCGCGGACAGGTGGGGGGAGTTGATGGGCTCGGCGCCTGCTCCGGATGAGGATTTCGCTCGAGATGTCGAGGCCGGGCGTGAGGCAATCGGTCCGCCCGGCGGCTCATGGCCGTCCTGATCGATACCTCCGTATTGGTCGACGCCGAGCGCCGCGGGCAGTCGCTCGACGATGCGGTTGGGGATCAGGACCGTGCGATCAGCGTCATCACGGCCAGCGAGCTTCTGCATGGGGTGCACCGGGCTCGCACAGGTGCGGTGCGGGCCCGCCGCTCCGCGTTCGTCGAGCACGTGATCTCCGCGATCGAGCCGTTGCCGGTCACAACCGCGATTGCCCGAGCGCATGCGGAAGTCTGGGCAACCCTTGAGAGCGGGGGCAACCCGATCGGAGCGCACGACCTATGGATCGCCGCGACGGCGCTGAGCCACGGCATGGGCGTCGCGACCGCGAACCCTCGGGACTTCGAGCGGGTGCCTGGTCTCAGCGTGGTCCCTGTCTGAGCACTCCGGGATCGCCGTCAATAGGGCGCGCCATCGGGTCTCGCCGGGCGCTATCCTTCGCTCAGCCTCGTGCCTCGGCCCGGGGTTTTTCCTTGTAAGGCGCTAACGCAATCGAGGGATGAGATGGCTCGCGGAGATGTCCGCATCGCGGTGACGCTGGCTTGCGAAGACTGCAAGCGGCGCAATTATCAGACGAACAAGTCCCGACGGAACTCGCCGGATCGCATCGAGCTGCGCAAGTTCTGCCGCTGGTGCAAATGCCACACGGCGCATAAGGAGACGCGCTAGCGGCGATGGCCAAGAGTCGCGCACAGCGTAAGGCGGAGCGCCGGGCTCGCGAAGAGCAGGAGCTCAAGCGCGCCGGTGCCGAGCGCACCGTCGAGTCGCGCGCGCAGCACGACACCCAGGTCCCCGTCTCCGGCGACATCGCCGAGATCGAGGCGGTCGAGGCCGGCATCGCCGTCGGCGCCTCGGAGGCCCAGTTGGAGACCCCGGACGCGCCGCGGACGTCGTCCCGCGCCGAGCGCCGCGCCGAAGCGAAGGCGCTGAAGGAGAGCGAGAAGCGCCAGCGCGGCGAGCAGAAGCGCCGCGAGCGCGAGCAGCTGGACAAGAAGCAGAAGCAGGCCGCCACCGAAAGGCAGCGCGGCGGCGTGACCGGCTTCATCGCCTCCTGCTGGGCAGAGCTGAAGAAGGTGCAGTGGCCCGACCGCGACACGCTCGTCCAGGCGACGGCGGTCACGATCATCTTCGTCGCCGTCGCCGCCACATACCTCGGCGCGCTCGACGCCGCCTTCAACTTCCTGATCAAGCAGATCCTCTAGCGGGATCTCCGAAAAAAAGGCCGCCAAAGAAGATGTATCGCTGGTACGTGATCAACACCTACTCGGGGCACGAGAACAAGGTCAAGCACAACCTCGAGCACCGGGTTCAGACGATGAGTCAGAACCGCAACGTGCGCCAGGTCGTCGTCCCCACCGAAGACGTGATGGAGATGGGGAAGGACGGTCAGAAAGAACCGAAGTCCAAGCGCACCATGCCCGGCTACGTCCTGGTCAACATGGAGATGACCGACGACGCGTGGGGCCTGGTCAAGAACACGCCCGGGGTCACCGGCTTCGTCGGCTCGCGCAACAAACCGGTGCCGCTCTCCAAACCCGAGGTCGACCGCCTGCTGCACCGCGAGACCGCCGAGCGACCGCGCACCCAGGCCCAGTTCTCGATCGGCGAGTCGGTCAAGGTCGTCTCCGGCCCACTCTCCGACTTCTCCGGCGAGATCGCCGAGATCAACGAGGACGCGGCCAAACTCAAGGTGCTGGTCTCGATCTTCGGGCGCGAGACGCCGGTCGAGGTCGGATACGACCAAGTCAAGAAGATCTAGCCAGGCGCGCTACTCTCCCCGATCCCGATGGCGAAAAAAGTCCTCACTCAGATAAAGCTGCAGATCTCGGCCGGCTCGGCCAACCCGGCCCCGCCGGTCGGCCCGGCCCTGGGTCAGCACGGGGTCAACATCATGGAGTTCTGCAAGGCGTTCAACGCCCAGACCCAGTCCGAAGGCGGGACGATCATCCCGGTCGAGATCACGGTCTACGAGGATCGCTCCTTCACCTTCATCACCAAGACGCCCCCGGCCGCGGTGCTGATCAAGGAGGCGATCAAGATCAAGAAGGGCTCGGGCGAGCCCCACGTCAACAAAGTGGGGACGATCTCGATGGAGCAGGTTCGCCAGATCGCCGAGCGCAAGATGCCCGACCTCAACGCCAACGACCTCGACGCCGCTTCGAAGATCATCGCCGGCACCGCCCGCTCGATGGGCGTGGACGTCCACTAGCCATGGCCCACGGCAAGCGCTACCGCAAACAACTCGGCAAGGTGCAGCGCGACCGCGCCTACCCCGCGGCCGAGGCGATCTCGCTGATCAAGGAGACCGCCAGCGCCAGCTTCGACGAGACGGTCGAGCTGCACGTGCTGCTCGGGGTCAACGTCCGCCACGCCGAGGAGCAGCTGCGCGGCACCCTGGCCCTGCCTCACGGCCTCGGCAAAGACGTGACCGTCGCGGTCTTCGCCCAGGGCCAGCAGGCGCGTGACGCCGAGGCCGCCGGAGCCGACTTCGTCGGTGGCGACGACCTCGCCAAGAAAGTCGAGGAGGAGGGCTGGACCGACTTCGACGTGGCGATCGCGACACCGCAGATGATGGGAACCGTCGGCAAGCTCGGCCGCGTCCTCGGGCCGCAGGGCAAGATGCCCAACCCGAAGGTCGGCACCGTCACCGACGACGTCGAGAAGGCCGTCACTGAGTCCAAGGCGGGCAAGGTCGAATACCGCACCGACCGCCAGGCGATCGTCCACATGTCGATCGGCAAGGCCAGCCTCGAGGCCGACAAGCTGTTCGAGAACTTCACCGCTGTGATGGAGGAGATCGTCCGCGCCAAGCCGTCCGCGGCGAAGGGGCGCTACATCGTCTCCTGCACGCTGACCACGACGATGGGCCCGGGGATCCGGGTAGACGCGTCCAAGATCGGCGACCGCGATGCCGCGGAAGCGGCCACCCAGGCAGCAGAGGAGCTGGCGACCGCCTAAACTGGCCGCCGCGCAACCCGAGACCACCGGCAGCCGCCGACGGGACGAATTCCGGAATCACAGTCCGGATATCGGCCCATCGGCAGTGGAAGCCCGGTGCAGGTGAGACATGAACCGAGACGAAAAGGCAACAGCCATTGAGGAGATCGCCGCCGAGATCGAGGCGTCCGAGGCGATCTTCGCTGTCGACTACCGCGGGATAAGCGTCCACCAGGCGGCCGAGCTGCGCGGCAAGCTGCGCGAAGCCGACGCCAGTTTCCGCATCGTCAAGAACCGCCTGACGAAAATCGCCGCCGACAAAGCCGGCCAGGAGAACCTCGCCGAGCTGTTGAAGGGCCCGACCGCCCTCACCTTCGTCCGCGGCGACACCGCCCAGGCCGCCAAGGCGATCTCCAGCTTCAGCAAAGAGCACGACGTCCTCACCTTCAAGGGCGGCTACATGGAGGGCCTCAGCCTCGACGAGGAACGCTTCAAGGCAATCGCCAAGCTGCCGGCGCGCGAAGTGCTGATCGGCCAGTTCGCCGGCGTCGTCGCCAGCCCGCTCACCGGCCTGGTCCGTGGCCTCGGCTCGATGATCCAGGGACTTGCGCTGCAGCTTGGTCAGATTGCGGAGAAGGGCCTCGTGACTGGAGAGGCCCCGGCGGAGTCGGCCGCGGGTCCTGTCGCGGAGGAGGACTCCTCGTCCTCGCAAGCTGCGGGCAAGGAGCCCACCTCCACGCCACCCGCGGACGAGGCGGCTGAGGAGCCTGCCGTAGACGCGGAGGCCCAGGCCGATGACCAGCCGGCTGCTGAGCCTGAAGCTGAGGAGACCCCGGCGGCAGAGGCGGAAGCCGAGGAGAAAGCTGAGGAGGCGGCCGACGAGGGCGTCGACGATGAGACTTCAAAGGAAGAGGAGGAGTAAAGAGTGGCAACCAAGATTTCGACAGAGGATTGGATCGAGGAGCTGAAGAGCATCTCGGTGCTCGAGCTCTCCGAGCGGATCAAGGCCCTCGAGGAGGAGTTCGGCGTCTCGGCCACGGCCGTGGCCGCCGCCGCTCCCGCCGCCGCGGGCGCTCCTGCCGCCGACGGTGGTGGCGAGGAGGAGTCCTCGACGGTCGACGTCGTGCTGACCGAGGTCGGCGGCCAGAAGGTCCCCGTGATCAAGGTCGTTCGTTCCGCGACCGGGCTTGGCCTGAAAGAGGCCAAGGCACTGGTCGACGAGGCGCCGAAAGCGATCAAGGAGGGCGTCGAGCGCGAGGAGGCCGACAAGCTCAAGGCCGAGCTCGAGGAGGCCGGCGCCACCGTCGAGCTCAAGTAGAGCCAGGATCGACCGCGGCTGGAACCCAGGCAGGGAGCCAAGTCCGCGGTCGGGTGCGGCCGTGTGTTATTTTTCGCGGTCGCGCCCAGTTTTGTTCCCTGCCCGATATCTGCGCTGTACCTAACGTCCCTCTGACCGCCTGAGGAGTCGCCGACTTTGGCACGTTCGAACGCTGCCCCCGTAACCCGCAGGAGTTTTTCCCGACTACAGAACCCCCTCGAAGTCCCCCATCTGATCGATATCCAGCGCCGCTCCTTCGAAGAGCTGACGGATCCGAAAAAGGGCGGGCTGCGAGAGACGATTGACGACATATCCCCGATCGAGGACTACACGGGGAATCTCGCCATCGTCTTCGGCGAGTTCAAATTCGAGGATCCGCCACACACGATCGAGGAGTGCCGCGAGAAGGACATGACCTACTCGCGGCCGCTTTCGGCAACCGTTGCGTTCCAGAACAAAGAGACGGGTGAGATCCGCGAGCAGGCCGTCTTCATGGGCGACTTCCCGTGGATGACCGATCGCGGCACCTTCATCATCAACGGCACCGAGCGTGTCGTCGTCACCCAGCTCGTCCGTTCCCCGGGCGCCTACGTGATGGCGCCCAAGGACGCCGAAAAGCAGGTCTTCATCGCCAACCTGATGCCGGCCCGCGGCTCCTGGCTCGAGCTCGAGATCGACAAAAAAGGCAAGGTCTTCGTCCGCATCGACCGCAAGCGCAAGCTGCCGGTGACGGTGCTGCTGCGCGCGATGGGCTACGTCGAGGACGAGAAGCTCCTCGACATGTTCGACAACTCGATCTACATGCGGCACACGATCGAGGCCGACACCGAGGCGACCCGGACCGAGGAGGGCGCCCTGATCGAGCTGTTCAAGAAGCAGCGCCCGGGCGAGCCGCCCTCGGTCGACGCCGCCCGCAACCTGCTCGAGCAGCTCTTCTTCGACCCCAAGCGCTACGACCTCACCCGGGTCGGCCGCTACAAGCTGAACGCGAGGCTCGACCTCGACATCGACCTCGACACCAGGGTCCTCACCCACGACGACATCATCGCCTTGGTCAAGGAGCTGATCAGCCTCCCGAAGCTCCTCGGCATCCCCGAGGAGGTCGACGAGGAGAACCCGATCAAGGACTACGCGGCGGAGGCGATCACCTACCCGCGCGAGCCCGTCAACGAGCACCTCGACGAGTACGAGCACTTCGGCAACCGGCGCCTGCGCACGGTCGGCGAGCTGATCCAGGAGGCCTTCCGCATCGGCCTCTACCGGATGGAGCGCGTCGTCCGCGAGCGGCTCACGACCGAAGACTCGGATGCGATCACGCCGCAGACGATCATCAACATCCGCCCGGTCGTGGCGGCGATGAAGGAGTTCTTCGGCTCCTCGCAGCTCTCGCAGTTCATGGACCAGACCAACTCGCTGGCCGGCCTCACGCACCGCCGCCGCCTCTCGGCGCTGGGCGCCGGCGGCCTGACCCGCGAGCGGGCCCCGATCGAGGTCCGCGACGTGCACCCGACCCATTACGGCCGGATGTGCCCGATCGAGACGCCGGAGGGGCCGAACATCGGTCTGATCGGCTCGCTCTCCTCCTACGCGCAGATCTCAGAACACGGCTTCGTCACCACCCCCTACCGGGTGGTCAAGGACGGCGTCGTCACCAAGGAGATCGTCCACATGGACGCGACCCAGGAGGAAGACAAGGTGATCGCCCAGGCGAACGCCGAGCTCGACGACAAGACCCAGAAGCTGAAAGGTCCGACGGTCCTCGTGCGTTCCGGCGAGGACGAGTACGCGACGGCCTCACCCAAGGAAGTCGACTTGATGGACGTCTCGCCGACCCAGATCTGGTCGGTGGCGACGGCGCTGATCCCCTTCCTCGAGCACGACGACGCCAACCGGGCGCTGATGGGCTCCAACATGCAGCGCCAGGCGGTGCCGCTGCTGAAGCCCGACCCGCCGCTGATCGGCACCGGCATGGAGCGCCGCGCCGCGGTCGACACCGGCGACGTGATCCTGGCCGAGTCCGACGGCGAGGTCGCACACGTCGATTCCGAGCGGATCGTGGTCAACCACGGGGCGAAGAAAGTCGAGTACCCGCTTCACAAGTTCATGCGCTCCAACCAGGGCACGGTGATCCACCAGCGGCCGATCGTCAATTCCGGCCAGCGGGTGAAGCAAGGCGACGTGCTCGCCGACGGATCCTCGACCGGTGGCGGTGAGATCGCCCTGGGCAAGAACTGCCTGGTCGCCTTCATGTCCTGGGAGGGCTACAACTTCGAGGACGCGATCATCCTCTCCGAGCGTCTGGTCAAGGACGACGAGCTCACCTCGATTCACATCGAGGAGTACGAGAGCGACGCCCGCACGACCAAGCTCGGCGACGAGGAGATCAGCCGCGACATCCCCAACCGCTCCGAGGAGAGCCTGCGCAACCTCGACGAGCGTGGCATCGTCCGCGTTGGAGCCGAGGTCGTCTCCGGCGACCTCCTGGTCGGCAAGGTCACGCCGAAGGGCGAGACCGAGCTGACGGCGGAGGAGAAGCTGATCCGCGCGATCTTCAAGGAGAAGGCGCGCGAGGT
>JANWHW010000031.1 GCA_025450195.1 Solirubrobacterales bacterium | reverse complement strand
TTTTCCTTGGGTTGCCGTTGTTCATCCCCCGTAAAAAGGCTTCTTGGGTTGGGTTTCCCCCACCCCAACCCGGCGTGGGCCAGCCCCCCCCCCCCCCCCCCCCCCAGTTATCGTGCACCGGGTGAGCGGCGTCTTGCCTGACATCCTGATGCCGGGTCTGCGAGTCGTCTTCTGCGGAACCGCTGCCGGCACAGCTTCGGCAAAGGCCGGTGCGTACTACGCGGGCCCCGGCAATACGTTCTGGGAAGCGCTCTATGTAACCGGGCTCACCCCGATTCTCCTGGCTCCCGTTGAATTCGAGCGGCTGCCGGAGTTCGGGATCGGCCTGACGGACCTTTGCAAGGTCAACTACGGCTCCGACGAGGAGGTCGAAACAGCAGAGTTCGACGTGGCCCGCCTAGAGGCAGGGATAGCCGCGGCGGAACCGGTTCGCCTCGCCTTCAACGGCAAGAACGCCGCTCGCGGAGCGCTCGAACAGCAAGTCGCCTACGGGATCCAGTCGGAGAGAATCGGCGGAGCGGAGATTTGGGTCCTGCCCTCAACCTCCGGCGCGGCCCGCAGGTTTTGGAGCATCGAGCCATGGCAGGAGCTCGCGGAGGCCTGTGAGGCGGATCGAGTACAGGAATCGAGCCCGTGAGCACCGACTACCGAGAGCTTCCACCCGACCTCCCAATCCCCGTTGACGATGGCGCCGCCGACCATCTGGCCGGCATGGTGCTGCCGGAGCTTCGCCTTGCCTCCACCCGCGGCGGTACGCTGAGCCTGAGCGAGCTGGCCGCCGTACGGCTCGTCGCCTACGTCTACCCACAGACAGGGACTCCAGGCGAGCCCTCGCCGCCGGACTGGGACGACATCCCCGGCGCCCGCGGCTGCACGCCGCAGAGCTGCGCCTTCCGCGACAGCCTCGCGGAGTTTGCCGAGCTCGGCGCTTCGGTGATCGGGGTCAGCGCCCAGAGCCCGGGCGAGCAGCGCAAGTTCGCCGAACGCGAGCACATTCCCTTCCCCCTGCTCAGCGACGCTGGTCTGAGCCTTGCCGCAGGCCTCCGGCTTCCGACCTTCGAAGTCGAGGGAATGACCCTCTACAAGCGACTCACCTTCGTCGCCGAGGCCGGCCGCATCGTCAAGGCCTTTTACCCCGTCTTCCCGCCGGACCGCAACGCCGCCCAAGTGATCGCGTGGCTGCAACACCGCCCCTACACCAGCCCGACTCACAATTGACTTAGACCCTTACCGCACCGAACTGCTGCGGTACCTGACTGTTACATCGTTTTTACAACGGCGATACCGGATCGCAACATGTGTGCAACGAGAGGGCTCGACACTGCCGCTGACTGTGAGCGGCCCGCGTTTTGGCGGGGCGTAAACCGCAAACGCAAGGAGTCCGTTAGGTGACCAATACAAAAAGAAGGCAGCCGCGGCGCCGTGTACGGGCTGCGATCGCAAGCCTCGCAGCAGTCGTGGGCATAGCGACACTCAGCTTTCCGGCAGGGGCAGGCGCCGCCGAAGCGACGCTCTGCGGAGGCAAGCTCGAGCTGAATAACGACATTCCCGGAATCGACCCGCCGGGGGGCCTGAGCTACAAATTCGACTGCAACGCGACGGTGCTGGGATACGGGGTCCTCTCGAACCGCCAAGTGGACTACTTCAGCACTGAGGTGGGAGTGCTGGACTTCACCAGCGGCGAAGCAACCTCGGAACAGTTCGGCTGCGAGGGGCCCTTTCCCAGCTCCGGCTTCGGCTGCCGTGGGGTCGCCAACTTCGGCAACTTCATCAATGGCGAGTTCGCGATCGGCCGTGATCCCTGCGAAGCGGCCAAGACAAAGGCCGACAAGTTCAAGGTGTGGGTTGTCGCGACGGTCGTTCAATCCGACTCCGTCACGAACAAACCGTTCACCGCGGTCACCCAGCCTTTCCGGCTCAAAGGCCCAGCCTGCAAAACGAAAAGCGTTCGAAAGGAGACACGTCGATGAACAATCGACTGCGTCGGGTCGGGGTTCTCTCCGCACTGGCACTCGTAACGGCCGTCCCCACCCTGGCACCCGCCTCGGTGGCAGCCAAGCCAACCATCACGATGAGTGGATCCACCTCGGTGGCCCCGCTTGCGGCACTGCTGGCACGCAAGTACCTGCGGTTCTGCGATCACTGCGTCAATTTCAAGCTGCTCCAGGGTGGCTCTGACATCGGCGTGGCGGATGTTGCCGCGGGTCGGGTGACGATCGGGAACTCTTCCCGTGATCCGAAACCTTCCGATCCGGGCGGCCTCGTGTTCAACAAAATCGCCCAGGACGCGATCTGCATCGTCACCAATAGCGCCAATCCGGTTCCCGGCATCGACCAGGCAGGGGTCCAGGCGGTCTTCGGTGGCGGCGTCCGCAGTTGGAGTGGCGTGCCGGGTTCCACACAGACCGGCACGATCGACGCCTTCGTGCGCACTCCCGCCTCGGGCACCCAGGACGCCTTCCAGAAGATTTTCATGGGCAGCACGAAAATCTTCAGCGGCGCCAGCCAGAAGGCATCGAACGGCCTGATCCAGCAGTCGGTCACAAGTGACCCAAGCGGCGTTGGCTACGTGTCGCTTGCCTTCACGAAAGGGGTGCACGTTGTCCCCTACAAGGGCGTCGACTGCACCCTGCGCAATGCGAAGTCCGGCCAGTACGGGGGAGTTCGCAACTTTTACATGGTGACCCGCGGGGCCCCCACCGGCGCCGCAAAGAAATGGATCACCTGGATCACCCACAACAAAGCGGCGGCCAAAGTGGTCTCCACCCAGTGGGTGCCCCTCAACTAGTGCACGCCAACGGCTCACATCCCGTGAGGCCGAAGGACCGCACCGACCAGCGCGCCGAGCTAGCCCTCGGCGCGCTGGCTGTCACGGTCTTGCTGCTGATCGCCTTCATGGTCGTCTTCGTCTTTTTGAAGGCGTGGCCCTCCTTCTCCCACAACGGCCTCAGCTGGTTCCTGCCCGGCGGCAACGTCGACGAACAGCTGACCAACACCTTCAACTCTCCCGCCAACCCCAATGACTACGCCTACACGATGCGCGCCTGGCCGCTGCTCTATGCGACGGCTCTGATCACTGGCATCGCGGTCGTGCTCGCCACGGCGATCTCCCTGCTCTCGGCGATGTTCATCGTCGAGTTCGCGCCGGATGCGATGCGACGAGCCCTGCAGCCGGTAATCCGCCTGCTCGCCGCGGTCCCGTCGGTGGTCTACGGCTTGATCGGGATCCTCGTGCTCGTTCCGTTCGTCGGCAACCACGTGATCACCGAATCCCAGAAGGAATCGGTTCGCTATGTGATCCAGCTCGACGGCACCAGTGTCCTGGTCGGCGTCCTCGTCCTCACGGTGATGATCACGCCGATCATGGTCGCGATCGTCACCGACGCCCTCCGCGCGGTGCCGCGCCAATGGACCGAAGGCGCCGCGGCACTCGGCATAAACCGCTGGCGGGCGCTTCGCACCGTTGGCCTCCGAGCGGCGCGCCCGGCGATAGTCGCCGCCGCGGTGCTGGCGACAGCGCGGGCCCTCGGCGAGGCGATCATGCTCTCGATGGTCTCGGGCTCGATTGGATTTGCGCCGAACCCGCTCGACGGCGCCACCTTCTTCTTCGAGCCGGCGCGAACGCTGGCAGCGACGATCGTCGACAACTCCGAGGGCCTTTCGGTCAAGCCGTTCGGGCAGACGATCTACGCGTTCGCGGCGGTACTGCTCGTCTCCAGCGCCTTCCTCTCGTTTGCCGGCTGGGCGGCCCGTCAGTCGATGCGCAAATACACATTGCAGGCGAGGTAGGGATGAGCGCCCCCACTCAAGCCCCGGCGCCACCGGTCGCCGTGCAACCAAGCCGCAGCCGCCCCACCCCCGAAATTTCCTGGAGCCGGGGCGACAAGATCGGCGTCGCGATGGCATGGGGAGCGGGGATCCTGCTCTGTCTGATCGCCGGCTCGATCGTCGCCTACATGCTCTTCCGCGGCATCCAGTACCTGGACCTCTCGCTGCTCTTCAGCCATCCACAGGTGGGGCTCGACCAAAGCAAGACGGGGGGCTTCCTCGATCCGATCGAGGGTACGGTCCTGCTCACGGTCCTCGGCACGCTGATTGCGGCGCCGGTCGGAGTCGGCATCGCGGTCTGGCTCTCCGAGTATGGCCGTCCCTCCTGGCTGGCACGGACGGTCGAGTCGGGGGTGGAGATCGTCGCCGGCACGCCGAGCATCGTGCTGGCGATCTTCGGCCTGCTCGTCTTTCAGCAGAGCTTCTTCGGCTTCCTCTCCTTCACCGCCGAAGGCAACGCGGTCTTCGGCCGCTCGTTCTTCACCGCCGGTGCAATCATGTCGCTGATTGCCCTGCCGCTCGTCGTCGGCGCGACCCGGGAGGCGCTGCAGGCGATCCCCGCCCACGTGCGCGAGGCTTCCTACGCGCTGGGCAAGGACAGGATCTCGACGATCCGCAGGGTTCTGCTCCCGGCCTCGCAGCGGGGCATCGGCACGGGAGTGACGCTCGGCATGGGCCGCATCGTCGGCGATACGGCGATCGTCGTCGTCCTCCTCGGCGCCTCGCTGCAGATCGAGCCGGAGAACGGCACCCCCGTCTGGGGCCTTCTGAAGGGGACCGGCAGCACCCTCACCACCTACGTCTACAACAACTCGCCCGTCGGCGAGGGAAATGCCCCGGAAAAGGCCTACGCAGCGGCATTCGTGCTGCTGGTCATCGTCATCTTTCTCAACTTTGTGGTCGATCTGATCGCGCGCAGGAAGGAGCCGTCATGGACCCGCTGAGCCCGCTCGACGGCGGCACCGATCCAATGCGGGAGCCGATGACGGTCGCCGCACAACTACCTCCTCCGGTGCGCCGGATCGTTGTCGAGACGCCGCCAACCGCTGTTAGTCCCCCGCCCCCGGGGAGCAATGGGCATAGCCCCCACGCAATGGTCGCTCCATCCCTGAGGCGAATGCCGCGTGCGCAGACGACGCCGATCGAGCGGATGCGCACCGAAGCACTAAGCATCGCCTATGGAGAAAAGCTCGCGGTCAACCAGGTTTCGCTGAGCATTCGCCAGGGCGAGGTCCTGGCGCTGATCGGCCCTTCGGGTTGCGGCAAGACGACGTTGCTGCGCTCGCTGAACCGCCTCGTCGACCTCACCCCAGGGGCGATCCGAGGGGGCCGCATCCTGCTCGACGGAGAGGACGTCGACAGCTTCGACGTCACCCTCCTGCGGCGCCGGGTCGGGATGCTCTTCCAACAGCCCAACCCCTTTCCGATGAGCATCTTCGACAACGTCGCCTACGGGCTGCGCGAGCGCGGCTCGAAGAAGCCCTCGCGGCGGCAGCTGGAAACGCCGGTGATCGAAGCGCTGCACCGCGCCGGCCTCTTCGAGGAGGTAAAGGACAACCTCGACCACCCCGCTCTTGCCCTCTCCGGTGGCCAGCAGCAACGTCTCTGCATCGCCCGTTCGCTGGCGATCCAACCCGAGGTGCTGCTCCTCGACGAGCCGTGCTCCGCGCTCGATCCGATCTCCACACAGGTGATCGAGGAAACGATCGTCTCCCTGCGCACCGAGATCGCGATCGTGATCGTCACGCACAACCTTCAGCAGGCCCAGCGGGTAGCGGACCACGTCGCCTTCATGTACCTCGGCGACCTGATCGAGTACGGGGAGGCGGAGCGGGTCTTCGGCTCGCCGGTGGCCGAGCGCACCCGCGAGTACGTGAGTGGGGGCTTCGGTTGATGCGCGTTGCCATAACCGCAGGCCTGGCTATTTCCGCTCTCACCGGGCTGGTGGCCTGCCAGTCAACCCAGAGCCGCAGCGCCGAACTCGAAAAGAAGGGGGCGAAGACCCTGCTCGCCGACTCGGGGCTACAGATCAAGAAGGAGAGCACCGACGTGAAGGTGCTCTCCACCACGCTTCTCACAGACGCCAACGGAAGCGCCGTCGTCGTCGACATCCATAACGACTCCAGCCAGAGCCTGATCAACGTGCCGATTCTGATCAACGTGCTCGACGCGAAGGGCAAGAGCGTCTACAGCAACGACATTCCCGGGATAGAGCCCGCCCTCGCCGCAGTCCCCTACATCCCCGCCGGAGGTGAGGTGGAGTGGATCAACGACCAGGTCTTGGCCACCGGCAAGCCGAAGTCAGCGAAGGTCAAGATCGGTGCAAGCGCAGACTCCCATTCAGGACCGCTTCCCAACATCGAGGTCACTGCACCAAAGCTCGAAGGCGACCCGGTTTCCGGCCTGGAGGCCACCGGCAAGGTGGTGAACCGGACTGGCAAGGAGCAGGAGCGCCTGCTGCTCTACGTAGTCGCCCGCAGGGGCGGCAAGGTGGTCGCGGCGGGGCGCGGTGCCATCGACCACATGAAGGCGAACACGAAACCGCTGCACTACGACGTCTTCTTCATCGGCGATCCGGCCGGCGCCGAACTCGAGCTGACCCAGTTCCCGGCACTCCCCGGCTCTGAAATCGAATAGGAGGAACGATGCACTCGACCGCAACGCCGCAGATGCAGGCACTAGGCGAAGCCAGGGAGCCGTGCGCGGGGTGTGGCACGCCACTTGCCGCCGACCAGCGCTACTGCCTCAACTGCGGGCAGCGGCGAGCTGGGCCCCGCGTCGACTTCCGCCGCTACCTCCTGCCCTCCGCCGGGGAGGGCGCTCCACCCGAATCCCCCCAGGCACCCCCAGCCACCGTCCCCCCCTCCGAGCCCCCCGAGCCCGGACGCGACTACGCCCCGCTCGCCGCGGTTGGCGGGATAGCCGTGCTCGGTTTGATGCTCTTGGTCGGCGTGCTGATCGGCAAGGGCAGCGACTCGACGGCGCCCGCCCCGGCACCGATCCTCAAGGTGAACGAAGGCGCCGCACCCAGCACGGCCAGTACGGAATCCGGTGGCTCGAAGACGGCCTCGACGAAATCGTCAGGAAGCTCGAACAAGCCCAAGGAGAGCGGCACCAGTGCCAAGTCGGTGGCCGGTGGTCTGACCGGCGAGGCGGCCAGCAAGAGCAAAGGCACCGTGCAGGCGAGCAAGGGTGACCTCGAATCGCTCAACAGCCAGAGCGGCGACAGCTATCAGGAAGCGGTGAAGAAACTGCCCGACAAAATCGCCACACCGGGCGCACCTCCGCCTGTAGACAAATCGAAGCCCCCCGGTGACGGCGGTGGAGCCGTGACGATCGAATGAGCGGCTCGGACCTGGAGATGCGTCGCGACCGGCTCGCTCGAGAGCTCGCCGAGCTGCAGTGGGACCTGGGCGGGCTCGTCTACGAGATGGCAATCCGCGACCACTTCCGGCTCGACGTCCTGGCGAGGCATGCGGCGAAGCTTCAGCAAGTCGACGCCGAGCTGGCTGAGGTGGAGCGAATCCTGAAGCTGGACCAGGCGGGGGCCGCTGGGGCCTGCGGCTCCTGCGGGGCGCTCTACTCACGAGGCTCGGTCTTCTGCTGGCAGTGCGGCAAAGACCTGATGGCACACGGCACCGTGGGGACGGTGGCCGGGTCGTGAGCGGCTACCGCCATCTGCTGCGCTGGGCGGCACTACCGATCTCCGACCGCCGCTGGGCCGCGCCGCTGTCCGCGGTGGCACTCGGCTTCGGGCTGTTCGTCGGGGTCGCGATCGGACCGGGCGCAGACGGCACGTTCGGCACCGGCACGCCGCAGATCGTCGAAATCCCCAGTTCTGGCGGGGAGACGGCCAGCGTCGAAGAAGATCACGCCCAAGCGTCAACGGGCTCTGGCGATGGCAACGGCGCAAGCCCGGAATCCTCGACGTCGACGGGCACGGCGCCCTCGTCGCTCATTCCCGAGGGCAAGCTCGAAAGCCCTGACTCAGAAGTGGGCTCCGAGGGCTCCGTGCCCAAGGATGAGCCTCCCCCTCCAGCCGAGGTGCCGGAGCCGGAAGAGGAAATGATCACCGGCGTTGTCGTCCACGTCAACTCGGCGGCCGGCAGCTACACGGTGGCGGAACCGGGCGGTGCTCTGACCGCCGTCCATGCCCCGAAAGCGCCCCTGCTCGGCACGAAACTGAAGATTCCGATCCGCTCCCTTTCCAACGGGACCCTGGCCGAGGCGGGAACGCGCATCAAGCTGGTCCGGCAGATGCGGGCCAAACTCAGCGGCATCGTCACCTACGTCGACCCCACACCCGCCGCCCCTGCCTACGCCGTCTCCAAACGAGGCGTCTCCCTGCTCGTCCACATCCATCCCGACCCGACGGGCTTGGCGCCAACGCTGCCCGCGCTCGGCGCCTTCGCAAACGTCGCGGTGGACATCGAAGCGACCCAACTACCAGCGAGCTCGGCCTCGCCATCGGATACGTCGGCCCCGGCTGCCCAGGAACCGCCAACCGCGAGTGCCGTGGCCGAACCGTTGAGCGTGGCGCCACCAAGCTGCGCGCCCGACCCCACTCAGCCGCCACTGCCTCCGATCGAGCCACCGGCCGTCCTCTGGCAGCGAAGCCTCGACGCCGCGGGCACTCCCTTCACCTACGGCGATTTCGAGGGGATCGTGACGGCCATCTGCCCGGGGGAAGGCAAGCTGCGCGTTTCGGCAGACGACATACGCGAGAGCGGAGCAGACCTGCTCTTCGACGTGCCGTCCAAGATCGACATGACGCGGCTTCGGGTTGGCGACTCGATCTTGGCGACGGCGACGATCGGCGGCGGCGGGGTGCTCTCCCTAACCGGTCTCGCCAGCGACGAGCGCACGAAGGGCGCCGACGATCCCAGAACTGCCCAGGGGGCCCTGGCTGGACGCTGACGCATCGGCTTGATCTGTTTTCACAAGCCGTTCACACCGCCTTTACCGCCCCGTAACCGCGTTGCCACCCGGGGGGACGATTCTCTCGGCATCGATGGCACTGGAGATCCTTCCCGAAGAGCACACCGCTCTCGTTGACGGGCGGCCCCTCAGCCTGACCGCGCGCGAGCTGCGGCTTCTGACCGTTCTGGCGTCCCGTCCCCAGCGAATCGTGACGCGCGAGGAACTCTACGGGGAAGTATGGGGGCGGCAGTGGCGACGAAGCGACCGCTCGGTGGATGTCTACATCAGCCGCCTGCGCACGAAGCTGGCCGAGGCCATGCCTGGCCGCGAGCTGATCCATACCCACAGCGGAATCGGCTATCGCTTCTCGCCAGAAGACTGAGGGCCTCGGCAAGCCCATTGGCACATCGCCGACCGCCGCTTTGCGCAACAGCGTCTGCTCCACAAAGAACTGCGACTATCGTCTCGTGAAAATGATCGCCGTCGACTGGTCTGGCAAGGCCAAAGGGCCGGAGGAGTCTCTCTGGCAAGCCGAAGTCCGCGACGGCAGGCTGACTGAGCTGAGAAACGGGCTCGACCGCGATGAGCTCATCGCGAAGCTTCTTGAGCTTGGTGAGGCCGAACCCAGCATGGTTATTGGACTGGACTTCGCCTTTTCGTTCCCCGCGTGGTGGTGCGAGGAGAATGGTTGGTCCAGCGGGGAGGACGTGTGGTCGGCGATGGCGCATGGGGGCGAGGATCTGCTTGATGGTTGCGAAGCCCCCTTCTGGGGGCGCCCCGGTAAGCGGAATCCCCATCCGAAAGCACGGCTCTACAGGCAAACCGAGATCAGCGAGGATGCGGTGCGTGCGAAGTCCGTCTTTCAGATCGGCGGCGCCGGTGCCGTGGGCACCGGATCGGTTCGCGGGATGCCGCACCTGTTAACGCTTGCCAAGAACGGCTTCGGCATCTGGCCGTTCTCCGAGGGATGGCCGCGCGTGGTGGAGATCTATCCGCGCGCGCTGACCGGTCCCGTCAACAAGGGCAAGTGGTCGGCGCGACACGACTATCTGGTCGAGCACTTCCCCGAGCAGCCGAGGGACCTTCTCGAGCGGGCCGCCGGCTCCGAAGATGCCTTCGACGCGGCGGTCTCCGCTCTGGTCATGAGCGAGCACGAAGCGGAGTTGCGAGTCCTTGGTCCGCTGGCTGACCCCGCCTACGGAATCGAGGGGAAGATTTGGCGGCCTGAGCCCCCCGGACGATGACTTGGGCTGTGCCGCTTCGCGCGGGAAGCAAGAGCGCCACAAACGACCACTCGTCAGCGAAGCAAAACAGTTTTATGGAGGCGGTGGGATTCGAACCCACGTCCTTGGTCGTAGCGCGAAGGCTTCTACAGGTTTAGCCGGCGCTTGATTCTCGTCTCCCGGGGTCCGCGCCGGCGGGCACTGCGGGAGATAAAGCCCTCTGAAATGTCCCCTGGCGGACGGGGCGATCCGCCTTGGTAAGCCCGCAATTTGAAGCCGGTGCCCCTCTCCGCGGGCGAAAGAGGGCCGACTCTCATCGCTTAGCTATTGACTAAGCAGCGAGGGCGAACTCATGGTCCGCACGTATTGGTTGGTGCCGGTGTTTAACGAGGCCTCCGACCACCTCGACCTGCAACCATTCGCACGGATCGGCCAAGTCGAAGCCTGTCGCCCCCGTGCTATGTCGAATTCAATTCGATTGTACGGTGCCGGGGTGGCCGCAGTGCAATACGGGTACCAGGCCCTCGGATGAGCGAGCACGAGTTCGACGCGATCGTGATCGGCGCCGGCGCTCCCGGCGAGGTTTGCGCGGGGCGGCTGGCCGACGGCGGGCTCACGGTCGCGATCGTCGAGCAGCATCTGGTCGGCGGCGAGTGCTCCTATTACGCCTGCATGCCGTCGAAGGCCCTGTTGCGCCCTTCCGAGTTGCTCGCCGAGGCGAAGCGGGTGCCCGGCGTCGCCGAGGCCTTGGGTGGCAGCCTCGAAGCCCAAGCGGTGCTCGACCGGCGCGACGAGGTCATCCACGATCTCGACGACTCGGGTCAGCTCCCCTGGCTGGAAGAGCGAGGAATCGAGCTGTTCCGCGGTGAGGGGAGGTTGGACGGCGAGCGGCGAGTAGTCGTTGGCGACGCCGTGCTGAGCGCCAGAAAGGCGGTGATCGTGGCGACCGGCAGCGGCGCCGCAATGCCACCCGTAGAGGGCCTCGACTCGGTTCGAGCCTGGAACAACCGCGATGCGACGACCGCCAAGCAGACGCCGGAGAGCATGGTGGTCCTCGGCGGCGGGCCGGTCGGGTCCGAGCTGGCGCAGGCCTGGTCGACGCTGGGGGCAACGGTGACGCTGATCGAGGGCGAAGGGCGACTGCTGCCGCGTGAGGAGCCGTTCGCGGGCGAGCAGGTTGCCACCTCGCTGCACGCCGCTTATGGCATCGACGTGAGGACCGGGGTCCGTGCAGAACGAGTCTCGAACGCAGGCGCCGGTATCGCCGTGGAGTTAAGCGATGGCAGCCAGATCGAGGCCGCCGAGATCCTCGTCGCCGTTGGCCGCAAGCCACGCACCGTGGGCATTGGGCTGGAGTCGGCGGGGATCGAGCCAGGGAAGCACGGCTTCCTCGAGACCGACAAGCGGCTGAGAGTCGACGGTCGCGAGTGGCTCTACGCGATCGGCGACGTCAACGGCAGAGCACTGTTCACCCATATGGGCAAGTACCAGGCCTGGGTCGCCGCCGAGAACGTGCTGGGGCGAGATGTCGAGGCTATCGCCGAAGGGCTAGGCACTCCGCGCGTCACTTTCACCGATCCTCAGGTTGCCGCGGTCGGCCAGACACTGGCACAGGCCGAGGAGGCGGGAATCGACGCCAGGGCGATAGACGTTGAGACCGACGGCACGGCCGGCGCCAGCTTTCAGGGCAAGGGGACCGGAGGGACTTCTCGGCTGGTCGTCGACGAGACACGCAAGACGATCGTCGGCGCCACCTTCAGCGGCTTCGAGACCGCCGACTTCCTCCATGCCGCAACGATCGCGATTGTCGGCGAGGTCCCACTTGAGCGGTTGCGGCATGCGGTGGCCGCCTACCCGAGCCGAAGCGAGATCTGGCTGAAGCTGCTCGAGCAGTACGGGATCTAGCGGGGCGACCGAGGACGCCGCAGCGCCGTGTCCGTCGCCGCCGGGGGCATGCGGGGTTTCGCTAGACCCTCTAGACCCGCGAGCGGCGCTTCAGGTCCTCGGCGAGATCGGAGGGAAGGCCGGCGATCTCGTCGATTTCATCAACCGACTGGAAACGACCGACCCGCTCGCGATGGGCGAGCAGGCGCGTGGCCTGCGTTACCGACAGGCCCTCCTCTCGAAGCTGCTCGAAGCTGATCGCGTTGAGCTCGATAGCGCCGGCCCCCTGAACCACGGGCGGTGTGGACTCTGCCGGCGGTTGCATCGGCTGTGGGGGTGGAGGCGGTGCCATCGGCGGGGATGGCGGCTCGGAGGGAGCAGCTGGGGGTGGTGCCGCCGGCTGTGGGGGTGGCGAAACCTGGCTTGCCGGAGGCGGCGGCGGTGGTGGCTGCATCGGCTGCGGGGGTGGCGAAACCTGGCTTGCCGGAGGCGGCGGCGGTTGCATCGGCTGTGGGGGTGGTGGCGGTGCCATCGGCGGGGGCGAAGCCACAGGTGGGGCAGGCGGAGGTGGTGGCTGCATCGGCTGCGGGGGTGGTGGCGGTGCCATCGGCGGGGGCTGGGGCGGCTGTACGGATGGAATGGGCGGCTGAGGCGCCGGAGGAGGGACGGGCGGCCCCTGAACCGACTGCAGAACCGCCTGCTCGGCTTCCACGGCACGACGCTCTGCTTCGCGAGCGCGCTCCTCTGCCTGAGCGACCCCATCTTGGATCTCCTGCAGCTTCCGCTGGCGTGCTGCTTCCTCCTCCTTCAGCTTGGCGATCCGCTCGGCCTCAACCTGACGGTGCTCAGCCGCTTTGATCCGCTCCTCGACTTCATTGAGACGCTCCTGCGCCTCGGTCATTGAGCGCTCCTGGGCCTTCTGTTCCTCCTGCAGCCGCTGTTCGGCGGCCTGGAGGTCAGAGACACCAGAAGGCGGCGTCGGCGGCACAGCCATCGACGGCGTGGGCTGAGTGGGGGCAACCGGCTCGAACCTCTGCGTGGCCTGCTCCTCCCCGATCTGGCTCATACGCTGTTCGGAAGCCGGGCCATATCCGCCTGTTGGCACCGCGCCCACCGGAGGGACTGGTGGAGGTGGCAGCGGGGCAGCCGGGGTGATTGGTGCATCGGCACCGGGCCCACCAGCCTGAATTGGCGGCACCGCCTCTGCCTGCGCGGGGGGCGTAGCGGCCGCGGAAGGTGCGGGGGAAAGCGGAAAGGCCACGCCCGTTACCTGGGTCGCCTGCTGCCCAAGCAGCTCTCGCTCTTGAGCGGCGCGGGCCGCGGCAAGCTCGCGTTCCGCCTTCGCTGCGTCCTTTTTCGCCCGCCGTCCAGAGCGGCCGGTGGCTCCGGGCTTATGGCGCCGCTCAGCTCGCTGCTTCGCCCGCTCTTCGCGACGGCGCTTGGACTCTTCCTGACGCCGCTTGCGGTGTTCCAAGCGAGCGGCACGCTGCTGCTCTCGTGCCTGCTTTCGCTTCTCCTTGGCATTTGCCGGCGGTGGCGGCGGGGTTGGGGCTGGGGAAGTCGAAGCAGGTGATGCCGCGGTCGGCGGAGCCGATGGCGGCGAGGCCAAGGGGGGTGCGACCGGCCCCGGCTGTGGCGCAGGAGGGGAGGCGGGGGCCTTCGTGCGTGAGCCCGAGGGAGGGCCCGCCGCCGCTACCGGCTGTGGACCTACGCCAGCTTTTTTCTCGGCCTTTTTCTTGCCGCGCCGCTGGACAATGCTGACCACAAGCAGGAGAAGCAGGATCGCCACGACCAACCCTGCAACTAGATACTCGATGTTGTCGCTCACGTTGTCACCAACCCTGTTTGTAAAGGAGTCACCCCATGCTTGTGACGGCGAAAGACACGCCAACAAAAGCGTCGCTACCAGCGAAAGCGGGGCAAACCGATAACGCATAGTCCCGAAGCTACCTCATTCTGCCCTTGAGTTCGCGCTCGACCTCGCGACGTGTTTCGCGCTCCACGATCTCGCGACGGCGATCGCGACCCTCCTTGCCGCGGGCCAGCGCCAACTCAACCTTCGCACGAGGCCCCTTGAAGTAGATTCGAGTTGGTATCAACGTCAAGCCGCGCTGTGCGGTCTTGCCGATCAGGCGCTCGATCTCGACTCGGTGCAGGAGGAGTTTGCGGGGCCGCTCAGGCTCGTGGTTCTCCCGGCTTGCATGCTCGTATGGCGGGATGTGGAGGTTGCGCAACCACACCTCGCCGTCGTTGACGACAGCGTATGCGTCGACCATCTGCGCCTTGCCGTTTCGAAGCGACTTCACCTCAGTGCCACTCAGGACGATCCCGGCCTCGATCTTCTCGACAAGCTCGAACTTGTGACGTGCGCGGCGATTGGTGGCGACATCGCCCGACGCCGGTGCGCGTTTCTTCTTGCCCGCCTTAGCCATGGGCAGGAGCAAGATCGACGCGACCACGAGGGGCGTTCACCGCGCTCACCCGCACCGACATCGGGTCCCCCAGGCGAAACGCCCCACCCGTCCCACTGGATTCCAGAGCGGTCTCGGTCTCGTTCAACTCGAACCGATCGGCGCCCAGCAACCGGGCCGGTACAAAGCCCTCATATACATCGCCCAGCTCGCCGCCGAAGGCGATGAAGGCGCCACCGCGAACGACCCCTGAGACCTCCCCCTCGAACTCCACCTCCTCGCCGCGCTCACGCAGCTCGTTGCCGAGCAGAAAGGCGGCGCAGATGTCGTCCGCCCCCCGCTCGATTCGCATCGACTCACGCTCCTGTTCGCTGCAGTGCCAGGCGGCCTCCCGTGCCTCGGTGGCGCGGGGAGCCCGCTCGCCCTCGCCCAGCGCCGCCAGCAGCGCCCGGTGGACGATCAAATCGGGGTAGCGCCGAATCGGCGAAGTGAAGTGGCAATAGGCAGGGCTTCCCAGCCCGGCGTGGCCGCTGTTGCGCTCGTTGTACTGAGCCTGCTTGAGGGATCGCAGCACGAGCGATGTATACGCCCCCCGGCCATGTCCGCGCCGAGCGGCCTCCTCTCGCACCAACCGGCTTGCTTCAATCGCAACCTCGCCGGCCTGGCCCGGTGCGAGCATCTCGCGGACCGGAGGCGTGGGAATGCCCAAGGCTTTCAGTTGGGCGATCAGCCGTTCGATCCGCTGGGGGTCTGGCTGTGCATGGACGCGGTAGACGGTCGGCACGCGCTTGCGATCCAGCAGCTGAGCAACCTGTTCGTTGGTGAGGACCATCAGCCGCTCGATCAGCTTGTGCGACTCGGTCTGCTCTACAGCGCGAGCGGCGATCACGTTTCCGGCCGAATCGAAGCGGAACTCCGGCTCGGATGAGTCGACGTCAAGGCCAGCGGCGCCTTGCCGCTCGCCAAGCGCCGCGGCGGCCTCGCGGGCCGCGGTGAGCGGTTCGGCAATGTGCGCTGGAGGCGTGGAGCGACCGCCGAAGATCCGATCCAGCTCGTCGTAGTTGAGCCGCGCATCGGAGCGAATTCGGCTGCGGTAGAAGCCGGTGGCTCGTGGCTCTCCGGCCGGGCCCAGCTCGATCTCCGCGGTAACCGCGAGGCGCTCTACATCAGGAGCGAGGCTGCAGGCCTGCTCGCTCAGCGCATGAGGAAGCATCGGCTCGACCGCCCCGGGAGCGTAGGTGCTGTTGGCGCGGCGCCTCGCCTCGAGGTCGAGCGGCGAGCCCGGTGGCACATGGGCCGCGACATCGGCAATGTGGATCCAAAGCCGTACCGAATCTCCCTCCCGCTGAGCGGAAACCGCATCGTCGAAGTCGTGTGCAGTAGCTGGATCGACGGTGAAGGTGGGCAGAGCGGTGAGGTCGCGGCGGGGCGTCGGCTCCCCCTCGAGCGCATCGGCGAGGCGGCCGGCTTCGGCCTCGAGCGAGGCCGGAAAGCCACGTTTCCCAAGCCGCTCCCGCAGCAACCGATCGACCGCCTCCGACGCGCTCCTCGGTTGAGTGCGCTCTCGATTCCGCGTGCGAGCCCGGGAGCGCGCACGGTAGTAGCGCCAGTCGCGCTTGGTCATTTTTGGCCCTGTGGGGCCGCCAGCTTCTCGAGGGCACGGTCAAGCACCTCGTCTTGCGCCGTAGCCGGCAGGTCCCGCACGGGCACGTCGGGATCGATGCCGTGCCCCGCGAGGTTGGTGCCGTCGGGGGTGAAGTACTCGCCGATCGTCAGCTTCAGCGCCCCACCGTTTGAGAGGTCGACCTCCTGCTGGAAGACGCCCTTGCCGTAGGAGCGAGCGCCAAATACCTCCGCGTCGGCGTTGTCGGCGAGTGCTGCGGTGAGGATCTCCGCCGCCGAGGCCGTGTTGCCGTCGATCAAGACCACCATCGGACGAGCCGGCAGGTCGTCGCCTACGGTCTTGTAGGTGGACTGACCCTGGGTGCGGGAATCCGTCGTAGCCACAACTTCGCCCTCGGGCAAGAAGATGCTCGCGCTCAACACCGCCTCCTCGAGCAGCCCGCCGCCGTTGCCGCGCAGGTCAAGCACGATCGCCTCCGCTCCCTGCCGCTCGACCTTGCGCACGGCGTTTCGCAGGAGGGCGTGGGCGCCTTCGCTAAACGAAATTAGACGGACGTAGCCAAGCTTGCGCCCATTGACCTCCACCACTTTGCTGCTCACCACTGGGAGCGCGATCTCGGCGCGGACGATGGGCAGCTCACGCAGTCCATCATTGGCCGCACCCTGTACGCCGAGGGTCACCTCAGTCCCTTCGGGCCCTTTGATCCTCTGCGTCGAGATATCGCTGGGCTCCCCTTCGATCGAGCTGCCGTTGACCGACACGATCGTGTCGCCAACCTCGAGCCCGGCCTTCTCGGCCGGCGATCTGGCAAATACCTGCTCGACTCTCAGGCCTCGCTTCACCTCCACGACGCTTATCCCGATCCCCGAGAAGCGACCCGAGATCGCTTCCTTGAATTGGGCCAACAGTTCGGGTGAGAAGTACTCGGAGAAGCGGTCGCGATAGCGCCGTCGCAGCCCGCGGACCATGCCCTGCAACGAGGCGTTGGTCAGCTCCTCCTGGCTCACCGCCCGGTAGTAGTTGTCCTCGATCAATTCGGTCGCTTCGACGTTGAGCCCGGCGGAGTCGTCGACGAAGGCATCGCGAAGCGTCGGTGGGATATGGGCTGGGTGCCCGCCAAGCCAAAGCCCGACGGCGAGCATGGCGACCAATGCGGCCACCAGCCCCAGGACGGAGGAGGCCTTCATGCCGTCCTCAAATCTTCAGGAACCTGCGCAGCGTCACCCCGGAGCCAATCGCCGAAAACAGAACAGCGGCTGAGAAGAGGATCACGACAAGGGCCGGAAAGGAAAGTGTCGTGCTGCTCTGGGCCGCCGCAAGATCGATGCTGTCGCCCAGTGGGTCGACGATAGTCAGCTTGCCCAGCCACAGGACCAGTATGGCCACGAGGCCGCCCGCAAAGCCGACCACGACTCCCTCGATCATGAACGGCCAGCGAATGAACCAGCGCGTGGCGCCGACCAGCCGCATCACCTCGACCTCGCGGCGCCGCGTGTAGATCGAGAGCCGGATCGTGTTGCCGATCAGCATCAGCGAGGCGATAACGAGCAGGGCGGTGATCACGGTCAAGACGATCTTCAGCGCACTGGTTACCTGCTCGATCTTCTCTGAATCTTCCCGCCGGTCGAAGATGCCGTCTTCGGTCGGGATGATCGGGGAGATCGGCATTGGTTTCCCATCCGGCCCCGGCGGGGTGACGGCCGCCCGCACGTCACTGAGATAGGCGGCGTCTTCCGCCTTGACGGCAAAGTTCCGTGGCAACGGGTTGCTCCGCACCTGCGCCAGCAGGTCTTCGCTCTTTTCTTTGCCGAGGTCGGCTTCGAACTCCGCCAGGGCCTCGCCCTTGTCGATGAACTCAACCGTGGCGACATGCGGTATCGCTTCCAGCTCCCTCCCCAGCGCAGCGACTTCGGCTTTGGTCGCATCGTCATAGACGGCGACCCGAAACTCGAGGCTGTCGCGGACCTCCTCGCTCTTCGATTGCGCGGTTTGGAAGACGGGGATCAGAACCCCAAGGAGAATGACGGTGACGCCCGTGGTGACGATTGCCGCCATGCTCGGCGCCCCGTTGCGACGCAACGCCCTGAACGCCTCCTGGATGAAGAAGATGAGCTTGGACATGGCTCAGAAGAGCGAATCGTGGCCGTTCGTCTGGCCCTCGGGGGCGACACCCATCTCGGCGCGCATTCGCACGCCGAACTCGGTCGTCGACTCCTCGGTGTAGCCGCCGCTGACTTCGTCGCGGACCACGCGGCCCTCATAGAGCTCGATCACGCGACGCTGCATGTTGTCGACCATCTCACGGTCGTGGGTGACGACGAGGACGGTGGTGCCGGTCTTGTTGATCCGATAGAGCAGCTGCATCACGCCGATCGAGGTGACCGGGTCGAGGTTGCCGCTCGGCTCGTCGGCGAGCAGCAGCGGCGGGTGGTTGACGAAAGCGCGGGCGATCGAGACTCGCTGCTGCTCTCCCCCGGAGAGCTCGTCGGGGTAGCTGTGAAGCTTGGTCGAAAGCCCCACCAGGCGCAGCGTCTCCGGCACCTGGGTGCGAATCTCGGCTCGGCTGGCGCCGATCACCTGCAGTGCGTAGGCGACGTTGTCGTAGACGGTGCGGTCGGGCAGCAGCTTGAAGTCTTGGAAGACGGTGCCGATGTTGCGCCGCAACTGCGGGATCTTCTTCTCGGCAAGGGCGCCAATATCGCGACCGGCGATGCTCACCGTTCCCTCGGTTACCTCCTCGTCGCGGATCAGCGTCTTGATCAAGGTCGACTTGCCACAGCCCGTTGGGCCGACGAGGAAGGCGAACTCGCCGCGGTTGATCGCCAGCGAGACACGGTCCAACGCCATGTGGCCACCGGGGTAGACCTTCGTCACGTCGCGCAGCTCGATGATCGGTGCGCCACCGCGACGGGGGCGACGCAGCGCCTCGTTTTCGCCCTTTCGCTTTCTCACTCTTGCCATTCCGCGATCCCTTCTGCGGGTTCAGGATGACTCCTGCGTCCCACTGGGCGCGCAATTCCCCGCCCGTCTGATGCGAGCGGAAGCTTAGCGAACTATTAGCGAATGTTAGTAATTCGCTCTTTTACTGCAGCGGCTATGCCAGCGGCGTCTATTCCGGCCGCAGCAAGCAGTGCCTTCGGGGGGCCACTCCCCGGCCGCTCGGAGACAGCGAGGCGCGCCAGAGGGGTGCCCGCACCCGACTCGGCCAACACGCCGGCAACCGTCTCGCCGATGCCCCCCTCCGCCCAGTGGTCCTCCACGGTCATCAGCAGCCGCGTCTCATTCGCTGCCTTGAGGATCGCGTCAGCGTCAACCGGCTTCACCGAGTAGAGGTCGATCACCCGCGAGGTGATCCCCTGATCGGTGAGATCGGCGGCGGCTATGAGGCATTCGTGCAGCGTTATCCCCGCCCCAATCAGAGTGACATCGTCATCGTCGCTGGAGCGGATCGTTCGGCTGCCTCCAATCCAGAAGTCCTCGCCGGGCTCGTAGAGCACCTGAGTGGCTCCCCGGGTGGTACGCATGTAACTGAACCCACGGTGCTCGCGCATCGCATCGACGAGGCATACCGTTTGGTTCGCATCGCATGGATAGAGCACGACGCTGTCGAGGACGGCGCGGAAGGCGGCAATGTCCTCAAGCGCCATCTGCGAGGGACCGTCCGGGCCAATCGAAACGCCGACGTGGGAGCCGCAGAGCTTCAGATCGGCGTCGGAGATCGCCCCCATGCGCACGAAGTCATACGCCCGGCTGAGAAAGGCCCCGAAGGAGGAGGCAAACGGCTTCCATCCCCGCGTCTGCAGACCGATCGCGGTTGCGACCATCTGCTGCTCGGCGATGAACATCTCGAAGAACCGATCCGGGTGCTTCTGAGCGAATCGCTCGGCGTAGGTCGAGTTGCCAACCTCGGCGTCCAGTGCCACGACTCGCTCATCGATCGAGCCGATCCAGGCCAGGGCGTCCCCGTATGCCCCACGAGTCGCAACATCGATGCCGCGCTCATAGGTTGGACGCTCGACCGGGGCCCTCTCGATCTCCAGAGGGCTCGGCGCCGGAGGCGACTGGACGGTGACGCTGAGAGAGCGAATGCCGCCGAGCTCGGCGATTGCGGCCTCCGGGTCCTCGAGTGGCTTGCCATGCCAGCCCGGCTTGTCCTCGACCGCGGAGACCCCAGAGCCCTTCTTGGTGCGGGCGAAGATCACCGCCGGGCCGTCGGCCCCCAGGGCCTGAGCGTAGGCGCCCTCGATGGCCGCGAAGTCGTGACCGTCTATCTCCTGAACGTCCCAGCCACAGGCGCTCGCGCGTGCCGCCAGCGAGGATGTGTCCCACTCATGCATCGTCGGCCCGCGCTGACCGAGGCGATTGACGTCGACGATCGCGATCAGGTTGTCCAGGCCCGCGTGCCCAGCCTGCTCGATGGCCTCCCACATCGAGCCCTCGGCAAGCTCGGAATCCCCACAGAGCACCCACACCCTGAAGTCGGAGGACTCGAGCCGAGCTCCCGCGAGCGCGATGCCGACGGCGATCGGAAGCCCCTGGCCGAGCGATCCCGTCGCCACATCGACCCAGGGGATTTCCGGCGTCGGATGACCCTGAAGGCGGGAGCCGAACTCACGGAAGGTGAGCAGCTCCTGATCGTCTATAGCCCCAGCGGCCTTGTAGAGCGCGTACAGCAGGGGCGATGCGTGGCCCTTGGAGAAGACGAGGTGATCGTTGGCCGCATTCTCGGGCGCGGAGAAGTCGTAGCGAAGCTGAGTCGAGAACAGCACGGCCATCAGATCGGCCGCAGACATGGCGGAGGTCGGATGACCCGAACCGGCGGCATCGCTCGCTCGAACCGAGTCGACGCGGAGCTGCTGAGCAAGCTCGTGCAGCTGCTCGCTGTTCGCGGTTTGCTCGGAAATGACCTGGCTCAAGGGAAGGAAGACCTCTTCTCGGACTGCGCGGCGGGACTCTATCTGCCGCTATCCGATCGCGACCATTCGCTCAATCGGAATACGCGCTCGCTCGGCAATTTCTTCCGGAACGCTGACCTCGAACTTCATGTCCCGCAGGCTGTCGCGAAGCTTCGGCAGCGTGATCATCTTCATGTACTTGCAGAAGGCCATCCGGTTGGCCTCGATCAGGTTGGCCCGCGGCGCCGCCTGCTGAAGCGGGTACAGCATCCCGTTCTCGGTGGCGACGATGAAGCTGCCGTCGGGGTTGGCCTCAACGTGTTTCAGCATCCCCGAGGTAGAGAGCATGTGGACGCCCTCGGCCTCGATGTCTCCCGAGGCGACGTACTCCATCGCCTGGGTCGAGCAACCGCACTCCGGGTGGATCAGGAACTCTGCATCCGGATGCTCGGCCCGGGTCTGGACGATGTCCTCGGGACGGATCCCCGCGTGAACATGGCACTCGCCGTCCCAAATGTGGAAGCGGGAACGTCGCTCTGGGTCCTCGAGCAGCCCGGTCTCCCTCTCGACGAATGCGCCCAGCCACATGTCGGGGCCGAAGAGGATCTCGGTATCGGGCCCATGCTCGGCCCAGATGTGCTCAACCACCTGGACCGCGTTGGAGGAGGTGCAGCAGTAGTCGGTCTCCGCCTTCACCTCGGCGGACGTGTTTACGTACATGACGACGAGCGCACCGGGATGTTCGGCCTTCCAGGCGCGCAGCTGGTCGGCGTCGATCGAGTCGGCCAGCGAGCAGCCGGCATCCAGGTCGGGGATCAGCACGGTCTTCTCCGGTGAGAGGATCGAGGCCGTCTCGGCCATGAAGTGGACGCCGCAGAAAGCGATCACATCGGCGCCGGTCGCCGCCGCGCGGCGCGAGAGGCCGAGCGAATCGCCCATCACGTCGGCGACATCCTGGACCTCAGGCAGTTGGTAATTGTGAGCGAGGATGACGGCGTTGCGCTCGGCAGAAAGCGTGCGCACCTCCTCGCTCAACGCACGGATCTCCTCCGACGAGAGGTCCGGTGCCATCGTGGGTTGGATCGTGGGCAACTCCTGCATCTGGAGCCTTCCGTTTCCGATGTTCGCTGGGTGGGCGTGAGCCTCAAACCAGTCGAATGAACTATCCAGAAGTCTAGTGCCTCTCCAAGGTCGGCGGCGGCCACGAAGTCGAGCCGCCAGACTTGTGGAGATGCCAGAGCTTCCGGAGGTGGAGATCACGGTGCGCCGTCTGAACAGCGCCCTGGTGGGAGCTGAGGTCGAATCGGCCTTGGCGCCGGGGATGAACGTGATGAAGACCTTCGAGCCGCCACTCGAATCGCTGGTCGGCCGCGAGGTGTCCGCGGTACGGCGGATTGGCAAGATGCCGGTGGTTCACTTCAAATCCACCAGCGTGTCGCGACGACGTACGTCGTCGCGCTCTACCGATGATGACCTCGCGCTGCTGATCCACCTGATGTCGGCGGGGCGCTTGCGGGTATTCGAAAAACGGGCTTCGCCCAAAGACAGGGCATCGCGTGTGCTCGTAAGGCTCGACGGCGGGCGAGAGCTGCGACTGCGCGAGCACGGAACCAAGCAGCGAGCCTGGGCGAAGCTGCTCCCGACGGCGTCGGTGATGGAGGACGAGATGGTCGCAAGACTGGGGCCGGAAGCCTGGCCGCCTCCGTCACCGAAGGAGTTTGCGGCTCTGATCGACCAACCGCGGCACCTGCATCCACTGCTCCGCCATCAGGCCGACATCGCCGGGATCGGCCGCTCTTGGGTCGACGAGATTCTCTGGGAGGCACGCCTTTCCCCCTTCAAGAAAGGCTCGGAGCTGGGCCAAGAGGAGGTCGAGCGGCTACGCGACGCGTTGCATGTGCTCGGGGACGCGATCGAGCACTACGAAGAGACGGTCGAGGGACAGCTGCCCGAAAAAGCACCGAAGCCTTTGAAGATCCACAAGCACGAGGGTGAGCCTTGTCCGCGCTGCGGCACCGCCCTCGAGGCGGTGTTCTTCTCCGAGCACCAGACGACCTACTGCCCGGATGAGCAAACAGGTGGCCGCGTGCTCAAGGATCGCCGTCTCTCCCGGCTGCTCAAGTAGCGGCCACGTACGATGTTCCCCAGCGAACGCAAGGAGGTTGGTATGCGCAGCCGAAAGATTCTCGGCCTGATGGCGATCGTCGCACTGGCAAGCGTGCCGCTGTACGGCGGGCTCGCGAAGGCAGCGCCAACGACGACCATCATCCTCGGCGACAATTTCTTCTCGCCCTCCGCCAAGACCGTTTCCAGCGGGACCAAGGTGCGCTTCAAGTGGACCGGCAACCGCCGCCACAGAGTCACCAAGGCCAAGGGGCCCGGTGGGGACTTCGCCTCCGAGAAGACAAAAGTCGATGGGGTCAACCTCGTGAAGACCTTCAACGCGTCGGGCACCTACCGGATTATCTGCTCAGTCCACCCGTCTGAAATGCGGCTGAAGATCACGGTCCCCTGAGAAACGCCCTCAGGCTGGCTCGGCAAGCATGCTGAAGTCGAGGCTGGGGGCCGAGTGGGTGAGCGCGCCGACCGAAATGAAGTCGACTCCAGTTTCGGCAATCGCGCGAACCGTCTCCAGGCTGACGCCTCCCGATGCCTCAAGAGCGATGGCCTTTCCCCCCGCCCCACCGTTGGAATCGCGCAGCTCAACCGCCTTTCGCAAGTCATCGGTGCCCATGTTGTCCAGCAGCAGTCGGTCGGCGCCGGTGCCCAGGGCATAGGCCGTTTCGTCGAGGTTTCGGCACTCGACCTCGATGGGGAGCTCGGGGTGCGCGGCGCGGGCGGCATGGATGGCCTTCGCCAGCCCGCCGCCGAGGGCGATGTGGTTCTCCTTGACCAGGACCGCGTCGTAGAGGCCCATACGGTGGTTGGAGCCGCCAGCCGCGGCAACCGCTTCCTTCTCCAGAGCCCGCAGCCCCGGCATCGTCTTGCGGGTGTCAAGGATGCGGACGCCGGTGCCGGCCACCGCCTCGACGAAGCGCGCGGTCAGCGTCGCGACGCCGGAAAGATGCCCGAGCAGATTGAGTGCCGTCCGCTCCGCCGCCAACAGCGCCGGGGCAGGGCCTGCGGCGAGCACCACCTCGGCAGGCACCTCCTCTCGCCACTGCCCCTCGACCACGAGGTTGTCAACCGACTCGACCCCGCACTGCCGCATCGTCTCGGCAACCGCAGCCAGGCCGAAGACGACGCCGGGCTGCTTCTGGACGATCCGCGCCCGCCCACGGGTGTCGTCCGCGATGCCCATCAGATCGGAGGTCACGTCTCCGGCCCCAACGTCCTCGGCGAGCGCGCGGGCGACGACCTCGCTCAGATGCTCGGCGGCCTCGGTCATCGCCTCACCCTAGTTCAACGGGCAACCCCTTTTTCCATGTCTGAGATGAAAAGGGAGGGCCTGTCCAGCGGGGCACCTCACATTCAGCCTGGCCGCCGCGTTTAATCCACAGAGTGACGACGCTCCCACCCTTTCAGGTACTGCTCGACGAGCACGCCGCGGACGTGATGGCTGTGCTGCGGGGCGCCGTTGGCGGCAGCGACGCCGACGACTGCTTCCAGGAGACATTCCTGGCCGCCCTGCGCGCCTACCCCAAGCTGAACGACGCCGGCAATCTTCGGGGTTGGCTGTTGACGATCGCCTACCGCAAGGCGGTGGACCACCACCGAGCCAACGGAAGACGTCCGCTGCCGGTTGCCGAGATAAAGGAGGCCTCGGTCGAAGATCCCGAGCCCGGCGACGGGATCTGGACCATGGTTCGAGAGCTGCCGCCAAAGCAGCGCGCTGCGGTCGCGCTGCGCTACGGGTGTGATCTCCCCCACACGGAGATCGCCACCGCGCTGGGCTGTTCCCCGGAGGCCGCCCGGCGCAGCCTTCACGAGGGGATCAAACGATTGAGGAAGGAGCTGGCATGAAGGCAACGCTCGACCGTCTCACCGCACACGCGGCCGAAGAGGGCCTGCTCGACGTCGCCTACGCGAAGGCCGCCTCCCCGTTTGGGCCGCTGCTGCTCGCGACGACCCCGAAGGGTTTGGTTCGCGTCGGCCTCCCCAACCAGGATGCCGACGAGCTTTTGATCGACCTCGCCGAGCGGGTGTCCCCTCGCGTTCTCGAGGCTCCCGTGCAGCTCGACGAGGTGCGTCGCGAGCTCGACCTTTACTTCGAAGGCAAGCTCAAGCGCTTCGACCTGCCGATCGACTGGCAGCTCAGCGAGGGCTTTCGGCTCAGGGTGCAGCGCGCGATCGCGCGCATCCCGTACGGAGAGACCCGCAGCTACACCGAGATGGCGACCAGCGCCGGCAACGAACGCGCCGTACGGGCAGCGGGGACCGCCTGCGGCCGTAACCCGATCCCGCTCGTTGTTCCCTGTCACCGGGTGCTGCGAACGGGCGGCGCCCTTGGTGGCTACGGCGGTGGCCTACCGATGAAGGAAGGCCTGCTCGAGCTAGAGGGCATCCGAAGCCAGAACTAACGTTTAGGGCCAGGTTGCGGGGCTAATGCAACACCCGCCCCCAGCCGATTGGGGGGGCGATGTCAACAAAGGTACGCACCGCAGGACAGGGTGCCCGTGCTCGAGGCGCCTGGACTGTTGCGCTGCTCTGCGGGCTGGCAATGCTCGCTTTCCTGTTCCCCGCGCCGTCATCCAGCCAGGCGCTTGGGTTCGACAGCCCGCCGGGAGTCAATCCTCACGAATCCCTCGATGAACCCTTTGAAGAACTCGAAGAAGCCGGGGAAGAAGAAGTGCTTGAACAGGAAGCCGAAGAAAGCGAAGTCACCTTCGAAGAATTCGAAGAAGAAGAAGGCGAAGCGACGGCGCCTCCCTCTGAGTGCCTTCTCCGCACTGTTAGCGCACGCGTCTTCACATACGCCAACCGCGAACAGGTGAGCCTCGTGCTTGGCTACACCTCCTCTGCCCCTGTCAACGCAACGGTCGACTATCGCCTCAAGGGCGGCAAGGGGGCCCTGAGCCTTGGGAAGACGACGCACCAGCTCTCGAGGCAGGGCGTCATCCGGGTCACCGAAAAGCTGAACGAGTCCCAGATGGCGAAGGTCAAGGCCGCCAAGGACTTCTCCGTTCGGGTCAGAGTCCTATCGGCACCGAGCTACTGCCGCAGCTACTTCACGAGACGCCTAAACGTCAAACGCAAGGTCAACGGCCAGGTCGTCTGGCGCCAGGCGAGCTAAAGCTTCGCCAGCCACTCAGCGGCGGCCGGCAGGTGCGCCGGATCGATCTGGTGGCCGACATCGGACTCGTAATACGCGACCTCGAGGCCACCGGCCTCGAGCAGCTCGCGGGCCCGTCTCGCAAAGCCGACTTCCATGATCGGGTCATTGCGACCGTGGGCGATGAAGGCACGGGTTCCCAACCGATCCAGAAAGTGAGGCTCCCAACCCTGAACGACGGGGACGAAGCCGCTGAAGGCAAGTATCCCGGCCACCGGCGGGCGATCCGCCGCTAGAGCCATCGCGTAGCTCATCACCGCCCCCATCGAGAATCCACCCAAGACAGTGCGCGCTGCCTCGATTCCGCTCCGCTCCCAAAGCTCCTGGTACAGGCCGGCAAGGGCGGCTCGAGCCGCGTCAAAGGTGTCGCGATCGGGGTAGCCAACCCGGGGAACGACGTACCAGTGGAAGCCCGGCGACCCTGCCAGCGTCAACGGCGCCCGCGGAGTGACCACATGGAAGCGCCGTTTGGGATCGAGCATGTCGGCGAGGCCAAGCAGGTCTTGCTCGTCTGTGCCCCTGCCGTGGTGCAGGACAAGCAACCCCTCTGCCTCACCGTCAGCCGGACGCTCCAGATAAGTCAACGATGCCGCAATGCGATGACCATAGCGAGCGTTCGGACCTCCCGAGACCCCGAGATTTCACGAGAGACCGCCGACGAGAGACCGCCGAGATGGTCGATGCCAATTCACGGGCCGGCGGAGGCGTGACTGACCAAGCTGGGTGGCGCACGCGGCCGCTGCGCGTAGCAGCGCTACGCGCGAGGTCGTGGGTGCCAATCCAGCGCTGCGTCAGGCACGTCACCCGTGGGTGGGTGAATTGGCATCGCCCGTCGAGGCGGTCTTGTTGAGGAAGTCGCGTATGAAGTCATCGATGTCGCCGTTGAGTACGCGTTGGGCATCCCCCACCTCGTATCCGGTGCGGTGGTCCTTCACCCGCTGATCGGGATGAAGGAAGTAGCTGCGGATCTGAGAGCCCCAGGCGACGTCCTTTACCTCGCCACGCTCCTTGGCAAGCGCTTCGGCCCGTTTGCGCTCCTCCAGCTCGATCAGCTTCGAGCGCAGCAGCTGCATCGCCACGGCCTTGTTCTGTGTCTGGGACCGCTCGTTCTGGCACTGGACGACGACGCCGGTGGGGACGTGAGTGATCCGTACCGCCGAGTCGGTCTTGTTGACGTGCTGACCACCGGCGCCGGAAGCGCGGTAGGTGTCGATGCGCAAGTCGTCGTCATTGATCTCGACCTCAACCCCCTCGTCGACCAGAGGCCCGGCATCGACCTGGGCGAAGCTCGTGTGGCGTCGCGCCGAGGAGTCGAAGGGGGAGATCCGCACCAACCGGTGGACACCGCGCTCGGCGGCGAACAGGCCGTAGGCGTTCTCCCCGCGGGCTATGAGGGTCGCCGACTTCAACCCCGCCTCCTCCCCGGGCGATGCCTCCTTCATCTCGACCTCGAAGCCACGCCGCTCCGCCCAGCGCAGATACATGCGTAGGAGCATCTCCGCCCAGTCTTGGGAGTCTGTGCCGCCGGCGCCCGCGTGGACCGAGACCACCGCGTCGCCCGCGTCGTACTCACCGCTGAAGAGGCGCGCCTCTTCCAGCTCCGCCAGCCGCCGCTCGATGGAGGCGAGCTGCGACGCCAGCTCGGCCGCCATCTCCTCGTCATCGGCCGCCATCTCGGCCAGCTCGGCGAGGTCGGCGACTTCGGACTCGAGCTCGCCGAAGGTCTTCAGTTTGCGCTGGGCGCTGGCATGCTGCGCGGAGGTGCGGGCGGCCGACTCCTGGGCGTCCCAGAAGCCCGGCCGCTGCATCTCGGCCTCGAGCCGCTCGATCTCGGATTCGAGCGCTGCTGGGTCAAAGGTAGTCCGAGAGCAGGGACAGCTGCTCGCGGACGGCGGCCAGGCGCGGAGCTACGGACTCTGTGGGTGCGGCGTCGGCCATTGGGCTTGAGACTACTGAGCCGCTCGGGCCCGGGATGCTACGCCGGAGCCTTGGCCCCGATGATCCAGGTCGAGGCCGGAGCGAAGACCCCGTCGGGGCCTTCGAACTCGGCCAGCGCTTCGCGTAGGTCGGCGGCGATCTTCGGTCGGATATCGTCGATCCGGTCTTCCCAGAGGCGCAGCACCTCGCCCGCAGGGCCGAGCGCCATGTTGAACTCGACCGCGTGGTCGAGATCGTTGCCGATCTTCAGCGGCAGGTCGCAGCGCTGCAGGGTGATCTCCTCGAAGCCGGCGATCTTCAGCTGCTCGCTGACCGTGTCGGCGTTGGCCATCGAGAAGGGCCCCGGCCCGCAGGTCGGCTCATCGGTCTCCTCGGGATGCTCGAGGTACTCGTCGACCACCAGCTCGGCGCGACGCACCCATTCGTTGTCTTCCTTTCGCCGCCAGACGATCGCGCAGAGCCGTCCGCCGGGAGCGAGCGCCGAGCACACGTTGCGCAGCGCCGCCACTGGGTTGGCAAAGAACATCAGCCCCATGCGCGAGAAGGCATAGTCGAAGCCCTCGCCGAGCTCGCCCACCTGGACGTCGACGACCGCGAACGAAACATTGGACGGGCCGTTCTCCACCTCCTTGCGTGCCTGCTCGATAAAGGGCTCAGCGACATCGACGCCGAAAGCCTCGCCCTCGGGGCCGATCAGCCCGGCGAGGCGCTGGGTGGTGTCGCCGAACCCACAGCCGAGGTCGATCACCCGGCCCCCGACCGGCGGCGGATGCGCCTCCAGCGCCGCCTCGCCGTGGGCGCCGAGGCCGCCAGTCACCAGGTCGCGGTACTTGGTGAAAGCCTCAAATAGGGGGCCGCTCCAAGCGTCAGTGGCCTCCCGGTTTGCAGCGGCTGCTGACTCCACGCGCCTGATGGTACGCCCTATTCGGTTCCGTGGTCGAAGCCCGCAGCCCGCAGGGCCGCCGTCCTATCCTCGAAGGGTCGCCAGCTGCGAACCCTGTGGTCGCGCAGCTCGAACACCCAAGCCATCTCGTCCTCCCCCGCCGGCGAACCATCCTCATCCCAGTGCCAGACGCGCCTGACCAGCGCCACCGCCGACCCGCGGCCCGATTCGGCTGCATCCTCATACAGCTTCTCCAGCTCGATGGTCTGCTGCACGCCTCCCGGCGGCCGCGTGGCCCAGAGACGCGCCTCCTCTTTGCCTTTGCGCAGGCCCCGCATGGCATGAAGCTCAACCTCGGGATCGAGGACTGCAACGAACGCGTCCAAGTCCCGCTCGTTGAACGCCCGGATGAACTCTCTAACTGGGTCAGTCATGCCTGAGGGTGCAGAACCAAGCAAATTGGGGGATGCAGGGAGGGTGACGAGGGGAGCGCACCCCAGTGCGTGACCCGAGGAGACCGATCGAAGACCCCGAGATGCGCTGGTTCTGCACCCTCAGGCGCCGTGGCACTTCTTGTACTTCTTGCCAGACCCGCACCAGCATGGGTCGTTGCGGCCAAGCTTGTCGTGCTCGTCCTTGACCACCGTCTCCACCACATCTGACTCCTGTTGGCCGTTCGCATCCTGCCGCCCGACAGGCGGAGCGGCGGTACCGGCACCGACAACCACTTCGCCGCCCGCGGCGACCTGCTGAAGAGCCGACGGCTGGCCTTCCAGCGTCCCGCCCGAGTAGTCGAGTGCGGCCGGCGTGCCGCCCCCGTTCGCGGCCACCGCCCCGTCAAGCGGCACGGGGCCTTCGAGTTCGGCGCGCAGGATCAGCTTGCTGAACTCCTCCCAGATCGAGTGCATCAGCTCTTCGAACATCGCGAAGCCTTCGTTTTTATAGGCCACCAGAGGATCGATTTGAGCAAACCCACGCAGGTGAATGCCCTCGCGGAGGTAGTCCATGTCGTAGAGGTGCTCGCGCCAGCGGTTGTCGATCACCTGGAGGAGAATCGCGCGCTCGAGGTAGCGCAGCGATGCCTCTCCCAGCTGCCCTTCCCGCTCGTCGTAGGCATCCATCGCATCTTCGTCGAGAGCGTCCTTCAGCTTCTCCCGGTCGACCGTCTCCGGCGACATCGAACCGACCTCGACACCGGTCGGCCAGATCTGGCGGAGCTGCTGCTCGAGCTCGGGCATGTCCCACTCCTCGAGATCGTCGCCCGGCGTGTACTCGTCGACGAGCCGCTCGATCACACCCTCCAGCTCATCGCGAGCCACATCCGACATGTCGCGGCCCTCGAGAATCTGGCGACGGTATTTGTAGACGATCCGCCGCTGCTCGTTCATGACGTCGTCGTACTCGAGCACCCGTTTGCGGATCAGGAAGTTCTGTTCCTCGACCTTCTTCTGCGCGCCCTCGACTGTTTTGGTGAGCATGCTCGCTTCCAGCGGCAGCTCCTCACCCTCCTCATCGATCGGTCCAAGTCGGTCGAGGATCCTGAATATGCGATCGCCGGCAAAGAGGCGGATCACGTCGTCTTCGGCCGAGAGGAAGAAGCGACTCTCACCCGGGTCGCCCTGACGACCGGAGCGACCGCGAAGCTGGTTGTCGATACGGCGCGACTCGTGGCGCTCGGTGCCGCAGATGAAGAGGCCGCCGAGCTCGCGAACCTCTTCGGCCTCAGCAGCGCAACGGGGCTCGAACTCAGTGATCTTCGCGGCCAGTGCCTCCTCATAGCCTTCATCGCCAGGGTTTAGCCCCTGCTTCCTCAGCTCATGCAGCGCCAGGTGCTCAGGGTCGCCCCCGAGCTTGATGTCTACGCCTCGGCCAGCCATGTTCGTGGCGATCATCACCGCACCCGTGCGGCCAGCCTGAGCGATTAGCTCACCCTCTCGCTGGGCATGCTCGGGCTTTGCGTTCAGCACGGCATGCTCGATCCCGCGACGCTTCAGCTCTTCGGAGATCATCTCCGAGACCTCAACCGAGACCGTGCCGACCAAGATCGGCTGGCCCCGCTCGTGGCGAGTGGCAATCTCGTTGAGCACCGCCTTCCACTTGCCGTCCTTTGTCTTGAAGATCTGGTCGTTGTCGTCAGCCCGGACCATCGGTTTGTTGGTCGGGATCTCGACCACCGGCACTTTGTAGATCTTCATGAACTCGGTCGCCTCGGTCAGCGCCGTGCCGGTCATTCCGGAGAGCTTCTCGTAGAGGCGGAAATAGTTCTGCAGGGTGATCGTGGCGAGCGTCTGGTTCTCCTCGCCGATCGAAACGCCCTCCTTCGCCTCGACCGCCTGGTGCAAGCCCTCCGACCAGCGCCGTCCCTCGAGGATGCGCCCGGTGAACTCGTCGATGATCATCACCTGGCCATCGACCACCGCGTAGTCCTTGTCGCGCTTGTAGAGCGACTCCGCCTTCAGCGCCTGGCCCAAGTGGTTGACAAGGCTGCCGTGCTCGCTGAGGTAGAGGTTGTCGACCCCCAGGAACTCCTCTGCTCGCTTCACACCGCGCTCGGTCGGTGACACCGTCTTGTGCTTCTCGTCGTATTCGTAGTCATAGTCAGCGTCCGAGGTGTCCTTGGATTCACCAAGAGTTTTCAGCCGGTCTTTGGCCAGGACCCCGTTCATCTGCCGGGCAAGACGGGCGAACTGGTAATAGATCTGGGCCGCCTGTTCGGGAACGCCGGAGATGATCAGTGGCGTACGCGCCTCGTCGATCAGGATGTTGTCGACCTCGTCCACGATCGCGAAGTGATGGCCGCGCTGCACGCAGTGCTCGAGCGCATCGGCCATGTTGTCGCGCAGATAGTCGAAGCCAAACTCAGAGTTGGTGCCGTAGGTGACGCCGCAGGCATATTTGCGCTGGCGAGCCTCATGGTCGTCGCTGTCCTGAATCGCGGCAACGCTCACGCCCAGCGCCTCGTAGACCGGCGCCATCCATTCGGCATCGCGACGCGCCAGGTAGTCATTGACGGTGACGACGTGGACGCTGTCGCCGGCGAGAGTGTTGAGGAAGACCGCCAGGGTCGCGGTCAGCGTCTTTCCCTCGCCGGTCTTCATCTCGGAGATCGCCCCGTCGTGGAGCACCATGCCACCGATCAGCTGGACGTCGTAGTGGCGTTGCCCGATGGCTCGGCGAGCCGCCTCTCGGGCTAGGGCGAACGCCTCGGGGAGCAGGTCATCGAGCGACTCTCCCTTTCCGGCCCGCTGGCGAAGCTCGTCTGCCTCGGTGCGAAGCTCCTCGTCGCTGAGCAATTCCATCTCGGGCTCGATGGCATTGATCTGCTCGGCGCGTTTCTTGTACGCCTTGAATTTGCGTCCCTCTCCGACGCGCAGTGCACGGGTGACCATCTCCCTCGCGGCAGGCATGGCCCAAGGGTAGCGATGGGAGGAGAGAGGGTGACTACCCCTGCGCCGTGCGCCTGCGCATGCGGCCCGTCAGCCGCCGGGTCTGCCGCCGCTTGCGACGCAGCTCGCGATGCTTCTTGACCTGGCGGCGTATGTCCTCGGCCAGCTCATGGATGGTGTGTGCCATCTCGGGCGAGGCCTCATGGGCCCGCAGCGTCACGCCCTTCAGTCGCAGCGTCGCCTCGGCCACCTCGCTGTCGGCGATCGAGGGATTGCGCTCTTTCGAGAGCTCCACTTCAAGCGTGGCCAGCACCGACACCTGCTTGCCGACTCGGCGAAACCGCTTCGTCACGTGTTCTCGGAGGTCGTCATCGATCTCGATATTGCGACCACGTATCTCGATCCGCATCTGCCTGTACCTCCTTCGGTATGTGCGTCGATGCTACGCCCGTAAGGCGGTCACGACAAGCGTTTTTATGGTCGGCGGGCAAAGGTGATCGCGGCTATCCGCAGGGCGCCCGCGTCCCGCAGGGCCTGAGCGCAAGCAGAGACCGTCGCCCCAGTGGTCAGAACGTCATCGACGAGGAGCGTGTGAGTCGGTGCCACTCCGCTGGCTCGAATGGCCGGGGGATCGCCGATTCGCTCTCCCCGGCGTCTGCCCACCTGACGGCCACCGCCGATGCGCACCAGGCAATCGCACACCGGCAAGCCGGCTCGGCTAGCGAGGGCACCCGCAAGCTCACCGGCTGGATCGAATCCCCTGCGCATGGAGCGCAACCGCCCGGAGGGAACCGACACGATCGTGCCGCTGAGTAGATCGGCGGGCGCCAACCAGTGGATGCGATCCGCCATCAGGTCCGCAACCGGCAGCAGGCGCCGGAACTTCAGCGCCGCGACAAGGTCCCTGGCCACTCCCTCATATGCAGCCGAGGACCAGGCACGATCGACGCCGGGCGGCCCAAGGCCGGAGAGGGAACCCGCCATAGAGAGCCGTCGCGTACAGGGCGCGCAAATGACTGCGTCCGCCAAGCACGAACGCCCACACGCCGCACATCGCGGCGGCACCAACCCGCCAATGACGATTTGCCAGCCCACCGCCCGATCCTCCGGGCCGTCGGCACGCGTGTGGCGCGCCAAATGTCAAGCGTCGGGCAAATGCGCGTCATGCATTTGTCGCGCGAGCGGCGATGCCACCGATCAAGATCGCGTCGGCGGGCAGCTCCGTCTCCGCCAGCAAGATGGCGTCGCTCACAATGGAGCGATCACCCAGCCGGCATCCGTCACCGACAACCGCCGGCCCCACTATGCGGATGCCCGACCCCAGCTCCACGCCCTCGCCGATCAAGACCGGCGCAGTCACCTCGGCGTCGCCGAGGGGGCTCGCGGCTTGCACCCCGTCGACCACCTCGGGTGCACCGACCTCGACCTCGACCAGTCCACCAAGGGCATCGAGATTCCCCTGCCGCAACTCGTCGAGGTTGCCGATGTCGTTCCAATAGGCATCGATCTCATGGGAGTAGAAGGGCACGTCGTTCTCGAGCAGCGCCGGGAAGACGTCCATCGCCCAGTCTGCAAACTCCGCGGCATCGTCCGCCTTGGCCGCCTTGCTCGTGCCCGGCGCAGGGAAGTAGTCGAAGACCTCGGAACGGAACATGTAGATGCAGGTGTTGGCAAGGTCGGAGAGGGCCTCGGCGGGGTCGGGCTTCTCCTGAAAGCCCTGGATGCGCCCGTCCTCGCCCGCGATGACGACTCCGAACTGATCGGTGTCGGCAACCCGTTTGGTGGCCAGCGTCGCGAGCCCATCGTGAGATTCGTGGAACTCACGCATCGCCCCGAAGTCGAGGTCAGTGAGGGCGTCGCCGGCGACTACGAGAAAGGAGTCGCCGAGGAAGTCAGCGACCTCGCGAACCCCACCCGCGGTCCCCAGCAGCCGATCCTCGTGGTTGTAGGAGAGGCCCAGCCCGAACTCCGATCCATCTCCGAAGTGGCCCTCGATCACCTCGGGGAGCCAGTGAAGATTGGCAACCGCCTCCGTGAATCCGTGGCGGGTTAGCAGGCGGACGGTGTGCTCCATCACCGGCCGGTTCAGCACCGGCACCATCGGCTTCGGCATCCCATAGGTGATCGGCCGCAGCCGGGTGCCGAGCCCGGCGGCTAGCACCATCGCCCTCATTCCCGTCCCTCCCCCGCGCCTGCGTGGACTCCGGCATCAGGGTGACGCCGATCTCCAATACGGTGGGGCTCCGGCGAACGAGAACCAAGCATGGTGCGGACGCAGGTCACCGGAATAGCAGCGCTATTTCGGTGACCGAGGACAAAGCCAGGCGCCGGTTCGCAGTCGCCAGAGTTCAGCCGTAGGGGAGATCGTCGCCACCCTGATGCCTAATAGCGGTAGTGATCGGGCTTGTAGGGACCCTCGACCGGTATGCCGAGGTAGGCGGCCTGCTCCTCTGACAGCTCGGTGAGGGTGACGCCGAGCGCGGCGAGGTGCAGCCTGGCGACCTTCTCGTCGAGGTGCTTGGGCAGGACGTAGACCTGCTTGGCCTCGTAGGCGGCGCCGTCGCCGAAGAGCTCGATCTGGGCGATCACCTGATTGGTGAACGAGTTCGACATCACGAAGCTCGGGTGGCCGGTGGCGTTGCCGAGATTTAGCAGGCGGCCCTCGGAGAGCATCACGATCGAGTGGCCGTCGGGGAAGCGCCACTCGTCGACCTGTGGCTTGATGTTTACCCGCTCGGCGTCACTGCCCTCGAGCGCGGCGATTTCGATCTCATTGTCGAAGTGGCCGATGTTGCCGACGATCGCGTTGTGCTTCATCCGCGACATGTGGTCGAGGGTGATGATGTCCTTGTTGCCGGTCGCGGTGACGAAGATGTCGGCCGTCTCGACGACTTCCTCGAGCTTGCGCACCTCGTATCCCTCCATCGCCGCCTGCAGGGCGCAGATCGGGTCGATCTCGGTGACGATGACGCGGGCGCCCTGGCCGCGCAATGAAGAGGCGCAGCCCTTGCCGACGTCGCCGTAGCCGCAGATCACGGCGACCTTGCCGCCGATCATCACGTCGGTGGCGCGGTTGATGCCGTCGACCAGCGAGTGGCGACAGCCGTAGAGATTGTCGAACTTCGACTTGGTAACCGAGTCGTTGACGTTGATCGCCGGGAAGAGCAGGTCGTCGGTCTCAGCCAGCTGGTAGAGCCGGTGGACTCCGGTTGTCGTCTCCTCGGTGACGCCCTGGATGCCGGCGGCGATGTTCGTCCAGCGCTGCGGGTCCTCCTCGATGCCCCGCTGCAGGGTCTCGAGCACGATCCGGAACTCCTCGGAATCGGCCGAGGCCGGGTCGGGCACAGCACCCGCCTTCTCGAACTCGACGCCCTTGTGAACGAGCAGGGTGGCGTCGCCGCCGTCGTCGAGGATCATGTTCGGACCCTCGCCGTCGGGCCAGAGCAGGGCCTGCTCTGTGCACCACCAGTACTCCTCCAGCGTCTCTCCTTCCCAGGCGAAGACGGGGATGCCGGCGGCAGCAATCGCGGCGGCGGCGTGGTCCTGCGTGGAGAAGATGTTGCAGCTGGCCCAGCGGACCTCGGCGCCGAGGGCGATCAGGGTCTCGATCAGCACTGCGGTCTGCACCGTCATGTGGAGCGAGCCGGTGATCCGCGCCCCTTGCAGCGGCTGCTGCGCCGCGAACTCCTCGCGGGTCTGCATCAGGCCGGGCATCTCCACCTCGGCGAGGGCGATCTCCTTGCGCCCGAAGTCGGCGAGGCCGATGTCGGCGACTTTGTAATTTGCGGTGGCGGTTGCCATCGGTTCCTTTCGTCTAAATGGTCGGCGCGAAGGATAGGAGATATCGCCGCTGAGCCCGGCCCCTGCTCAGGAGCGTCCGAGCGCGGCCTTCAGCTTCTCGATCGCTTCGATCGGGAGCGGGTCCACGCCACGCGCCTCGGCCAGCTCGAGCGAGACCAGATCGCCGAGCATTACGGCCCACAGCAGCCGCGCCGCCCGCGTCTCCCCCATGGTCTGCACCCGGATCGCCTCCGCACCGGTGGCCGCAATCGCCTCGGCCGTCAACTCAAAGCGGCGGCGCTCGCGCGGATGCTGGTCGGAATCCTCCAGCAGTACCGCCGCGGCTCTTGCGCCGGTTGCGGCGGTGTCGTCCCAGCCGCAGATCTCGTTGTGGTCGGCCTCCGGTAGCTCGGCAAAGGAGGCGGGCAGCTTCGCGTTCTCGTTGACCTGGGTCTTCCAGCGCCGCGCGACCGGCCCAGTAAGGCCAGCTCCGTAGACGACCACGAGGGCCTCGCCGATACGGCTCGCGATCTCAACCGCTCGGGCTCGGAGGTCATCGAGACACCCCTCCAAAAAAGCCGCCGCGGCGTCGATCTCGGTGTCGATGCGCGGCGCTGCTCTGACCAGCGCCGCGACCTCCGCGGCGCAGACGACCACGTAGGCGACCCCGGTTCGGGGGGCAGGCAATAGCCCCGGCAAGCCAATCACAGGAACCTCGGCGGCCCGCGCCGCCTCGACCAGAGCGCCACCGGTGCTTGCGACGACGCGCCGAGCGCCGAGCGCTTCCGCCGCCTCGAAGCAGGAGAGCGTCTCCTCGGTCTCACCCGAGTAGCTGGAGCAGAGCACAGTCCATTCAGAAGTGACCCAGGCCGGCAGCTCGTAGCCGCGAACGGTCAGCAACGGTCTGGTGAGGCGACTGCCGAGAGCGGCAGCCGCCAAGTCGCCACCGATCGCCGAGCCACCCACCCCGCAGACCAGCAGGCCGGCGGACTCGATTGGGGCGATCCGGGCAGACTCCACTCGCCAGAGCGCATCGCGAAGGTGATCGGGGATGGCGAGTATCTCGTCGAGCATCGCTATCGCGGGACTCTTTCGCCCTCGCCGGCTACCTCACCTTCAATCGACGCCCCAGCCGCCACAGCCACCCCGGGGGCCAGCACCGAGTCCCTCACCCGTGCCCCCGCTCCGATCTCGCAACCCGTCAGGAGAACCGAATCGCGGATCTCAGCGGCGGGGCCCACCCGGCACCCGGGGGCCACCACCGCGCGGGGGCCGATCGCGGCGTCCCCCGCGATCTCGGTCCCGTCGCCGATCAGCACTCCCGGTGCGGTCGGCTCGACCCGTGTATCCACAGCGCCTTCGAGGATGTCCCAACTCGCCTGCAGGTAGCGCTCAGGGGTGCCGATGTCCATCCAGTAGCCATCGAGTCGCAACCCATTCATCCCCTCGCCGACCAAGCGGGGGAAGACGTCGCGCTCGATCGAGACGTTCTCGCCGGCTGGGATCAGGTCGAGAACCGAGCGCTCCAAGACATACATCCCCGCATTGACCTCGCCGGGCGCCGCCTTGCCGGTCTTCTCGGTGAACTCGCTCACCGCACCATCCAGCCCTGTCTGCACCAGGCCATACGCGGCGGAGTCCCCGACCGGATAGAGGCCGAGCGTGGCGCGAGCCTGCCCCGACTCGTGGGCTCCCAACAGAGCGCTCAGATTCAGATCGGTCAGCACATCTCCATTCAGCGCCAGGAAGCGCTCATCGAGGTCACCGCCCAGAGCATCGGCGGCAAAGCGGATCGCCCCGGCGGTGCCGAGCGGTTCCGGCTCGGCGACATATCGGATCCGGGCGCCTGCTCGCTCCTCCTCATCGGCAAGCGCGTTGCGCAGCACATCGGGAAGGAAGCCGCAGGCGAGGACCACCTCGGTGACGCCGTGGCTCGCCAGCCACTCGATCATGTAGGCAAGGAAGGGGCGATCGACGAGAGTCAGTGCTGGCTTGGGGACGGTTTCGGTGAGTGGGCGCAACCGCGTCCCCTCACCCCCCACCAGGACTATCGCCTGCATCGCTCAGTCGGCCCTTGCGGGCGAAGGCGTGGTGACAGCTCTTCCAATCCCCTCGTACTCGAAGCCAACCGAGCGCAGAGCCTCTGGATCGAGGAAATTGCGCCCGTCGATGAGCAACGGTCGCGCCATACGTGAGGCCGCCTCCGCCCAATCCAGCTCGGCGAACTCCGGCCACTCGGTGACGAGCACCGCGGCGTCTGCTTCATCCAGCGCTTCCAGCGCGGAGTCTCGGAGCTCGATGGAGTCGAGGAGCTCCTTTGCCGCACCCGTGGCCACCGGATCGTAGGCGGACACCTCGGCCCCCTCGCCTTTTAGCCGCGCAGCCAGCACCAGGCTGGACGCCTCGCGCATATCGTCGGTGTGCGGCTTGAAAGCAAGTCCCAGCAGTGTCACCCGGCGCCCGACAAGCGACCCGAGATGACTCACGAGCTTTTTGACGACACGCCGCTTCTGCAACTCGTTCACCTCGATCACGGCGTTGAGCAGTTGGAAGTGGTAGCCGCTGTTCCCGGCCAGCATCTTCAGCGCGCTCACGTCCTTGGGGAAGCAACTGCCTCCATATCCAATGCCGGGCCGCAGGAAGGAGGGGCCTATGCGCTCATCGAGCCCCATTCCCCGCGCCACTTCTCCGACGTCGGCGCCAACCTCCTCACAGACGTTGGCAATCTCGTTGATGAAGGAGATCTTGGTGGCGAGGAAGGCGTTGGAGGCAAGCTTGATCATCTCGGCGCTTGCCACATCCGTACGCACGATCGCCCCTCCCAGAGGCTCGTAGAGACCAGCAACCGCATCGGCCGCAGCCTCGTCGGTGGACTCCGCGCCGATCACGACACGATCGGGGTGCATGAAATCCTCAACGGCCGAGCCCTCCTTGAGGAACTCGGGGCAGGAGACATAGGTGAGTCCCGGGCGGTCGCGACGGATAGAGGCGCCGGTACCGGCGGGCACGGTGCTCTTCATGATCAGCACGTGATCGCTGTCGGTGCGCATCTCCTCGATCACCGAGCGGACCCGCGAGAGATCGGCATCGCCGGAATAGGTGGGTGGTGTGTCGACGCAAACGAAAAGCAACCGAGCCGCGTCAAGCAGCTCATGCATGTCCGTCGTAAAGGTGAGGCGCTCGGCGTTGCGTGCCAGCATCTCGCCGAGCCCCGGCTCGTGGATCGTGATTTCACCCCGCGAAAGCGACTCGACCTTCTCGGGAAGGATGTCGCGTGCCACCACCTGGTGGCCCAGCTCCGCAAAGCAGGCGGCGGTAACCAGGCCAACCCAGCCGACTCCGATTACGCCAATTGGCTCTTTATCTGTCCCTCGTGTCATCTTTGCTGTTCTCCGGTCATCGCTGTGCCGCGCCACGCTTCGGCTTCTTATTGGGAATTATCACGTTGGCTGAGCGGGCAATGCCGCCCATCTGGTCATTGGTGAGTACTTGCAAGAGGCTGTTCGACACCCAGTAGGTGTTGTCGCCCCGATGCCATGAGATCAGCTTGATGCGATCTCCATCCACGAAGAAGTCGTACTCGCGACCCCGAATGGTCTTGGTCAGGCTGGGATTGCTGAGGATCGGTGGGTCCGACCACCCCTGAATCCCCTGGATCCCAAAGTAGTGGGTGCCATCGGGTAGATCGACGGTGAGAACCATTCGGTAGGCGCCATGGCGGTTGCCGTCGGCGTCCTTGAAGTGGTAGACGCGGGGGTCCTGCACATGGAAGTAGGGGTTGCTTTCCACATAGCTGGCACCCGCCGGAAGCCGGGTTGGATAGAAGACGGGAAAGCCGTGGCTGACCTTGCGAGCCACGATCTTCGCCTCCTCCTCGCCCACTTCGGCAGCCGGAACCAGTTCGTCGTCGCCGTATGTGTTTGAGGGCTCATGCCGCTTCTTCCCCTTGTGCTTGGACTTGCCACCGCCCTTCTTCTTTGCCTTGGAGTCCGGTGCCGATTCCTCACCGCTTTCTTCGAGCGAGCCACGGGGCCCGCCGCTGGCTTCTATTCCGAGGAACTTGTCGACCGCTTCCCCAATCGCTCCGGGCGAGGCATACACGTAGCTCGGTCCCAGTTCGGCCGGGAAGTGGACCTCCTTGATCGCCGCGTTGCGCGAGTCGATGAACAGCTCCAGCACCTGCAGCATCGTCTTCGCGTCGTCGATGTCCGAGGTCGTGTAGGTGGTGAAGATGTCAATCAGCGTGTTGCGCTCGCTCACCAGCTTCGAGATCGGAACCCGCTGACGGGCGGCACTGAGGAAGTCTTGCTGACGGGCGGCGCGAACCAGGTCGGTGTCCGTATGGCGGTAGCGCACGTACTGCAGTGCCTTTTTCCCGCACATCAGCTGGTAGCCCGGCTGGACGTTGATTTCCGCGTACTGTTCGGACGGCGGCACTCCTTCGTTCGAGTGGTAATAACGGCGATCGACGTCGACGTAGACGCAGCCGATCGCGTAAACGGCCTGCACGAAACCGAGATAGTCGACGTTGACGACGTGGTTGATCGGCAGGCCGGTCAGTTCCTTCACCACGCGGAGCACCAGCTTGGGCCCACCGTAGGCGTAGGCGGCGTTGAACTTGTCGGTGCCGTAGCCGGGGATTTCGACCTTGAGGTCGCGGGGGATCGACATCAGCGCGATCGCGTCGTTGTCCGGGTCGAGGCGCAGCAGCATCGCCGTGTCGGAGCGGCCGGGGTCTTCGGCGTCGCCGGCGCGCTTGTCGGAGCCGAGGATGAGGATGTTCTCCGGCTCTCCCCCGTCGACCTGCGCGAGGTAGCGCTCGAGTTTGGAATAGGCGTCGTTGTGCGAGAGGGCGTCGGCGACGCTGTCCAGGTAGAGCAAGACGCTGGCTGCCGTCGCCACCCCAATGGCGGCAATGATCACAGTGGAGCCGAGCATGAAGCGCCACCAGTAGCGCTTTGGCTTCGGCGGCGGTTGGTAGTCGCCGGATGGCGGCGGCTTCTGGAAGGCAGGCTCGATCAACGAATCAGCTCTCCAGCCGGTCGGGGATCGTTCGCAGGAACGTCTCCAACGTCTGCCGGTAGGTCTCCAGCGAGGAGATGGAAACCCACTCCTCGGGGCCATGGTGGCCTTCCCCGGTTGGGCCGAACTCGACAGCCGGCACTCCAACCCGCAAGAAGGACACCGCGTCCGAGGCGCCATCGCGCCCGACGCTCATCGGCTCGCCGTCGTGGTGGGCGCTCGCCGACTCTCGCAGCGCCTGAACGAAGGGTGAGTTGCGGTCCACGACCGCGGGCGGGCGTGTGAAAAGCGCCTCCGCGTCGACGTCCTGCAGACCACGAACCTGCTCGAGCACCTCGGTCGAGTCCTGGTCTGGCAGGTAGCGAATGTCGACGTCGATCACGCATCGGTCAGGCACCTTGTTGAGCGCGTCCCCGCCCCAGATCCGGCCAAGGTTTATCGACGGGCGGTCGAACAGCTCCGAGCTTTGCCGCGCAAACGGTAGCGACTCGATGCTGCGGAAAACGTCGAGTGCCTTCAACACGGCGTTGTCGCCCAGCCAAGGGGTCGCGCCGTGCGCGGCCGTGCCGCGCACCTCGAGCCGAAGCGCCAAAACCCCCTTTGCCTCCACACCGATGTGGAGGTCGGTCGGCTCGCCGGTGATCGCAAAATCGCCCAGGAAGCCGCTGTCGACGAGGCGATCGCTGCCGCGATCCACTTCCTCCTCGGACTCCTCGTCGCCGACGATCCCCAGCCGCACGCGCACCCGCTCCTGGTCTCGCATCGCCGCCGCGGTAACCAGCATTGCGGCGAGCGCTCCCTTCATGTCATAGGCGCCACGCCCGTAGAGACGGTCCCCTTCTACCTGCGGATCAAATTGCCCCGGCCGCCCCGGCACCACATCGAGGTGCCCATGCAGAACGACCGTTGGCGCGTCTTCTGGCCCGACTTCAGCCCGCATCACCGGCAGGCCGCGAACCTCGTCGGTCGCCGCCTCAATCCCGCGCGCCTCCAGCCAGCCCTTGACGAATCCCGCCGCCTCGAGGACCGCCTCCTGCTCAGACGTGTCGTAGCCGATCAGCTGAGTGGCCAGCGCCACAAGCTCCTCGCTCATGGCCGATGTACCTCCCTCGGCGTGAGACGGGTTAGTTGTCCCTTCCGTGGAGGCTCAGGGCCCAACGAATCGAATCGCGGCACACGATCTGCTGCGCAACGGCCTCCGAGGGAGGGACAACTAACCCGTCTCACCCCTGAGCGATTGCGAGGAACGCTTCGGCCCGGTCGCGGTCCTTCTGCGCTCGCGTCCGGGCCCCGCTGCCCTCCTCGGACTCGGCGAAGCGCTGGTCGGCATCGGTGAGCTGCTCTTTCAGCGTTGCAACGTCGAGGTCCTCGGGGGCAAGCACCTCCTCGACGAGCAGCTTGGCGTGGTTGCCGAAGACCTGCAGCCAGCCGTGGGCCTGGGCGTAGCGCTTCGTCTCGGAGTCGCTGACGTGCAGGCGCAGCTCGGCAGGCTTCAGCGCGGCCAGCAGCGGCGCGTGGTTGGCGAGGATGCCGACCTCTCCGACCGCGGTGCGGGTCGAGACCTGGCGGACTTCGCCGCTGAAAACCTCCCCCTCCGGGGTGAGGACCTCGACATCGACCATGTGCTCAGTGGCCACGCGTCTCTCCCTAGGCGGCCGCGGCCGCTCCGGCGTCCGCGGTGACCTGGTCGATGCCGCCCTTCATGTAGAAGGCGCCCTCGGACAGGTCGTCGTGCTCGCCGTCGAGGATCTCGCGGAAGCCGCGCACCGTCTCGTTGACGGGCACGTACTCGCCGCTGCGTCCGGTGAACTGCTCGGCGACGAAGAACGGCTGCGAGAGGAAGCGCTCGATCTTGCGGGCCCGCGAGACCGTCTGCTTGTCCTCGTCGGAGAGCTCGTCGATGCCGAGGATGGCGATGATGTCCTGAAGCTCCTTGTAGCGCTGCAGCACCTCCTGCACCTCGGTCGCGGTCCGGTAGTGCTCCTCGCCGACGACGTCGGGCTTGAGGATCGTCGAGGTCGAGTCGAGCGGGTCGACCGCCGGGTAGATCCCTTTCTCGGAGATCGCCCGCGAGAGCGCCGTGGTCGCGTTGAGGTGGGCGAAGACCGAGGCCGGGGCCGGGTCGGTGAAATCGTCGGCCGGGACGTAGACGGCCTGGATCGACGTCACCGAGCCGCGCTCGGTCGACGTGATCCGCTCCTGCAATTCGCCCATCTCCGTCTCCAGCGTCGGCTGGTAGCCGACCGCGGACGGCATCCGGCCGAGCAGCGCCGAGACCTCCGAGCCCGCCTGCACGAAGCGGAAGATGTTGTCGATGAAGAGCAGCACGTCCTG
>JANWHW010000030.1 GCA_025450195.1 Solirubrobacterales bacterium | reverse complement strand
CCGCGGCCCTCTCGGGATGGATCGAGCGCTACAACTACCGCAGACGACATGGCGCCCTCGGCCACCGGCCGCCTATTGCGCGGCTCAGGGAGCTAGCCGGAACAACGTGACTGGCATCTACAGCTAGCGAAACCCCCGCATGCGTCCGGGGGCGGACTAGCGCGGCGGCACCAGGGCCAGCTCGCGCCAGGGGCCCTCGCCGGCCGCCGGCTGGGTGCGGCCCTCGAGCCAGTCGGCCTGAAGGTCGTCGTAGTGAGGGCTGGCGGGATGGCCCGACTGGCCGGTGAACATTTGCCAGCGTGAGCGGTCGGGGTCGGTGGGGTCGGCAACCAGGCGCCAGCTCGGCGCCCAAACCGCCCGGTAAGGATCGTTCGGGTCATAGGCGATCTGACTCACTGTCTCCTGGGCGCCACCGGCCTTGAGGCGGCGGTTCAGGAGCTTGCGCAGCAGAGGATTCGCCTCGCCGAGCGGGTGAGGGAACTCCATCTCATGCACATGGCCCCAGCGCCAACCCTCTGGGTCGGGGCCAAAGCGATCGCCGAGGTCGTCGAGCGCCCCCGACAGCGATTCCAGCGCCAGCTCATCCCACGGCCGGCCAATCAGCTCTTCGTCACCCTCCTCCCAGAGCTTCATCAGATGCGAGTGCCAGCGCCAGGGCGAGGTGACGTGGGGCGTGAAGCCGTTGTCGGCACGGTCGAGCCAGCGCTCACAGAGGTCCCGGTCTCCGATCATCGCGCGGGCGGTGCCGCGAGCAAGGCGCAGCAGGAAGGCCTGGTAGATCGTGCCGGCAATCGAGTCCGGGTCAAGACGCCCATCCCAGCTGCGCAGCCGCTCGATCGCGCTCATCTCACGTTGGCCGGGTGGGCTCAGCTGGCTAAGCCGCCGCGCCGCCTCGAGCCCAGGGATCGAGAGGTTGTCCGACTGCATCTCCTCGAAGCCGTCGATGTCGTGCTCGGAGCTTGCCCGCAGCAGATCCTCAATGCGTCGTGCCCGGAAGCCGTCGAGCCAATCGCTGGTGATGTGATGGGGATACTCGTCGCCGACGATGCGGTTGTTGGCGGTGATCAGGAAGCCGCTCTCAGGGTCGATCGTCTCGGGGAGCTCCTCGTAGGGAATCGCCCCCTCCCACTCGAACTCGCCCGTCCAGCCCGGCTTCGGCAGATCGGGGCAGCCGCCCTTGCGCAACGGCAGGCGTCCGACGAGCTTGTAGCCGATCGAGCCGTGGCGATCGGCCCAGACCAGATTCGAAGCCGGCGAGGTGTGGCCCTCGAGCATCGAAACCAGCTCCGGCCCTGAACTGATCGCGTGCAGGTCGAAGATGCCCTTGAACGCGGTCGGCTCGTCGAGGGTGATCCAGCGCAGCGCGAGCGGCTCGGCGTCGTCGGCGCCCAGCGCCTCGTTGACGATCGGCCCATGGTGAGTGGAGCGCACTTCGAGCATCTCCGGCTCGTCGCGGCCTTTCACCGCGATCTCCTCCCGGTGGATCTCCAGCGCTCGCCACTCGCCTTCGAACATGTAGCGCTCGCCCTCGATCCGCTCGATGAAGAGGTCCTGCACATCCGCCATCACGTTGGTGAAGGTCCAGCAGACGTCGTCGTTCTGGCCCATGTAGATGCCCGGCATCCCCGGCAGCGAGGCGCCGCGGACGCAGCGGTCGCCGAGGGTGAGGCCGACCTGGTACCAGATGCCCGGCATGCTCTGTGGCAGGTGAGGATCGCCGGCAAGGAGCGGCGAGCCCGTCGCGCTCAGCGCGCCTGAAACCGCCCAGTTGTTGGAGCCGCTTGCCTCGGTGGCCATCCCGATCGAATTGCGTACGGCGTCGATCTGCTCGGCGAGCGCGAGGCCATCGCCCGACCAGGTTTCCTGGGTGACGACAGGGTTGTCAGCCGGGTATCCCGGGTCGAGCTTGGCTGCCAACTCAGGGCCCAGTGCGCGTGTCATGTCGGAGCGGAGCAGCTCCTTCTCCCAGTTGGTCGAGAGCCCAAAGGCGAGCAGCTTGCCGAGGCTGAGAATGTCGACGGGCCGCCATGGCGAAAAGTCAAGCCGCAGCAACTGCATCTCGAATGGCAGCGCCTTGGCCGACGCAGCCGCCGCGTTGACCCCCTCGCAGAAGCGCTCGAGCAGGCCGCGCGTCTCGGCGTCGAGGGCCGCCGCCTCGCGCTCAGCGGCTCGGCGAATCCCCAGCGTGCGCATCAGCCGGTCGACCGGCAGTGTCTCGGCGCCGGCCATCTCAGATAGCCGCCCGGAGACGGCGCGGCGATAGAAGTCCATCTGCCAGAGCCGGTCTTGCCCGTGGCAGAAGCCCTCCGCGAACCAGAGGTCAGCGGAGCGCTCCGCCTCGATGTGAGGGACTCCCCAGCGATCCCGCCTCACTCTCACGGCGCCTTCGAGTGCCTCCAGCTCGATCTCGCCCTCCTCCTGTGGCAGCGGCCGCCTCGCCAGCCAGTGCCAGAGGGTGGCTGCACCAGCGGCGAAAAGCCCGGCGCTTGCGGCTCCCACGATGAGGCCGGCGCGTGCTGCGGTACCGGCACCCTTCGAAGCCGCCTTCTTACGCCTTGAGATCACCACCGATGTGTATCACCTGGCTGGCTGGCCAGGAAATCCTGCGTCCTTGCCCGCTTGGTCCGGCGCTCGCCGCCCGCACGGGATTTCGCTAGTCGTCCTAGGTGAGTTCCCCCGGGAGTCTGCCCTCACCTTTCAGCTTCTCGAGATGGGCCTCCATCACCAGTGCCGCGGCTGGGCGGACCTGCGCCGGCACGTCGTCCCAGACCTCGGCCAGCAGCGCCTCGCGCGAGCGCTCGCCGCGCTCGAGGGCGGCCACCAGCCGGCGCTCCCGCATCTCGCGGTGCTCGACGTATTCCGCCAGCTTCGCGGTGGGGTCTTCCACCCACGGCCCATGCCCGGGGCAGATCAACTCGATCGGCTCGGCTTGGACGCGCCGCAGAGAATCCATATAGGCCGAGAGCGAACCCCCGTCGGGGGGGACGAAAGTCGAGCCCTCGCCGAGAACCAGGTCGCCGCTGAAGCAAACGTGGTCGGCGGTCAGAAGGCAAACGTGGTCGGCGGCGTGGCCGGGCGTGGAGATGGCACGCAGGCCGCCGTGCTCATCGCCATCAGAGGGAAGGATGACCGGTGGCGCCCCCGCCGACCCCTTCGCCATTTCGGCTAGATGACTCGCCCCATCGGCATGGTCCCCATGGCTGTGGGTGAGGAGGATGACGCCGACGCCGCCGCGCTCGGTTGCAGCGGCACGAACGGCGGCGAGATGGCCGGCGTCGTCGGGGCCGGGATCGATCGCCACACACGGATCTGCTCCATATAGGTAGGTGTTCGTCCCCTCTAAGGTCATCGCCCCCGGGTTCGGAGCGACGATTCGTGCGATCTCGGGGTGCCCCGGCGCCGTGTCCACCTCAGCTCTCGCACCCGCTGGATTTGTTGACGACTTTTGTAGCCCCTGGGCTCACTAATTCGCCAACAGAATCTGGCAGCAGGGGGGCTTCCGCCTCTCGGGTCAGCCCTCGACCCCTTTTGAGATCGCCTCGCGGGCGTCCTCGGGCTCCAGCACCACCAGGTCGCCGGCGCCGCGCAGGATCTCCCGCACCAGCCACGACGTTCCCGCGTAGGGCAGCTCGACCACGACGGCGCCGTCGGCAAGCTCCTCGACCACGGTCCGCTCCTCGCGCAGCCAGCGAGCTCGCTCGGGCGAGACCCACACCCGGGCCACCTGCGCGGTGGGAACTTCGCCGTCGGTCATCCACCCCTCGACCCCGGCGAGCTCTTCCACCTCCGGGCGCGGCTCGAAGGTCTCGCCGGTCAGCGTCGCTTCCTTGATCCGATCGAGCTTGAAATGCCGAATGCCGCCTTTGGTCAGGTCGTAGCACTCCACGTACCAGCCCTCGCGGCCATTCTCCAGCCGGTAGGGCTCCGCCGAGCGTTTGGTGAACTGATCCTCGTTCTCCTTGTAGTACTGGATATCGAGGGTGCGGCGGGAGACGACCGCGTCGTTGACGACTCGGGCCACCTCGGTGTCGCCGCCACCGCCCGAGGCGATCTCCAGTCCCTCTTCGGAAGGATCGTGGCCCAGGGCTTTGACGATCTTCTTGCGAGCGCTCTGCAGCCCGCCCTGCGGCAGATGATCTCCAAACAGGTCAATCGCAGCGACGAGCGCCTTGGCCTCCAATGGCAGCAGGCGCGCCGGGCGGGCGAAGTTGTCGCCGTAGGGCTCTGAGTCGACCTCGACCTCGTCACCCTGGATTTCGGCGTAGAGGACGTACGTGCCACCTCCAAAGTTGACGACGTTGAGCAGGTCGATGTCTTCCTGCAGCTCTTCGTCGGTGAGCTCCAACCGATCGCGCAACTCGGCGACGCGCAACCGCTCCTCGGCCTTTGCCGACTCGATCAGCATGCCGGCGAGGGTGACCAGCCGGGCGAATCGCTCCGGGCGAATCGCTGCCTCTCCGCGGCCATTGGAGCGCGAGCGTCGAGGGGGGTCGGGCAACGGTCGCTTCACGGTCTTGGCCAGCTCGAAGCTGCTCTCATGACGGTCACGGAGAAGCGCGACGCGCTGCTCCGTTTCCTCGCGCAGCTCGCCGGGGCCGAGGACGCTGGCGTTCTGGCGCCAGCGCAGTACCCAAGCGATCAGCTCCCGGGGCGATGCGTATTCGGTTTCGAAGATCGAGCCCTTGCCCGGCGCACCATCTGACTTCTTCGCTGGGCGCAATTTGCCGTAGGTGGTGTAATCGCGCTCGATCAGCCAGGCGATGCGCTCGCGCACGAAGATCTTCGCAGTGGCCGCCAGCTCCCCCAGCTGCCAGTCGGCACGCTGGCCGTAGTCGCGGCGGTCGAAGTCCTCTGGAGGTGAGAAATCGTGCTCGGCCTTGGTGGCATAGCCGACCTTGTCCTGGATGCGGGAGAGGCGGAAAACCCGCACGGCATCGCGCTCGTGCGAGTAGCCGATCAAATAGAACTGGCCGCTGCGGAACACGAGGTGGTAGGGGTCGACCTTGCGCTTCGCCGTATCGTCGCGCTCCATCGTGTAGTAGGTGAACTCGATCGTCTTGCGGCGAGAGATGGCGGTCTCGATCTTGGAGAGGCGCTGCGAGAGGTCGCGCCCGCCGGCTGAGGCGGTCATCGCCATCTCGACCGGGGCTGACGCTCCCTCTTCGCTGAGCGGGTTCGGATGTCCCCAAGCGACCTGCTGGAGGGCAAGCCGCAACGGCTCCGCGTAGGCGAAGCCGCCATCGGTGAGCAACGAAAGCGCCGTGCTGAGCGAGGCCAACTCGCCCTCGTCGAACTCGATCGCGTCGAGGTAGAAATTCTCGGGCGGTAGCGAGTAGAGCTCGGCCTCGAAGAATCCCTCACCTGGTTTCTCCACGCCGAGCTGAATGCCGAGGCTGTCCAACTCAGCGCGATCGGCATAGAAGCGCCGCGCGAAGGCGTCATCGTTCATGTCGCTGTAGCCCTCCACCTCGCGCTTGATCTCCAGGGCCGAAACTGGCCTTCCCTGGGCCATCAGGAACGAGATAAGGGAGAGCTGGCGAATCAGCTTCTCGGTGTCCTTAGCCACGGTGCCAGGATAGTGAGAGCGCTGGGGTGGGCTTCTCGCCCCCCAACGCCGATTCCCGCATTTTGCGAGCGGGTGCCCAGGGGGCGACCGCTCAGCTGGGACGGTGGCCCAACAGACAGCTACGCTGGGCCGCGCACGTGGACGTCCTCCGCAACCTGTTTGGCAGCCTCACCTCGGGGATCATCCGGCTCGCCGTAGCCGCTGGGATTTTGGTGCTCTGCTACCTCTTCATCGTCAAGCCAGTCCTGCAGACGACCGAGACGATCAGCAAGGAAGCCAACAACTCGATTCAGAAGTCATTCGAAGCGAGCGGCTTCGACGAAATCGATGTGACCCTGGAAAACGTCAACAAGCAGGTCGAACGCCAGCTCAGCCAGGCTCTGAAGGACTCCAAGAAGCAGGGCGACCTCTACAAGCTGCGGCACTGCATGGAAAAAGCGACTGGCAACGTGGATCGGGTTCGGCGCTGTGCGAAGCGGTACGGGGCGGGCTGAGCGGCTAGCTCAGGCAGCGCGCTGGCCGAAGTAGGCTGAGCCTGAAAGAGCCCGGTCGAAGTTCGACCAGGACTCGCCAACCGGGAGCTCGCGCTCCAGCCTGTCGAAGCTGCCAAGGCGACCGCCAAGGTTGTCGATCATGTGCACGAGGACAGCCTCCCGAGTGGCGGGCACCACCGGGGAACCGTGCTCTAGGGAGCCGTGGTGGCTGAGGATGATGTGTAGGACGGCCTGAGCCAGATCGGGGTCAAAGCCGGGGATCTCCTCGATCTGGCGGCGCACCTTGTAGTAGCCAAGCGGGATCTCGCCCTGAAGGCGGCCGGCGTCAGTGAGGTCGATCGCGAGGGGATCGTCGTTGTAGGCCTCGGTCTTGCCGATGTCGTGCAGGAGGGCCCCCGCAACCGCTATCTCGCGGTCGATCCCCGGGAAGAAGTTGGCGGCGGCGCTTACCGCTTGGGCCACCGAAATCGTGTGCTCGAGCAGGCCGTGGCGATAGGCCTGGTGGTAGACCTTGGCCGCGGGAGCCTCGCGGAACCGCGCCCAGATCTCCGACCCCTCACCGAAGAAACGGTCGAGCAGAGCCTGAAGCTGTGGGTTCTGAACCGTCGCGAGCAGCTCGCGCAGATCGCTTTCGAGAAGATCCCGCGAAAGGTCGGACTCGGTTTCGAGGTCCTCCGCCCGGAACTCATCCGGAGCCGCCTCTCGCAGCTCGGCGATCTTGATCTTGGAGCCCCAGCGCTCGCTTATCTCAAACCCCCCGGCGACGAAGACCGCCGCCCCCTTGGCGGCAAGCGCATAGCGCGCCTCTGCGTCCTCCCAAGCGACCGCCTCGACGCTGCCGCTGGAGTCGCCGAGAACCAATCGCAGCCAAGCCCCGCCGTCGCGCTTGCGTCGCAGCTCGCGCTCTCGAACGGCATATACGCCCTTGACCCGCTGGCCGTCCTGCAGATCGCGCAGCGGAACCCTTACTGAGGCGAGGGTGTCGGTTAGGGCCTGCTGTTGCTCGTCGAACGCTTGCTGTTCCATCTCGATTTCAAAAGTAGAGCGACCGGCGGACGTGAATTTGAACGCCCTTAGAGCTCCGCGCCGATCCAGTGGCCGACAACAATTGCGGCGAAGCCGGCCAGGAGCGAGAGGCCAATGTTGAGCCAAACGAGGTGTGTATGCCCGGCCTCGCCGAGCCGATGGGAGTCGAGGATCCAGGTGGAAAACGTGGTGAAGGAGCCGATCCCTCCGCCGGCGACTATGACCAGTGCCTCGCCGCTCAGGGCAGCCCCGGCGACCAGACCAAGGGCCAGCGTGCCGGCGATGTTGACCGCCAGGATGCCGATTGGAAATGGATGGTCCGTTCGAGCCGTCAGCTCAACATCGATGAGGAAGCGAGCGGCCGCGGCGGCACCGCCGAGTAGGGCGACGGCAATCCAAGCAGGAGCACTCATGACAAAGCCTCACGCTTCGCGCCCGGCGCAAACTGGACCAGAGGCAATATGGGAGGTCGCTCCGCGCTCATCGACCATGCTCCGGTCGGCGCTCCAGTGCTATCCCGGTGCGAACGAAGAGGAAGCCGACCCCGAGGGTGGCGGCGATGTAAGCGGCCGCGAGGGCGAGATTGCCGGCGTCGACCATCTCGAACAACTCCAGCTGCATAGTCGAGAAGGTGGTCAGGGTGCCGCAGATTCCAGTCGTTAGGAAGGGGTGGGCAAGGCTGTCCTCCGGGTGATCGCGCAGCCTCGCGACGAAGTAGCCGAGCAGCAGCGCACCGGCCATGTTGACGGCGAAGGTGGGCCAGGGCCAGGCGTCGGGCCCGTGGGGAGCGGCCTCCGCGAGGCCAACCCGAGCGAGGGCGCCGATCACGCCGCCTGCGTAGATCGCCGCCAGCTGGCGATAGTCAAAGCGCCTGGCTCTCACTGCCGGTGCCCTTGGGCAAGCGGTTTCATGCAACCGCCTTCTACCAGGATGGAGGGGCCGATCTTCATTGAAGATTTTCAATGAATGCCCTATGCTCCGAACCGTGCCTGAGCTGCCGGTAATCCAGTGCTGCACGCCGCTTGCCGGCTCCTCGCTCTCCGGCGAGCGAGCCACGGAACTCGAGGGTGTGATGAAGGCCCTCGCCGACCGGCATCGGCTGCGGATCGTCAACCTGCTGCTGCGAGCGGGGGCTGAGCCGGTCTGCGTCTGCGAGGTGCAGCCGCTGCTGGGCCTCTCGCAGGGCACCGTCAGCTACCACCTCAAGCAGTTGCTCGATGCCGGGCTGATCGAGCGCGACACGCGCGGCACCTACAGCTACTTCAGCCTGGTGCCAGGGGCGCTCGAGGCGGTGCGCGAAGTGTTCACGGCTCCCGGGCGAGTTGAGGCAGCGGCGGCTACCGCCTGCTGCTGAAGAGGCGCTGCATGGATGCACGTCCCGACCTCCTGCGCCGTGCGGCCGCCGAGGCTTTCGGCGTCTTTGCCTTGGTCTTCGCGGGATGCGGAGCGATCGTCACCAATGCCGTATACGGCGGGGTCCTGGGGGCGGTAGGTGTTTCGCTGGTCTTCGGCCTGGTGATCATGGCCATGATCTACGCGACGGGGCACCTCTCGGGTGCCCATTTGAACCCGGCGGTCACCCTTGCGTTCACGCTTACGCGGCACTTCCCGCGCCGCGAGGCGCTCGTCTACATGGTCTCCCAAACCGGTGGCGCCATCGCCGCCGCCGCCGTCCTCCTGGCGGTCTGGCCCAGCGAGCCCGCCTCGCTTGGCGTCACGCTCCCCTCGGTCGGAGCCGGCAGTGCCGTCATCTATGAGGTCATGCTGACGGCCTTCCTGATGTTTGTGATCATGGCCGTGGCGACCGACACCCGAGCGGTCGGGGCCGCAGCGGCAATTGCCATCGGAGGGACGGTCGGCCTCGACGCCCTCTTCGGTGGGCCGGTGACAGGCGCCTCGATGAACCCCGCTCGGTCGATCGGCCCAGCACTTGTTTCGGGTGAGTTGCACGACCTCTGGATCTATCTCCTCGCCCCGGTTGCCGGGGCCGCGCTTGGGGCTTTCGCCTACCAGCTCGTCCGAGGCGCCCCGGAATCGTCTCGCTCGGCAGCGGATGGGCCGACCGCTTCCCTTGAGCTCGAGGGAGAACGCATCTGATGGCACGGGTGCTCTTCGTCTGTCTGCACAACGCCGGCCGCTCGCAGATGAGCGAGGCGCTCTTTACCCGCGCTGCCGGCGATCGACACGAGGCGCGATCGGCCGGAACCACACCCGCTGAGCGCGTTCATCCCGAGGTGGTCGAAGCGATGGGTGAGCTGGATATCGACCTCGCCGATCGGGTGCCTCATCGCCTGGCACGCGAGGACGCCGAGTGGGCCGACGTCGTGGTGACCATGGGGTGTGGCGACCAATGCCCCTACATCCCCGGCAAGCGCTATCTCGACTGGGACCTTCCCGATCCGAAGGGCCGGCCGCTGGAGGAGGTTCGGCGCACCCGCACCGATATAGAGCGTCGGATCGCCCAACTGCTGGAAGAGCTCGGCTAGCAGATGGTTGGCTCCACGGCCGCGGAATCAACCATCTAGGGTTCCAGCCCGTGAAGGCCATGCGGTACATCGCCCTGACCGAGGCGACGAGCTTCATCGCACTCCTGGTCGCCTCCTATTTCAAGCACCAGGGGGACGGCGAACTGGGCGTCCAGATCCTCGGCCCGATCCACGGCGGCCTGTTCATCCTCTACGTAATCGTCGCCCTCAATGTCCGCTCGAGCCTGGGGTGGTCCGGGATCACGACTTTCTGGATTTTGGTCGGCGCTGTTGTGCCCTTCGGCGGCTACGTCGTCGACTGGTGGCTCGTCCGAGAGGCGCGGCGAACCGCGGCGTGACCTCGAAGCGGCTGCCGGCTCTCGTCGTTGCCGCTGCCCTTGCCGCCGTTGCGGCGCTTGCCCAGCACGACGGAAAGGGTTCGGGTGTAGGCGGGCGATATGGGAAGGCAACCGAGTCTTTGCCGGCTCCGCAAAAGTAAATCGGCCCTAAATGCTCGACCCCCTTCGAGCTGATCGCGTGTAGCGTCTCGCCCGGTGGGGGCAAGAGAAGCCGAGAGCGAGAAGTCCGGTGAGACGCGCCGACGGGGCGGAAGACTGTGATCCCCAAGCCGAAGACCGGCAAGGGCTTGCTGGTCGAGTGGGTCGCGATCGTCTCGCTGGCTCTCATCCTTGCGCTGGTTATCCAGGCCTTGCTGGTCAAGCCCTACCAGATCCCTTCACAGTCGATGGAACCCACCCTGGACATCGGCCAGCGGGTGCTGGTCAACCGATTCATCTACCACTTCAGCGATCCCGAGATCGGCGACATCATCGTCTTCAGCCCGCCGGCTGGAGTCGACCCCGGTTCCCAGAGCTACGACCAGTGCGGCGTCCCCCATGGGCCGCGGGAAGCCTGCCCGCGCCCGACCCTTGCCCAGTCAGATCAGAACTTCATCAAGCGAATCGTCGCCGGCCCCGGCGACACGCTCAGCGTCATCGACGGGCATCCGGTCGTCAACGGGGTGGAGAACACAGACGAGGCATTTATAAGACCGTGCGGCCTGGCCCCAGGCTGCAATCTTCCGAAGCAAATCACCATCCCACCCGACCACTACTTCATGATGGGCGATAACCGCGGCGAAAGCGACGACAGTCGCTTCTGGGGCCCCATCCCCCGCGATTGGATCATCGGCAAGGCCTTTGCGACCTACTGGCCTCCGGACCGCCTCGGCATCTTCTAAGCCATGAGGGTCGCGTCCAGGCTCATTGCGGTGCTCGTTGCTGCAGTCCTTGCGATCGGCTTCGCCGCCTGCGGCAACGATGACGCTACCTCCGATTCCGAAGTTGCCGTCCTGAAGGTCTCCGGCGGCGGCTCGGCCCAGTTCCGCGAACCGGGCGGCGACAACAGCGTGCAGAACTTCGGCCGCGAGGCAAGCAAAGCGGAACTCACGCAGGCGGCCACCGTCCTGCACTCCTACTTGGTCGCCCGCGCCGAAAAAGACTGGGAGTCAGCCTGCTCCTACCTCTCGGAGGGAAAAGTTCGTGAACTGGAACAGCTTGCCGCGCAGTCTTCGAAGCTCGAGGGCAAGGGCTGTGCGGCGACCTTGGGCGCACTGGCGATTGGGATACCGCAAGCCGCCAGCGTCGCGGCAACCGAGGTCGACGCCGCCAGCCTCCGGGTCGGAGGGAAAATGACCTTCCTCCTCTACCACGGCGCCCACAACACCGATTACTTCGCCCTGATGACGAACGAGGACGGAGCCTGGAAGGTGGACGACACCTCACCGGCAGCGTTCTAGCTCACGCATGCTCGGCTCGGCGACCCTGCTGATGCCGTTCTCTCGTATCACCTCGATGTGCTTCGAGCAGTGGTCGGTGACGTCCTCGATGTGGGAGATCACGAAGATCTAGACACCTGGCTACGAGCGGGGCAGGCGGTCATAGAGCTAGTGCCTTCAACTCCGGGTTATGGGGCCTGCACTGACTGCCTCGATCCCTCGCCGGGGGCAATGCGGGCTACCGCAGCCGCCAGCTCGCCGAGCGGCCGCTCCGACAGCAGATTGGTGCGGAGAGGTGATCCCGTGTCTTCCAGCCAAATGACGGTCCCGGGCCAGTTGGCCCCAGGCGGAGTGCGGGCGTCGTGGAGGGCTGGATCGAAAACCCAGTTGCCAGTGTTGTAGAGATATCCGCCGTCGGGCAGAAGCCACTCCGCCTCTTTCCACCCGGGGCCACCCCAGTGGCTATGGCCCATAATCGTATGAGCGGCGCGAACTTGCAGCCGCTCAACTAGCTGAGTCCCGCCGTCAATGCTGCCGCGGTAGATCGCCGTTCCCGAGGGGTCGGCACAGAACTCGGCACGAAGAAGGCGGTTGAGACTCCAGACCCCAGCCGAAACGCCGACGCTGAACACTGTGCGGTGGGCACCCCTGCCTTTACGGCCAAACATCGTGCGCCATGTGCGCTGCATCAGGCGCATGGCACAGCGTCCAAATCCTACCTGAGCTAAGGAGAAGCCGAATCGATAGATGGGGCGTAGCACACGCTCGTACTCGGCCGGGTCCGCCAGATTGGGCAATGAGCCGAATGCACGCATCACCACTGCGGGAGCGATGCACTCCATACGGAGTAGGCCTCGGTGGCAGTCCATGTAGTGGCCGTGGGTGGCATATACATCATCACGCAGCCACACACCCGGGTAAGCGATCTCCAGCTCTGAATCCCCCAGCCACGTGGCGATCCGTTTCGCTGTCCTGCCGACGGGCGCAACGCGTTGCTCAAGGCCGAGCCGCCGTCCCTGAACAGCGACTTGTTCAAGCAGCGGCTCAGCGAGCCGGTAATCGTGATTGCCGGGGACGAGGATCACCTTGCGCCCCGCCATCGCTTCTCCAAGCTCCTCAAAGAAGGGCTTGGCGACGGCCAGCACCGCGGCGAGCGGCAGCTCAAGTAACTCAATTACGTCGCCGAGCAGTACCAGGCGGTCGGCGGATTCGATCTCCTCCAGCAGGGCACGCCGGATTTCCAAGTCGCGCAGCAGATCCTTGCCGGAGTGGCTGCCGAGGTGCAGATCGGAGACGATTGCGGTTCGCACAATTGGTGAACCTATCCCGCCAGGGTGCCTCGGTCAGCCGGTTTCAACCGCAACGGCGACGAACCAGCGCCCTTCGTGCAACACCGTGCCGCCACCAAACTCCTCAACCAGATCGGTAGCGACAAAATAGCGCTTGTAAACCCGGTGGCACGATCCATCATTCAGCGTCCGCTCCTGCCATTCCTCTCTGTCCACGTCGTCGCGCAATGCGGCATCCACAACCACAAGCTGTGCGCCTACTCGGCAAACCTCGGCGAGAAACGCCACACGCTCGGCAGGAAGGAGATGCCCATAGAAATGGCTCGTGAAGATTCGGTCGAACGCCTGGTCTCGGAATGGGAGCGGGACTGCATCGCCCTGGAGTACCTGTGCAGTAGGCATCCTCGAAGCAGCGATTTGGACCATTTCCGCGCTCTGATCTAGGCCCACTACCTCACCGCGGAGGTGGCAGGTGAGGAAGCCGGTCCCACATGCTATGTCGAGAGTGCGGGCTGGGGATAGCTGCTCAAGCAACCTCGTGAGCAACTCGACCTCTGCGGCCCAGCCAGGACGATTGCGGCGCTTGAAAAGTCCCTTTCCTAACCACCAGTCGTCGTACTCCAACGCGCGGCGGTCGTAATAAGCGCGGACCCGCTCGTCAATGATCGCCATCGCCGCGAGTCTATTCAGTCCTTAGAGCCACCCGGCCATCCATCAGCGGCGGTTCCGAGTTAACCATTGGAGGCTGACAGGCGTCCCGTCAAACGCTCCGATCCGATCCACCTGGTGGCCGGGAGCGCAATTTCGACTTTCGAGAGCCTTAAGAAGGTCGGAAATCTGAGTCAGATCGTGCGTCTCATCGTCTGCCATGCGGATCTCCTGTTACCCCCGCTGTTACCTCGGCCATTGCGCCCGATCCCGGCCCGGACCTCGACTTGAGGCCAGGTCTGGGATTCGGGGAATGGCGAGGGTGGGAATCGAACCCACGACACCACGATTTTCAGTCGTGTGCTCTACCAACTGAGCTACCTCGCCAGCAACGCGGCGAGCCGCGCTCGGGGAAGGCTAGCGACCGTCGGCAGACGAGGGCGAGCGCGTTTGGACCCAGACTGCTTCCGGTCAGACCGCATCGAGGGCGGCCGCAACGGCCTCCTCGGCACTCGCCACTGGGACGATGCCCGGGGCGGACTCCATCGGGCCTTCGCCACGCAGGGCCCAACTGCGGAGGGCGATAACGGTGCGATCGAGCTGGCGGGCGTGGCCGATCTCCGAGAGGGTGCCCCACTCGCCGCTGACCGCGATCACGGCTTCGCCCGAAGCAACGACGGCGAGGTTCCGCGCGTAGCCGATGCCGGTGGAGACCACGTGGGTGCAGTGGGGATTCGCGTCCGCCGGCGAGTTCGAGGGCACGATTCCGATCACAGTGCCACCGGCCTGCGCGGCACCCCGGGACGCCGCCTCCATCACGCCCCCGCCTCCCCCGCAGACGAGGACGACGCCAGCTTTGGCGAGCCGCTGACCCACCTCCTCGGCAAGGCGCCATGCCTCCGACTCCTCGTCGCACCTACCGGAGCCGATGACGGCGATTTGACGTGTGCGCTCGGAAGGGAGGGGGTGGGCCTCGACGGAACCTCCCTGCTGTTCGTGACGGCGAGGCTCACTCTCTCCCTTCACTGGGCTCCCTTCATCGTCCGCATCAACTCCAACGCGCCCTCCTTGTGGAGAGGTTCGTTGAGGTTGCCGCACTTGGGACTCTGTACGCAGGAGGGGCAACCGGATTCGCAGGGACACTCGGCGATCAATCGCTCGGCGTCACCGAGCAGGCGCTCGAACTGCTCATAGCCGCGCAGGGTTATCCCCACGCCGCCCGGGTGACCGTCGTAGATGAAGATCGTCGCCTCGCCCGTCTGGAAGTGGACGTTGGTCGAGAGGCCCCCAATGTCCCAGCGGTCGCACATAGCGATCAGCGGCAGCACGGCGATCTGCCCGTGCTCGGTCGCATGGAGCGAGCCGAGCAGCACATTCAGCGGCATCGTGTTGCGGAGCTCGTCCGGCACCACGTACCAGAGCGCCTGGGTCGCGTAGCTCTGCTCGGGAAGGTCCAGCGAGACGATGTCCACCGGTTTCTGGTCGGTGATTGAGACGCGCTGGAAGGCGATCACCTGCTCGGTGACCGAGACCTCGCCGAAGTGCAGATCGACTCCCGCTGTCTGCCGCTGCTCGCGGATCCGATCGATGTAGATCTCGGTGTCCTTCTTGGGGCGCGTGTACCAATCGCCCTCGAAGGCCGAGACGATCGCACGGCGCCCTCGAATGTCGAGCTGCTCGACCTCATAGGAGCGCCCCATGTGCAGGTAGATCGCGCCGGGATGGATGGTGGTAAAGGCGCGCTCCGCCTCGACCAGCCCGAGCATCTCGCCGGAGCCGCGCTCGATCACCGCAACCGAGTCGGTCGAGGCTGAGCGCAACGGGATCTTCGAAGCGACGAACTCGCTGCGACTGGCCATCAGTTTCCGGCCTGCGCGGCGGAGCTCGCCTTCCGAGGTGAGTCGTTCTGCCCGCCCACGCCACGCCTCGCCGAAGATCTCGTCGTCGGAGTCGGTGAGCGGCATCTCGTAGGCCGCCGCGATCAGGTGACGGGAAGCGATCTGCTCGTTTTCGTGGTCGAGGATCGCCGCCTCGACCGGTCGGTCGATGAACTCATCTGGGTGGCGACAGAAAAACTGGTCGAGCGCGTCCTGTCCGGCAACGTAGATGGCCAGACCTCGCCGCCTGCGCCCTGCCCTGCCCCACATCTGCCGCAAGCTGGCGACGGTCCCGGGAAAGGTCACGCAGATCGCGGCATCGAGCTCGCCAATGTCGATGCCCAGCTCCAGGGCGTCGGTTGCCACCACCGCCAGCAGCTCGCCCTCTGTCAGCCGGGCCTCGATCTCACGCCGCTGCTGCGGGGTGTAGCCGCCCCGGTAGGGAGCGATCCGCTCCGCCAGCGCAAGCTTTCCGCGCGCCTTCAACGCATCGCGGGCAAAGCGCTGGATCAGCTCGATCCCGCGCCGGCTCTTGAGGAAGCAGATAGTCCGCACGTCATTGGAGACGAGGTCGGCCAGGAGCTCAGCCGCCTCGGAGAGCGCTGAGCGCCGTGTGCCGGTCGCCCTGTCGATCAGCGGCGGGTTCCACATCGCGATCTCGCGGCCGGCTCGCGGGCCCCCGTCCTCGTCGATCAGCTCAAACGGCAAGCCGACCAGCCGCTCGGCCAGCTCGACTGGGTTGGCGATTGTCGCCGAGGCCAAAAGGAAGCGCGGGTCGGCGCCATAGGCTCGCGCCACGCGCCGCAGCCGCCGCAGCACGTTGCCGACGTGAGACCCGAAGACACCACGATAGGTATGGGCCTCATCGACGACGATCCAACGCAGGTTGGAGAGGAAGTCGCCCCAGCTCTTGTGGTTGGGGAGCAACCCGACGTGGAGCATGTCGGGGTTTGTGAGAACCAGGTTGTTGCGGCGGCGAATCGCCGGCCGCTCGTCGCGCGGTGTGTCGCCGTCATAGATCGCCTCGCGCAGGCCCGGTGGGCGCAGACTTGCGAGCTTTCGCGCTTGGTCCTGGGCAAGCGGCTTCGTTGGGTAGAGGTAGAGGGCGCGCTGCTTGGGATCGCGGGCAATGCCGTCGAGAACCGGCAGGTTGAAAGCAAGGCTCTTGCCCGACGCGGTGCCGCTGGTGATCACGAGGTTGGCGTTCTCCGCCGCCTTGAGGGCCTCGAGCTGATGGGAATAGAGACGATCGATGCCGGCGGCGTTCAGCGCCTCGACAAAGGCGGGGTCGAGCGATTTGGGTATCGCCACCTGTTTCGACTTGCGCTCCGTCTCGGCGCTCTCGGCGACGATGCGACCGTCGCGCCGGGCTGGGTCGATCGCAATTGCCCAAGGTGTCTCGAGCAGGCCCGTCGCCACTAGGAGGCGCTCCGGGCGGGCCGAGCAATGCGGCCGGCGACGCGCATCGCTTGCAGCGAGCTGCCGTCGTGGATCCGGAGGATGTCGGCGCCCCCCTGGACAGCCAGGGTCAGCGCCGCAATCGTTCCCCACTCGCGGTCGGCCGCCGGAAGCCGGTCCTCCCAGGACCCCGCCAGCACGGCTCCGATGAAGTCCTTGCGTGAGAGCGACACATAGAGGGGGAGCCCCAGGTCGCGGAGCTCATCCAGCCGGCGCAGGATCTCCAGGTCCTGGTCGGTGGTGAGGTCGAAGTCGAGTCCGGGGTCGATCGCGATCTGCTCCTCATCGACTCCAAGGCCAACCGCCAGCTCGACTCTCCCCCCAAACCACGACTTGAGATGCTCGACCACGTCGCTGTACTCGCGAGGCCGCCGATCAACCCGTGGGGGCCCCTCGATGTGCATCAGCACGTACCCACAGCCGGTCTCGGCCACCAGCTCGAACATCTCCTCCGAGCCGCCGGAGATGTCGTTGACGACCACCGCCCCCGCCGCCAACGCGGCTCTCGCGACCTCGGCTGAGAAGGTGTCGGCCGAGACCGGGACACCGGCGCCGACAAGCCCTTCGATTGCCGGCACCAGCGCCGCGGCCTCCTCATCCGGGGGGACCGGAGGGCCGCTTTTGGCCGCCACCGCGCCGACATCCAGCATGTCGAACCCCGCCTCGACCAGCTCCTTGCCGTCGCGGATCGCCTGCTCGGGCGTCTCGCTCCGCGCCCCTTCGAACATCGAGTCGGTGGTGACGTTGACGATCCCGGCCGCAAGCGGCTGCTCCAGCTCGAGGGTTCGATCGGCTAGTCGCCAGCATGCAACTGGATCTCGCTCCGCTCGCTTGCGGGGAATCAGATTGCGACGCTTCGCTCGCTCTGCACTCATGGCGGCTACCGTAGCGACCGCAACCATGGCGCTGCGCTGTGTCTACACCGATCTCGACGGCACCCTGCTCGGCAAGGGCAGCTCGCTCTTCCGCGACGCCGAGGGCGCGTTCTCGCTTGCCCAGGCGCGAGGGCTCGAGGCATGCGAGCGAGCCGGGGTTGAGGTGGTGATCATGTCGGGCCGCCGCGAGGCGCAGGTCCATGAGGCGGCCCGGCTAATGGGCCAGACCTCCTACATCTATGAGGCCGGCTGCGCCTACGCGATCGACGGCGAGACGACGCTGCTGACCGGGGACCTCGTCCCCGACGAGGACGGCACCGTCTACGAGAAGATCGAGCAGCGCGGCATCCCGAAGCTGCTGTTCAAGCATTTCGAAGGGCGACTCGAGTACCACGCTCCCTGGCATCACGGCCGCGTTCTCTCCCACCTCTTCCGCGGCAAGGTCGATGTCCCCGCCGCAAACGAGCTGCTCGGCAAGGAAGGGCACGGCGATCTGCGCCTTCTCGACAACGGAGCGATCGGCCGTGAGATGCCGGCCATCGACGGGCCCACCCACGCCTACCACCTGGTGCCGCAGATGGTCAGCAAGGCAAATGCCGTTGCCGCACATGCGCGGGCTCGCGGCTATGACCCCGCCGACTGCATCGCGGTCGGCGACTCGGTCGAGGACCTCGAGGTTGCCGCCGCGGTGGGGCGCTTCTTCGTCGTCGCCAACGGGCCCGAGCGCGACCCCGGCCTGCGCCAGGCGCTCTCCGCATGGGACAACGCAACCGTCACCGAGGGCGCAATGGGCGACGGCTTCTACGAGGCGGTCGTTTCTACGCTGATTGAGCGTCGTTAGTATCGAAGCGATGAGTGACGCGACCGTCGCCGAGCAGGAGTACCTGGAGATCATGTTCTGGCTGGAGGAGGCCGGGCTGCCGATGACCGGCGCAAATATCGCCCGCGCGATGCAGCTCTCGCCCCCCACGGTCCACGAGATGATCGGCCGCTTGGTCAACGACGGCTACGTGGAGCGGAAGCCCGACAAGTCACTCAGCTTCACCGAGTCGGGGCGAGACCACGCGAGCCACATCGTCCGGCGCCACCGGATGATCGAGCGCTTCCTCACCGATGTGCTGGGCATCCCCTGGGACGAGGTCCACGAGGAGGCCGAGCGGATCGAGCACGCGATGTCCCCCGTCCTCGAGGAGCGGATGCGGGCGGCAATCGGTGACGCGACCACCTGCCCGCACGGGCACCCGATCGTCGAGGGCGCGCGCGAGCAGGGAGCGCTGCTTGCCGATGTCGAGGTCGGCGCCAAGGTCCACGTGCTGCGCTTTGAGAACGAGGCCGAGGAGTTGCTGCACTACTTGAAAGAGGCGGGCCTGGAGCCAGGGTTGGAGGGCACCGTCGAGGAGTCAGACGACGACGGGGTGACGATCGCCTCCGATGACGGCTCGCATCGCGTCTCTCCCAGCGTCGCGGAGACCGTCTCCGTTCGAGCCGATCCAGCACCACCGCCCCGGGCGGCAATTCCAGACCAATTGGTCCTCTCCTCAGACCGCTACGGCCGCTAAGCCAGCGCAGTCAAGCGCGGCAAGGACGCAGGGAGCAAGCGTGCTTCGCACGTGAGCGACCGAGGACGCCGCCAGGCGCCGACTGCGCTGGCTTAGGCGGGTGAGCCGGCGCGGGTGCGCTCTAGAGCGCGGGCGATGCGGGCAACGCCCTCCGGGATGCGATCGGGTGGCACGCTTGCGAAGGAGAGTCGGAGGCTGTTCTCGCCGCCGTCGATCATGAAGTCCGGCCCCGCGACGAAGGCAACGCCTTCGCCCTTCGCCTCGGCTAGAAGGGCCGCGGTGTCGGTTCCCGCGGTGAGGTCGAGCCAGAGGAAGTAGCCACCGCCGGGCACGACGAACTCGGCCTCGGGAATTTGCTCACCCAGCGCCTCGACCAGCGCGTCGCGACGATCGCGCAAGGCGCCCTTGACGAACTCGATGTTGCGATCCAGGCCACCGGAGCTGCACAGCTCGAGCACCACTGCCTCGGCCAGCATGTTCGGCGAGATGTAGGTCTCGTTTGCCCTCTTCGCAAGCTTGGAGATCACTGCTCCCGGCCCAGCGAGGTAGCCGACACGTACGCCTGGGCTGACTGTCTTCGAGAAGGACGAAGCGTGGATGACCCGGTCGGCCTTGTCCATTGAGAGCATCGTCTCCAGCGCCTCTCCCTCGAAGGGCAGCTCTCGGTAAGGGTCGTCCTCGAAAACCCAGAAGTCGTGCTCGGTGGCCAGCTCAACTATCCGCACCCGCTTCTCCGCGGAGAGTGTGCAGCCGGCGGGGTTATGGAAGTTGGGGATGATGTGGGCGAGCTTGATCGGCCCCTCCGCAAGCGCTGCCTCCAATGCGCCGACATCGAGGCCGTCAGCCTCCAGCGGAACCGGCACGAGCTCCACCCCGAGCCGCTGCAGCATCAGCAGGGTCCGGTCGTAGGTCGGCTGCTCGACGACGACCCGGTCACCGGGCTCGAGCAGATGCTCGAAAAGCATCCAGCCCGCCTCCAGCGATCCGTTGGCGATCATCACCTGGCCGGCATCGAGGTCGCCATGCCTCTCGGCGACCCACTGGCAAAGGCCCGGATGGCCAATCCCAGTCCCATACGACAGCGCCTTCTGCCAGTCCTCGGCAAGCGCCGCAGCCGCCGCGTCGCGCACTGCCTCCTTGGGCAGGATGTCGGCGCTGGGCGCGCCCCGGGCAAAGGAAATCGTCTCGACGCTCATGGGTCCCGACACTAGCAACGCCCAGGCGCCGGCGACCGTCGGCGCGGCTCAGCGCTGCCGCTCCCGTTCCCAGGCGTAGGTCTGCCGATCCGCTGCATGATCGTCGGGTGGCTGCCGTAGAGGATCGGGGTCCACGCGGGTGGGTCGGGCGAGCTCTTGCTCGTCGTGCTGAGCCGGCGAAACGCCGCCCGCGCGGCCGCTGGTTCGTGGGTAGCTTCCAGCGCAGACCAGTCGGCCGAGGCCTCGACGCGCCGTGAGACCGTGTTGAAGAAGGGGGTCACCAGCAGCTGCAGCACGACCAGGACGAGTAGGGCGACCGGAACCGCCTCGGGTCGAGCGAGGCCGCCGCGACTGCGGGTGAGCAGCTCGATCAGCGCTGCGGCCGGAATCAAGAAGAGTGCCATCCAGCCCACCGACTTGAGCGGGTCGTCGTGGGCGAGATGAGCGACCTCGTGTGCCAATACGGCACGGATCTCCGAGTGTTTGAAGTCCTTGCCCAGGAGCGTGTTCCAGAGGATCACGGTCCGCGTCGGCCCGAATCCCCTGGCCTCGGCGTTGGGCGCGGTGGTGTAGCGGTCAACGTCCTCAACGCGAAAGCGCGTTCCCTCCACCCCCTCGCTGCGCTCGAGCGCCCGCGCGTCGGCAATCAACCCCCGCTCGCGCAGCGGCGAAGTGTCGGGGGCCAAGTAGGGGCTGACGAAGGCGAACAGCAGCGCGAGTCCGACGAAGAGGGGTGTCGCTGCGACCCACCACCAGCGCCGAAGCGGGCCCGCGAGGCCCATCGCGATCGCCAGTGCCAGCGCGATGAAGAGGAAGGTGCTGCCGAGGCCCAAGAAGCTGTTGACGATCCACTCCACGTAACCCTGATGAGAGACGCCGTGGCGGCGTCCCCACCACACGGCCGCCAACCCGAACGGCAGCTCGGCCAGCCAGACGACTCCGAAACCGAGCATCCCCAGCAGCATGCCGGTGCCGATGCGACCCGCCGCCGACTCGCGCATCAGATGGTGGCCGCGGCGCGCGTAGAGCACCAGCACGCACACGAGCGTCACGATCGCGAGCAGGCCGTCGATTACCAGGAAGCGTTCGAAGCTGGCGCTGCTCTCTAGGAACGAGGAGCTGAAAAAGCGCTCCGGCGACAGGCTCGGGGCGTCGGGGACCGAGGCCGTCGCGTTCCAGAGCGTCACCGCGGCCCACAGCCAAAGCGCCCCGCCAGCGAGCAATGCCAAGGTGGCCGGGCGGACGAGGCGAGAGGCCAGTCGCCTCAAGCGCTCGGCGTCGTAGGCGCGACGTTGGGACCGCTGTAGGGGTAGGCGCCGCTGACCAGGAATAGGTAGCCGTAGGTCTGGGCCGTGTAGCGCAGAGCGAGAGCGCCGGCGTTGCGCAGGCCGAGCGGCATGGTGCCGGTGAACAGCGAGGCGAACCAGCCAAGGAGGGCGACGGTGAAGAGCAGCGTGCCGTAGGCAAAGACGAGGAGCAGCGCCGGCAGCGCCAGCACGAGGCGGAAGCCGACGGTCCAGCGGTTCTGCGGGGTGCGCTCGGCGACGTGGAGTTCGACCGGGTAGCTGCCGCGCTCGCCGGTGAAGCCGGGGAAGGGATTGCCGATCAGGTACAGATAGGCACCAACATGCAACTGATAGCGCAGGTAGCGGGCGAGGAGGCCGTGCAGCCCCGCGGGCGAGGTGCCGGCGAACAGGGTGGCGAACCAGTTGGCGATTGTCGCGCCCAGCGCGACGATTCCCCAGAGGGCAAGCCAGAACAGGTGCGGAAACGCGAGCAGGAGGCGGAAGAAGACTGTGAGGCGGTTGCGCCGCAGGTCGTCGCGCAATTCGAGCCGCACCGGGTCCTCGCGAGCCGGCAGCGGCCCGATCGCGGTCAGCGGGTTGCTCGAGGGATAGCGGTCGGTCGCCAGCAGTAGGTAAGCCCAGACCTGCGCCGAGTAAGAGATCGCGTAGGCGATCAGGTCACGCAGGCCACGCGGCGCCCGCCCCCGAGCCAGGGCGAAGAACCAGGCGAGGAAGGCCGCGGCGGGCAACAGGCCAAAGCTGCTGACTTCGCCACTGGAGCCGTTGAAGCCGCCGCCTGAGCCGACGAAGGCGGAGAGCAGGATCAGCGCCGGCACGACGAGCACGAGACGGAAGCCGACCGTCCAGCGGTTCTGGCGTAGCGGCGGGTCGATTTCGACGTCGATCGGGTAGCCCGGCCTTCCGTCGAAGCGGGGAAGCGGCTCGGCGCCGAGGTAGAAGTAGGCGTAGACGTGGACCGCGAACCTGATGAAGCGTGCAAGGAAGCCGTGGAGCGCGCGCGGCGAAGTACCCCGGAACAGGGTCGCGAACCAGTTGGCGATCACGACGAAGAAGGCCGCCAGCGCCCAGAGCGCGAGCCAGAGCAGGAACGGCAGCGCGAACCAGAGGCGGAAGAAGACGCTGCCGCGCCCGCGCTCCATGTCATCGGAGACGACCAGGCGCACCGGCCTGGGCGCCGCGACGGCGAGTACTCCCTGCTCCATGGAGGGAACTTGGTAACCGAAGCGCCGGACGGCACTCGACGAAAAGCCGGTGGCGAGCGCTCCTAGGAGCGGAGAGTTTCGACCGCGATCTTGGCGGTCTCGGTGGGGCTTTCGCCCACTCGCACGCCTTTCGCTTCGAGCGCGTCCTTCTTCGCCTGCGCGGTTCCGGAAGAGCCGGAGATGATCGCCCCGGCGTGGCCCATCTGCTTGCCGGGGGGCGCTGTGAAGCCGGCGATGTAGGCAACCACTGGCTTGGATATCTCGGAGGCGATGAACTCCGCCGCCCGCTCCTCGGCGTCGCCGCCGATCTCGCCGACCATCACGATCAGCTCGGTCTCGGGATCGGCCTCATACATCGTCAGGATGTCGATGAAGTCGGAGCCGACAATCGGGTCGCCGCCGATCCCGACGATCGAGGAGTTGCCCTCGCCCGCTTGCTTCAGCTCGTTGCCGATCTGGTAGGTCAGCGTGCCCGACTTGGAAACGACGCCGATCTTGCCCTGGTCGAAGAATTGGGCCGGGATGATGCCGACGTTGGCCTTCCCTGGAGAGAGCACTCCCGGGCAGTTGGGCCCGATCAGCCGGACGCCTGCCTCCTTGGCCTTCCAGTAGGTCTTCAGCATGTCGAGGACGGGAATGCCCTCGGTGATCGCGATCACCGTCTCGACTCCCGACTCGATCGCCTCGTCGATGGCGGGAGCGGCGAAGCGCGCCGGCACGAAGATCATCGAAGTGTTGGCCCCGGCCTGCTCGACGGACTCCTTGATCGTGTCGAAGACCGGCACGCCCTCGACGTCCTGGCCGCCCTTGCCCGGAGTGACCCCGGCGACCAGATCGGTCCCGTAGTCGCGGTTGCGCAGCCCATGGAAGGTGCCCTCGCGCCCGGTCAGGCCGGAGACGACGAGCTTGGTCTCTTTGCCGACGATGATGCTCATGACGAAGCTCCGGCCAGCTCGACGACGCGGCGCGCTGCGTCGAGCATCGTCTTCTCCTGATTCAGGTTGGGAAGGTTGGCCTCGGCGAGGATCCGCAGGCCCTCCTCGGAGTTGGTGCCATCGAGGCGGACGACCAGCGGCACCTTCAAGTCGAGCTGACCGGAAGCCTCGACGATCCCCTTGGCGATCTCGTCGCAGCGGGTGATGCCGCCAAAGATGTTGAAGAGGATCGCGGTGACCTTCTGATCGGAGGTGATCACCTCGAGCGCGTTGACGATCGCCTCCGCTTTGGAGCCGCCACCGGCATCGAGGAAATTGGCCGGCGCGCCGCCCGCCTGCGCGACCACATCCAGGGTCGACATACAGAGACCGGCGCCGTTGGCGAGGATGCCTACGTTGCCATCCAGCTTGACGTAGGTGAGGCCCTTCTCCTTGGCCATCGCCTCCTGCGGGTCGTCGACCGTGTCGGCGATCTCAGCGAGCTCCTGGTGGCGGAAGAGCGCGTTGCCGTCGATCGTCACCTTGGCGTCGAGCGCGACGACCTGGCGGTCGGCGGTGACGATTAGCGGATTGACCTCGATCAGGCTCGCGTCCTCGCTGCTCGCGACCTCGGCAAGCTTTACGAGCACCTCCGCCGCCTGGTCGCGGACGTCCTCGTCGAGCCCGGCGTCGTCGACGATCGTGCGCGCTGCGGCTGCGTCGAACTTGCGGGTCGGATCGATGTGGCGCCTGACGAGCGCGTCGGGGTCCTCCTCGGCGACAGCCTCGATGTCCATACCGCCCTTGGCGGAGACCATCGCCAGCAGCTTCTTCTCACCGCGGTCGAGGATGACCGAGGCGTAGTACTCGGCGGCGATGTCGGAGCCGCCCTCGATCCAGACCTGATCGACTCGGAACGGTCCCTCGCCGTGCGGCCCGACGATGTCCATGCCGAGGATTGCGTCGGCGTACTCGCGGGCCTGCTCGGCGTCGGCGGCGATCTTGATCCCCCCGGCCTTGCCGCGCCCTCCGATCAACACCTGTGCCTTGATCGCGCAGGGGTAGCCGATCCGATCCGCGGCAGCGACCGCTTCCTCAACGGTGGATGCGACCTCGCCGCTGGGCACGGCGATTCCGTGCGCGGCGAACAGCTGCTTGCCCTGATACTCGAGGAGGTCCATTCAATGCACCGCTCCGGCGCGGGCGGCAGCCTATCCGAGAACGTAAGGGCGAAGCCCCGTGGGTGGGTGCTTGGCATAATGCCGCCTCCGCGTGAGCCAACAGCGAGTCCCACTCGCAATCTGGTGTTATGCGGACTCGCGAAGCGAACCCCTCCATGCCCCTTCCCAGCCTCAAAACCATCAAATGGGTGACGACTGACTGCTACGGCAGCCTGATCGACTGGGAGAAGGGCATCATCGATGCCTGCCAGAAAGAGGCGGCCAAGGACGGCCTCAGCTTTGAGGAGGAGCCGTTTCTCGCCCGCTTCATGGAAGTCCAGGCCGAGATCATGGCCGGATCCTATGAACTCTATGCAGAGGTTCTGCGCCGCACGATCGTCAAGGTCGCAAAGGAGATCGGCTGGGAGATCGAACCCTCCCGAGCCCAGTTCCTTCCCGACAGCGTCGCCTACTGGCTGCCGTTTCGGGAGACCAACGCCGCCATGGACCGGCTCGGCAAGCGCTACGAGATCGGGATCATCTCCAACGTCGACGACAAACTGCTCGGCATCTCGCGGCGGCACCTTCGCACCGAACTCGACTTGGTTGTGACCGCCCAGCAGGTGCGCAGCTACAAGCCCGACCCGGTGCACTTCAAAGAGTGCGCCCGGCGGATTGGCGGCAAGAAAGGCTGGGTGCACATCGCCTCCAGCTACAGCACCGACATCGCTCCGCTTCTCAAGATGAATGTTCCGGTGATCTGGGTGAACCGCAACAACGAGAAACTCGACGGGCGCAAAGCCCCGTCCGCCACGGTCAAAAATTTCCGCGCTGCAGCGAAAAAGCTCGGCGCGTCCTGAGCGTTATCTAGCGTTTCGCAACTTCGCCAGGCACGGCGGTTTCGACTCTTAGTCGTCCGGCGGGACGTTTTCGATGCATCGATCCAGCGAAACCAGGCTGCCCATTAGCGCCCGGCTGCCGATCATGGCGGGGCTGCTAGCCCTGGCCTGCGCGCTTGCCCTCGTAAGTGGGCGGACCGAGGCCGGCGCCGCCACGGAAACGGCCCCGAGCTTCGTCGTAATCCAAACCGACGACCAGACGCTCGATGGGCTCTACGCGACCTTCAGCGCCTTCGAAGGCGCGGCGAAAACGCGGGCGATGCCGAACACATTCGACCTGATCGCCAAGCGAGGCATGACCTTCAACCGCTACTACGTCCCCTATCCCCTCTGCTGCCCCTCGCGAGTGAGCCTGCTCACCGGCCGCTATGCCCACAACCACAACGTCCGCGGCAACGTGCCGCCCAACGGCGGCTACACCGGCTTCTCGTTCCGCGGTGCCAACTCGCACAACCTCGCCACCTGGCTGCAGGCGGACGGATACCGCACGATCCACATCGGCAAGTTCCTGAACGGCTACGGCGACGAACCGTTTGACAACGGCATGACCGTGCCCCCCGGCTGGAACGAGTGGTACTCGGTCCTCAAGGCCGACACGAACCATTACTTCTACGGCTACACGCTGAACGTCAACGGAGAACTGCAGGGCCCCTTCGGCGACCCCGGCAGTTGGGAAACCCGGGAATACGGCGTGCGCGACGACGTCGGCTGCCCGTTCGCGCCGCTCAACGGGCTTCCCTGCTACTACATCACCGACAACTTCACAAGCATCGCCACTGCCGAGATGGCAGCGACATCGCCTGAGCAGCCCTTCTACCTCCAGCTCGACTACACCGCCCCACACGGCGACTTCCGTCGCCCCGCCGGCCCCGAGGCCGCGCCGCGCCACAACGCCTGGTTCCACGGTGCCCGCCTGCCGCACGATCGATCCGAAGGCTTCGACGAGGGCAACGTCAACGACAAGCCCCGCTTCATCCGCGAAGCGTTTCACCTCACACCGAACGAGAAGCGCACCTACCGGGTCTACTACCAGAAGCAGCTCGAGTCCCTGCGAGCCATAGACGATGGCGTGAAGCTGATCATCGGGACGCTCGCGCAGATGGGGCGACTGCAGAACACCTATGTGCTGTTCACCTCAGACAATGGCTTCTTCTTCGGCGAGCACCGGTTGCTCGGGGGCAAGTTCCTCGCCTATGAGCCGGCGACCCACCTGCCGCTCCTCATCCGGGGCCCTGGCATCGAACACGGCAGCTCGACGGGCGAGCTGGCGGCAAACATCGACATCGCCCCGACGATCCTGCAGCTGGCTGGGGCGGAAGCCGACAAGAGCATCGACGGGCGCTCGCTGGTCCCCTTCCTGGAAGACCCCGAACTGCGCACCCGTCGCCCGATCCTCTTCGAGTCCTTCGTCCAGACGAGCGACGTCGAAGCGAATGGGGGGATCTCGACGAGCGGAAGCGCGACGGCCAGCGCAGCGCTCCGTCCCGCTGTCTCGGGCGGCGGCCCCAAGGCCACCGCATCGCTCCTGGCGCCGCCAAAGGACTACGAGGGGATCAGGCTGGGCCCTTACAAGTACATCGCCTGGCCGACCGGCGAGAAGGAGCTCTACAACATCAACCGCGACCCTTACGAGCTGAACTCGCTGCACAAGGTCCCCAACTTCTTCCCGATCCGCAACTTCCTCCACCGGCAAATGCGCCGCTTCGAGAATTGCGTGGGGAAAGCCTGCCAGGAAGTGACGCCGAAGCTGCCGCTCACCCGCAAGGAGGCACAGCGACTCCGCGCCAAAAAGCAGAAGGAAATCCGCGAACGGGAACGGGAGCGGGAAAAAGAACGGCGCGAAAAAGAACGCGGGCAGAAACGGTAGGCGCCCTTGCCGGCGGGTCCTGCCCCCCTACGGCGCCACCCGCCGGAGAGGCGTCTACTCGATTACTGCTAGGACGTCACCGGAGGAAACTGCGGCGCCTTCGGAGACGTTCAGGGCGGTGACCTTGCCGGAGCGATGAGCGGCGATCTCGTTCTCCATCTTCATCGCCTCGATCACGCAGATCAGGTCGCCCTCGGAGACCTCCGCTCCCTGCTCGACCGCCACCTTGAGGACGGTGCCCTGGAGCGGTGAGGGGAGGGACTCGCTGGAAGCGCTGGCGCCACCGCCGGACTTCCGCTCGCGCTTGGGTGGGCGCGCGGCGCCCGCGGCGGGAGCCGCTCCTCCGACAGCCGCCTCGCCGATCACCTTGACGTCGAAGAGTTTGCCGGAGACCTCGACCTTGTAGTCGCGGGCAACCAGCTCCGCGCCTTCCTCGGCCTCTGCGGGTGCGGCGGCCTGCTCAGGCGCCGTCGTCTTCAGCCAGTCGCGGTCCTCCATCAGGTCGCGGCAGGTCTCTCCATTCGCCCATTGCTCGGTGGCGAGGATCGCCTTGTGGAAAGGGATCAGCGTGGTGAGGCCACCCACCTCGTACTCCCCGAGCGCCCGCAGCATTCGCCTCGTGGCGTGCTCGCGGTCGACGTCCCAGACGATCAGCTTGGCGACCATAGGGTCATACATCGGCGTCACCTCGGATCCGGCCTCAACGCCGGAGTCCACCCGCACGCCCGGCCCGGCCGGCTCGCGGTAGGTCGTGATCGCGCCCGGAGCGGGGGCAAATTTCTTGTGCGCAGCCTCGGCGTTGATCCGGCACTCGATCGCGTGGCCGCGCAGCTCGACGTCGTCCTGACCAACCGAGAGCGGCTCACCGGCGGCGACCAGTACCTGCTCGCGGACGATGTCGATCCCGGTGACCATCTCGGTCACGCAGTGCTCGACCTGCACCCGGGTGTTCATCTCGAGGAAGAAGTACTCATCGCCGACCTGCATGCCCTCGACGGTGCCGGCACCGCGGTAGCCCACCGCGGCGGCTGCGTCGGTGGCGATCTTGCCGATCCTCTCGCGCATCTCGGCGTCGACGCGCGGGCCCGGCGCCTCCTCGATCACCTTCTGGTGACGTCGCTGGATCGAGCAGTCGCGCTCGCCAAGGTGGATCACATTGCCTTGCGAGTCGGCCAGCACCTGGACCTCGACGTGGCGCGGATCCTCCAGGTAGCGCTCCACATAGACGCGGTCGTCGGAGACGAACTTCTCGCCTTCGCGCGCGGCGCCCTCGGATGCCTCCTCGAGGTCGTCGGGCGTCATCGCGACGCGGAACCCCTTGCCACCACCACCGCCGGCTGCCTTGCAGGCAACGGGGTAGCCGGCATCCTCAGCCTGCTGCTTGGCCGCCTCGACGTCCTTGGCCGGCTCGGTAGCGCCGGGCACGATCGGCACCCCGGCCTCGGCCATGATCTCGCGCGCCCGCGTCTTCGAGCCCATCGATTCGATCGCCTCGGGTGGCGGGCCGATGAAGACGATGCCGGCCTCGTCGCAAGCACGGGCGAAGTCCGCGTTCTCGGCCAGGAAGCCGTAGCCGGGATGGATCGCCTTCGCTCCCGCTTCCTTCGCCGCCTCGATGATCTTCGGGATGTTGAGGTAGCTCTCCGCCGGCACGGCGGGGCCGATCAGGAATGCCTCGTCGGCCTCGCGCACGTGGGGCGCGTCGCGATCGATCTCCGAGTACACGGCGACAGACCCGATCCCCATCTCCTTCAGGGTCCGTGCAACCCGGATCGCGATCTCGCCGCGGTTGGCTATCAGCACCTTCTCGAACATCACAAATGCTCGCCTCTCGCTCGCGGCGCGAAGGAATCAGAGATGGACGCTTGCTCGCTCGGGCTCACGGCGGCGCAGTCTATTTATGCGAGCGGTGGTGAGGTTGAGAGGCCGCCTCTCAAACCTCAACCCACAACCGACAACGAATAGGCTCACCGCCGTGCTGATCGAGCTGCAGAGCCATTCGACAGTTTCGGACGGGCAGTTGGAGCCGGCGAAGGTGGTCGAAGAAGCCGCGAAAGCAGGCGTAACGACGCTGGCGCTCACCGACCACGATGCGATCGCCGGGGTCACCGACGCACAGGCGGCAGCTGAGCGGCTCGGGATCGATCTGGTGCCCGCCATCGAGATGTCTTGCGTGCACGAGTACGCAGAAGACCTGCACATCTGTGGCTACTGGGTGGACTTGGGGCAGATCGCCGGGGCTTGCGAGCGAGCCCAGCACGAGCGGGTGACACGGGCCAGCGAAATCATCGACAAGCTGCGAGAGGAGGGCTTTGACCTCCATCTGGAGGACGCCGTGAGGGAGGCCGGCGACGCGTTGTCCATTGGGCGGCCCCATATCGCGCGGGCCGCGGGCGCCACGGGTGACCTGGGTCCGTTCTTCGAGGAGTACTTGGTCCCCGGCGCCAAGGCCTTCGTGCCACGCAAGTGGCCGACGGCCGAGCAGGCGGTCGAGTTGATCCATCGGGCCGGCGGCGTCGCGGTCATCGCCCACCCCTACTGGGACATCTCAGAGCCCGACGAGGTGGACGACCTGATCCGCGCCCTCAACTCTGACGGGGTCGAGACCTTCTACCCCACCCATAACAAAGAGCAGACAGCCCACCTGTTGGAGCTGTGCAACGAGCTCGACCTCGTCCCAACGGGCTCCTCCGACTACCACGGCCCCACTCACAAGACCTTCTCCAGCTTCGCCGCCTACGACACCTACGGGCTAGGCACCCCCGTCGTCCCCTCAAAGCCCTAAGAGGGTCTAGCCGGAGGCACGAACGAGATTCTGGAATAGGCAGAGTCGCCAAGGGCGGCCCGGTCGGATACCCTCGCACGCCATGCGGGGCGGGATTTTCGTTCTCAATTTCTATTCGACGGTTTTCATCGACCAGCTCAAGCGGGGTCGCAAGACGGCGACGATTCGCTTGGGCGACAAGACCCCCAAGTACGAGCGCGGCCAGGTCGTCTGGATTACCGTCGGCTTCCGCCACAGCCCGCGGGAGAAAATATTTGCCGCTGTGATCGATGATGTCGAGGTGAAGAAGGTCGGCGATCTCTCACCACGCGACATCGAGCACGACAACCCAGAGTTCCGCCGCCTCGAGGACGAGATCAAATTCCTCGAGCAGATCTATGGCTGTTCGGTGTCCCCGGAGGACATCGTCACGGTCATTCGCTTTTCACAGATCGTCGAGCCTCCGGGTGCGCATTTCGGCAATGGGGAGACGCCTAGCCACAACTGACGTCATCCGCATTCCCCATGGCCAACTATTCCTTCCTCACGACCTGGCTACTCGATTCGCCGCGCGAGCCGGTGTGGGAGGCGATATACGCGCAGGAGCGCTGGCCTGAGTGGTGGCGTGGCGTGGAGGAGGTCGAAGAGCTCAAGTCAGGCGATGAGATCGGAATTGGAACGGTCTCGCGCATGGCCTGGAAGAGCCTTTTGCCTTACCGGGTGGAATTCGAGGTGACGATCGGGCGGGTCGAGCGCCCACATCTGATGGAGGCCGATGCGGTCGGCGAGCTGGCGGGGGTGGGGCGCTGGCGCCTCTACGAGCACGAAGGGGTGACGGCGGTGCTCTATGAGTGGAAGGTGGCGACCACCAAGCCCTGGATGAACCTGCTGGCGCCGGTGGCGCGACCCGTATTCGAATGGAACCACGATTGGGTCATGGCCCGCGGTGGGGAGGGGATCTCCAGGCTGCTCGGTTGCCCGCTGCTCTCCAGTCATTGATCGCAGCCCGAGCCACCGAACCGTTATCTTTCGGGCATTGGCACTCATATCTGTAGAGTGCCAACCGTCCTGAAGGTGCCGCAACGGCCCTCGGGAACGAATTTCTCGACTTCACCAGCAAAATCACTTACCGATAACGGAGGTTCACGGATGAAGCTGAAGCCCCTCGGGGACCGGCTGATCGTCAAGCCAATCGATGAGGAGGAAACGACCGCGAGCGGGATCGTCCTCCCCGATACGGCCAAGGAGAAGCCACAGAAGGGCAAGGTCATGGCCGTAGGCGACGGCAGGTGGGATGAGGATGGCGAGAAGCGCATCCCACTCGACGTCGCGGAGGGGGACGAGGTCCTCTACTCCAAATACGGCGGCACCGAGATAACCGTCGAGGACGAGGACCTACTCGTGTTGCGCGAGTCCGATGTCCTCGCAAAGCTCGGCTAAACCGCCCGTAACCAGACTTAGAAACACCAAGGAGGACTGAAATCAGATGGCTCATAAGGAGCTGAAGTTCAGCGAGGAGGCACGGGGGGCCCTGCAGGCCGGCGTCGACGCTGTTGCCGACGCGGTCAAGGTCACCCTCGGCCCGAAAGGCCGCTACGTCGTGCTCGACAAGAAGTTCGGCGCGCCGACGATCACCAACGACGGCGTCACCATCGCCCGCGAGGTCGAGGTTGAGGACGTCTTTGAGAACCAGGGCGCCCAGCTGGTCCGCGAGGTCGCCACGGCGACCAACGACGTGGCCGGTGACGGCACCACCACGGCGACCCTCTTGGCCCAGATCATCGTTCGCCAGGGCCTCAAGAACGTGGCTGCCGGTGCCAACCCGTTGGCCCTGCGCCGCGGCATCGAGAAGGCTGTCGACGAGGTCGTCGAGAACCTGCGAGAGAAGCAGTCGAAGGAGGTTGCCGGCAAGGAGCAGATCGCCCGCGTCGCCGCCATCTCCGCCGCTGACGATGAGATCGGCAACGTCATTGCCGACGCGATCGAGAAAGTCGGCAAAGACGGTGTCGTCAATGTCGAGGAGGGCCAGACCTTCGGCATGGAGCTGGAGTTCACCGAGGGCATGCAGTTCGACAAGGGCTACATCTCCCCCTACATGGTCACCGACCAGGACAGCATGGAGGCCGTGCTCGAGGACCCCTACATCCTCATCGCCAACCAGAAGATCGGCTCCGTGCGGGACATCCTGCCGGTGCTGGAGGCAGTGATGCAGGGTGGCAAGCCGTTGCTGATCGTTGCCGAGGACGTTGAGGGTGAGTGCCTCGCGACGCTTGTCGTCAACAAGCTGCGGGGCACCTTCACCGGTGTCGCCGTCAAGGCACCGGGCTTCGGCGATCGCCGCAAGCGGATGCTCGAGGACATCGCGATCCTCACCGGTGGTGAGGTGATCACCGAGGAGCTGGGCCTCAAACTCGAGAACACCCAGATCGACCAGCTCGGCAAAGCGCGCCGCGTAGTCGTCTCCAAGGACACGACGACGGTCATCGACGGGGCCGGAAGCACCGAGGACATCAAGGGCCGGATCAACCAGATCAGCAAAGAGATCGAGAACACAGATTCCGATTTCGATCGCGAGAAGCTCCAGGAGCGCCTCGCCAAGCTGGCCGGCGGTGTCGCCGTGGTCAAGGTCGGCGCTGCCACCGAGACCGAGATGAAGGAGAAAAAGCACCGCGTCGAGGACGCCCTGCAGGCAACCCGGGCAGCCCTCGAGGAGGGCGTCGTTCCCGGCGGAGGCGTTGCCCTGCTGAACGCTCAGGGAGCGCTGAACGACGACAAGCTCGATGACGCCGACGAGGCGACGGGAGCGCGGATCGTCTACCGCGCGCTCGAGGAGCCGGTCCGCCAGATCGCCGAGAACTCCGGTCTGGAGGGCTCGGTCGTCGTCAACAAGGTCCGTGACCTGAAGGCGGGCGAAGGCCTCAACGCGGCCAACGGCGAGTACGGCGACCTGATCGCGGCGGGTGTCATCGACCCGACCAAGGTGACCCGTTCGGCGCTGGAGAACGCCGCGTCGATCGCCAAGAACATCCTCGTCACCGAGGCGATCATCGCCGAGCCGCCCGAAGAAGGCGGCGCCGGTGGCGGTATGCCCGGCGGTATGCCGGACATGGGCGGCATGATGTAGCCACGCCGCCGGGCCGATTCGGTCCGTCGACGTATCCTCGCCTACAACAGGCGAGTGACTTTCGAGAGGCCCGGCATTGCCGGGCCTCTCTTTTGCCCTCTAGTCATGAAGTCGACCCGAGGTCGGCACAGCCTGCGCACCATGTGCGCATTCGTTCACTCCAACCTTCCATCCGATGTCGGATGACTGTTGGTGGGCCTGAAACCGGAAACATAGGACGCTTTGCGGCCCATCAACGGGGTGGGGTGGGCTGTGCGGGATAGGGAGATCGCAGAAATTGCCACTTGTCAGTACGGAGTCATCTCGCTTTCGCAGCTGGCGAGCCTTGGGATCAATCAAGACGCTGCGCGTAAGCGAGCCCTGACGGGGCGGCTGCACAGAGTGCATCGGGGTGTCTATGCGGTTGGGTATCCACGGCTCAGCGAGAGGGGGCGATGGATGGCGGCGGTGCTCGCTTGCGGGCCAGAGGCAGTGCTCTCGCATCGGTCTGCGGCAGCCCTATGGGGACTGATGCGGGATGGACGAAACACGGTGGACGTAACCGCGCCGGGTCGACGAGGTCGCTATCTGAAGGGAATCGATGCGCACCGTCACAGTTCGCTACGAGCCCAGGATCGCACTCTTGCCATAGACATCCCGTGCACGACCGTCGCTAAGACTCTCCTTGACTTTGCCGGTGTGGCCAGCATGCGAGAAGTCCAGCTCGCGATAACCCAGGCAGAGGTATTGCGCATCTTCGATCTCACTGAAATGCAAGAGGTGATCCAACGCAGCGGGCGGCAGCGTGGAGTGGGGCGACTCCGACACGCCATCGCCGATCACGATCCACGAAGCGAGAGGACGAAGCGGGAGCTGGAGAGCCGCTTTCTGGCTCTCTGCAAGAGGGCCGGTCTACCAGCTCCCGAGGTGAATGTTCCCCTCGATCTCGAAGGGGGCGAGATCATCGCCGACTTTCTCTGGCGGGCCCCTCGTTTGATCGTTGAAACCGACGGGCGCCAGTTCCACGGCACCGCGATCGCTTTCGAGAACGACCGCCGTCGAGACCAACGCCTGGTTCTGGCCGGCTGGCGTGTGATCCGCTGCACCTGGCGTCAGGTGGTCGATGAGCCCAACGAGCTGGTCGGCACTCTTAGGGCCCTATTGCATAGCTGAATGGCGCTTGACGGGCCGAAAAGCGGCCCATGTTGCCGGTTTACAGCCCATCAACACTGGTTAGGGTGCGGGAGATGGGGTTGCCGGAGTTTTCGGCGGCAGCGGAGGCAGCGTGCCGGCGTTGTAGTCGGCGTATTCGAGGAAGCTCGGGCGGCGCAGCTTCAGACGCAGCGTGTTCGCGGTGCGCGGATAGAGGCGCAGGTCGTACTGGTTGCCTGCGTCGAAGCCTTGGTAGTAGACGAACATCCGCACCCGCGGCCGCTTCACGATCCAGGCGATCAGCTGCTTGGCGAAGCGCGGTTCGTCTGAGCCGTGGACGGCCCACTCGTTAATCCCGACCGGCTTGCCCTTCCACTGCTTTCCGGCGTAGAAGCGATTGAGGTCTTTCCAGACCGGATACTGCGAGTAGAAGTCGGTGCCGACCCAATCGACCCAGCGTGAGCCGGGCCAGTAGTTGCCGGGGAAATTTCCCTTTACCCGAGGTGAGCCGCCCGGCAGTGGGCTCCAGATGATGCTCACCGGCGCCGCCGGCAGGGCAGTCGGGTTAGGGCCTTTGGTGCGGTTGAGCGGAGGCAGGCCGATTTCGGCCAGGGTGGCATTGATCCCTTCCAGGCTGTTGCCGCCACGGACGATCGTCGCGATCCGGCGGAAGGCCTGCTTGTACCAGCCGGTCGTGTGTTCACCGCCTCTCTGAGTCCCTTCGCAGGTGATTGCCGACCAGGCGTTGAGACAGCGGTTGGGCTCGCCGAGCGGCCTTATGTAGGCGGGCAAGCCGCGTTTGTAGAAGAAGTCGTTGAGCTGGAGGAGGTAGTTATCGCCGCCGCCGAGCGCGATCTGCGCTGGCGTGATCATCTCGGTCAGCGTCTGATCGTTGGCCGTTGAGATGTGAAGGATCGGCCGCGTCCCGGTTTCGCGCCAGCGTTCGTATGCCTGGTTGAGGCTGTTGCCCCAGGGGTGGAAGGTCTGAAGCAGGGCGGGGTGCTTGCCAGTCAGTTCGGTGAATTCGTTGAACTCTTGGGTTGTCCCGCGATCGCTGACTCCAATGAAGACGTTTGGCTTGGGTGGAACCAGGGTCACCGCCGAGGCGGTTCCGACCGTGGTCCATGAAATGGCAAGGATCGCCGCGCAGGCAAGCAGTCCCCTGACGCAGGTGAAGACCTTCGTCGCTTTCTCGGCCCGTGCCTCCACTCCCCGCCCAAACACGGCGGCAGGCCCTCTGTTGTGGCGCGGTTGTGAGGTATCAGGACCCGGCAAGCACATCGCCCATCTTGCGGGGGGCGACGCCGAGCTCTTCGGCGTCGGCGGTGCCACGCGCGGCAGTCATCGATACCTCCATCAGCTCAGCCTCCTCCCAGGTCGCGAAAGCCGACTCACCGACCAGGGAGCGCATCCCGATCAACCCCGCCCGGACCATTGGCAATGGCAGATGGACAAGGGGCCGGGGCCGACCGGCGATCCGGCTGACCAGGTCGGACATGTCGTCGTACGTCAGCAGCTCCGGCCCGGCCAGCTCCCACCTGTCGGAGCGCCCTGAATTGCGATCGAGCCCGGCGAGGACGCAGCGGGCTGCGTCCTCGGCCCAGATCGGCTGGAACTCCGCCCGGCCACTGCCCGATACGGGCATGATCGGCAAGAAGGAGAAACGCCGCAGCAGGGTCACCCACGGGTCGCTGTGGTCATAGACGATCGAGGGGGCAAAGATCGTCGTTTCCAGCGGAGAAGAGATCGTCGCTCGCTCCGCCAGCCACTTGGCACGGAAGAAGCGAGTGCGCTGGGCAGACGCGGCGTTGAGGGCACTGAAGAACACGAAGCGCTGGACTCCGCTGCGCTCAGCCGCGCGCAGCAGGCGCACGGTCGCCAGCCCATTCAGCTCCTCGATCCGGTGCGGTGGCTGGTCACGGATCGTCGCCGCCAGGTGGATCACGGTGTCGACTCCGCGCAGCGCCTGGCGCACCAAATAAGGATCCGACATCTCGCCGAGGTCACCGAGCGCTATCTGCACGTCCACCCGTCGCTCGCCGAGCCTGCGTGGCTCGCGGACCAGGCAGCGCACATCGTCGCCACGCTCCAGAAGGAGTGGCAGAAGCCGGGAGCCGATGCTCCCGGTCGCTCCGCTCAGCAGCAACATGGCCGCGCCTCGCTGCGGTTGACGTCTCCCATTTGGCTGGCTCCAACCCTAGATGGTCGATTCCCCGGCTCGCGAGACTGCACCGTCGCGCCCGCTCATGCGCTCTCGCGTCGCCGTCCGCCGCCGCGCATCCCTAAAATGTGCGCTCGCTTGGCAGGGGGGCTAATCCCGCCGGGCACGAAACGACGATCAGGAGAAAGCTTCGAATGACCTACGTCATCGCCGAGCCGTGCATAGGCACCAAGGACAACTCGTGTGTCGAGGTCTGTCCGGTGGACTGCATCCACCCAACGCCGGACGAGCCCGACTACGACTCGGTTGAGATGCTCTACATCGACCCCGACGAGTGCATCGACTGCGATGCCTGCGTCGAGGCCTGTCCGGTGGACGCCTGCTTCGCCGAGGACCAGCTGCCGGGCGAGTGGGCCAAATACGCCGAGATCAACGCCGACTATTACAAGAGCAAGGCCGGCGCCTAGGCACGATGCCTAGCTAGCGATTTGAGTAAGGGCCGCCACGAGCGGCCCTTTTTTTTAAGCTCCGCCCTGGACGACGGGCAGCGGGGTGCCGCTGATCGGGGGGGCCTCGGCGACAGCCGGGACGGCTTGCAGGACCGGAAGCTCTTGTGGGGTGGTGGCGACGATGCCGCGGGCGGCTTGGCGGATGGCCTGAGAGGCTGGGGAATCCGGCTCTGCGGTGACCAGCGGAAACCCCGAGTCGGCGTGCTCGCGCAGCGGCTCCGACAGCGGCACCTTGCCCAAGAGGGGAACGTCGAGTTCGTCGGCGAGGATCTGACCGCCGCCCTCGCCGAAGATCGTGAAGCGCTCGCCGTTGGGGGTCGTGAAGCCGGACATGTTCTCGATCACGCCAAGCAGCTCGAGGTCGAACTTGGTCGCCATCTCCGCGCCCCGTCGCGCCACCGATTGTGCCGCCGGCTGCGGAGTGGTCACAACCAGGAACTTCGCTTGGGGAAGGAGCTGGGCGAGGGTCATCGAGACATCCCCTGTGCCGGGAGGCATGTCGAGGAGCAGGTACTCGAGCTCGCCCCAAGCGACGTCCTCGAGGAACTGCTGGATCGCCTTATGGAGCATCGGCCCTCGCCATACGACCGCTGCGTTCTCCTCGACGAAGAAGCCAATCGACATCACCTTGACGCCACCTGCGGCCTCGAGCGGCAGGATCTTGCGCTCGGCGTTCACATCGGGCTTGCGGTTGACGCCCAGCATGCGCGGGATCGAGTAGCCGTAGACGTCGCAGTCGAGCGCTCCCGCGGGGTGGCCTTCGGCAGAGAGCGCGGCGGCCAGGTTGGCGGTCATCGTTGACTTGCCGACGCCGCCCTTTCCCGAAGCGACGCAGATCACGTTTTTGACCTGAGCGAGCGCGCCGGCGGGCAGCTTGCCGCGTCCCAGAGTTTTCTGGAGGTCGCCTTTCTCCTCGTCGGAGAGGACATCGAAGCCGACCGCCACCTCGGTCACTCCCTCCAGCTCTGAAATCTGTTGGGCGACCGCCTGTTCGAAGTGCGAACGGATCGGGCAGCCCGCGGTGGTGAGCGAAACGACGACCTCGATCCGGCCGCCGTCCTTGATCTCGATCGAGCGCACCATCCCTAGCTCGACGATCGAGCGGCGGAGCTCTGGATCGATTACGGCACGCAGCTTCTCGGTGATCTGCTCGGGGGTCGGTGAGGGCATCCGCTGCATTTTCGCAGAGGTGCCGCCCCGGCAGTGATCCCAGACATCCGTCCGGCTGGGGGAGAGGTCGATGTCCTTGTGCCCTTGGACCCCCAATGCGGGCGATTGAAGGAGGGATTGTGTCGGGGACGCGTGGCGGGCTCGGTCGGATCATTGGCCTTGGGATCGCGCTGGCGCTCGCGGTCCTGCTGCTGGCCGCACGCGAGGCGACCGGCGCGAAGTACTCGGTTGCCCAGTGCGGTTGGCATGTCGGTGCGGATGCCGATTGGGGCGACACCACCGGTGGGGCGAAGTTCCGCCCCGACGCGTACTGCGTGACCCCACCCGGCGCCGACCCCTTCGACGGCGCCCACCTGAAGAGCTTCACGCGGGGTGGTGCCGCGACCGTCTCCGGTACGCGCTTTGCGCGATGGCGCTGGGTGGCGCCGCCGGGAACGGGCATAACGCGAGTCAGCGGCACCTGGTGGCATGCACTGCACGACGGGATGGAGCAGCGCATTGGGGTTGGCACGTGGGGAGGCGGCTTCAGCCCCTTCGTCAGCGCTGCGTCCACCGACGTCACGCCGCGTAACTTCGTCGTCGGCTTTTCGTCGGCGATGCCGGCTCTCGAGGACCGTCTTTTGTGCGCTCGCGCCGAGAGCAAGTGGTGCAGCCTGGAAACGAGTTCCTGGTCGGCTGTACGGGCCTTGACGATCACCATCGAAGACAACGGCACACCGGCCGCCGGCGTCGGCGGCGAACTGACGGTCGGTGGTTGGCGGCGCGGCCCTCAGAGCGTTCAGTTTTGGGGGTCTGACGCAGGCAGCGGGGTCCGCTTTGGAGAAACGACGCTCGACGGGGCACGCGTGGTGCTGACCGAGTACCCATGCGCCAAGGAAATGATCGGCGGGGAATGGCGGGGCACGCGCATGCAGCCCTGCTTGACGGGGGTGTCCGGTTCGGGACTCGTGCCCACCACAAGTTTCAGCGACGGCCCCCACACGCTTGGCCACTGCGCGACGGACTTTGCCGGCAACGTGGCCTGCGTTGCGCCAAGCACGGTGCTGATCGACAACACTCCGCCTGCTCACCCGCGCAGCGTCTCAGTGGTCGGAGGCGAGGGGTGGCGTCGCATCAACGACTTCGATCTGAACTGGGCGAATCCAGACCAGGGGCGCGGAAGCCCTGTGGGCGGGGCTTCCTGGCGGGTGCTCGGCTCTGCCGGATTCGACACCGGGGTCCAGTTCGCACCGGGCCGCGATCTGACTGCCTTGCGCAAGCTGCACATGCCCGTCTCCGGCACATACATGGCGCAGCTCTGGCTCCGTGATGAGGCCGGCAACGAAGCTCCTTCGTCTGCGGTCTCGGTGCTGCTGCGCTTCGACGACGTCGCTCCCGGGGTCGCCTTTGAGGCCGAGAGCGGCCCCGGTCTGCCGGCGGCCATTCGTGCCGATGTGAGTGACGCGCATTCGGGGCCTGCTGCGGGGGCAATCCTCTACCGGCGGTTGGGGACCGAGCGGTGGATAGAGCTGCCTACCAAATTCGAGGCCGGCGATCAGCCGGGGTCAGCACGGTTGGTCACCCATCTACCGGGCGATCTCGCTCCTGGCACCTACGTCTTCCGAGCCGACGCGGTGGATGGGGCCGGCAACAAAGCCTCCAGCTCTCGCCGCGCCGACGGAACCGAGATGGCGATTCGCAAGGTTTCGCCTTCCCCAGAACCCAAGAAGGCGCCTGCGCCAGCAGCGGCAAAGGCCCGCCTCTTTGCCGGTCTGCGCTGGCGTCAGCGTCGCGGCCCCAGTGTCACCGTCCCATTCGGTGCCACCGCCATTTTGAGCGGTCGTCTCGTCAGCGCAGAGGGTGCGGGGCTGGCGGGTCGCCGCCTGAGGGTTGTCTCGCGGCCCTCGCGTGGCGCCCTAGCTCGCCGGCGGGTTGAGGCAGCGGTGACCGGAGAGCATGGAGGCTTCCGTCTTCCTCTCAAGCCGGGGCCATCGCGACGGATCACGGTGACCTACCGGGGTGAGGCCGGCTTGGAGCGAGCCCGACGTCCCGCCCTGGCGCTGCGTGTGCAGGGCGGGGCTGTCCTTCATGCCGGCCCCCGGCAGCTACAAACGGGCGACACGGTGCGTCTGTGGGGCCGAGTTCGTACCCGAGGAGCGCCCGTGCCCCGGCGCGGCAAGCTGGTCGCCGTCCAGTACTACGAGTCTGCGGCTCGCAGCTGGCGGCCTGTTCTGGTGACCCGCACCAATCACAGTGGACGCTTCCAGGCGCGCTACCGGTTCCGCTACATCAGCGGCAGTGCCCGGATTCGACTCCGCGCCGTCGCCCTCGCCGAGGAGCGCTGGCCCTACGTGCCAGGCGCCTCTCGTCCCGTGACGGTCAGCGTCAGCGGCTGACCCAGCCCCACCCCGTTGATGGGCCGCAAACCGGAAACATAGGCCGCTTTTCGGCCCATCAACAGGGATGTTGTACGGATCGGTAGGGTGAGCGGCGATGTCGCAGGCGACCCTTCACACCAGCGCCGGGGCGATCGTGCTCGAGTTGCACGACGAGGATGCTCCGAAGACGGTTGAGAACTTCCGCAAGCTGAGCGGCGACGGCTTCTACGACGGGCTGATCTTTCATCGCGTGATCCCGGATTTCATGATCCAGGGCGGCTGCCCAGAGGGCAGCGGGCGCGGTGGTCCCGGCTACACGTTCGAGGACGAGATCAACGACAACAAGATCGTCCGCGGCGCCTTGGCGATGGCCAACGCTGGTCCGGACACGAACGGGTCGCAGTTCTTCGTAGTGACCACCGAGGCGGCGTCTTGGCTGGACGGCAAGCACACCGTCTTCGGCCGGGTGGTAGACGGCATGGACGTGGTCGATGCGATCGAGGGGACCGAGACCGATGCCTCGGATCGTCCGCTCGAGCCGCAGACGATCGAGCGCGTCGAGCTCTCCGACTAGCTCGCATTAGTCGGCAGAGATCACGGGCCTGAGGGTGCTCAGGTCGTTCTCAGCGATGAGCTCCGTCATTTGACGGGAACTAGCTCCGAGGGGGTGCGGGTCAGCCGCTGAGGATGATCACGATGAAGAGGACGATCACGAACTCGCTGACGATCCATGAGTTCGCGTCCATCCAGTCGCGTGCCTTGGGCAGGAACTTCTTGGCGCGGTCGCCCAGAGCCGCCACGAGCAATGCCGGCAGGCCCAGCAGGAAGAGGGTGAAGGCGACGAAGGGAAGTGCGTGCCACCAGGAGTCGCCATTGTTGGCTAAGAAGCTGCCGATGCTGATTGAGGTGACGAGGTCGCTGGGGAAGAAGCCGAGCAACAAGAAGCCGAGGACGAAAGTCATCTTCGAGCTCGCCGTCTGAAGTTTGCCCATCCATTTCGGTGGCTCACTCTGGTTGCGGCTACCGTAAGTGTGGATTGCCGCGAAGGCGAGAAGGGCGAGGACGACGTAGTCGAGCGTGTTGAGGCCGGAATCACTGCTGTCGCTGCTGGCGCCATTGGCGAGGAGGTAGGCGACGCTGACCACGGCGGTGATCGAGATGGCAGCGCCTAAGACGTAGGCAGCCGAGGCCTTCTTCCATGACTCGCTGGTCGCGAAGAAGAAGGAGCTGATTATCTGCGGCCCCGCGACCATGACGAAGGCCAGGGGCAAGATCTTGGCGATGTCCACGGCGAGCCCTCCTGGCCCTCGGGGTTAGTGCTGCAGACTTTCACACGCAGCCGCCCGATTGGGAGCGGCCTCGATCGAGCGGCGGCCGCGTATGCGGTTTTTTGGCTGTGACTACGCGGCGAAGAGGTGGTTATGGACCTCGTAGTAGGTGATTTTCGGGGGGCCTGGGATACCTACTTCCGCGGTGATCGGCCCGATCTTCTCCTCCGCGAACGCATCGAAGGCCTCGCGTGTCTCCCAGACATCGGTGACGCGAATGCCGCCATCGACCTCCGTGACCCAATGGAAGAGACCGCCGGGCGCACCCACGCCACCGGGCTCGAAGCCCATCTTCTCGACAACCTGGTCGTACTGCTCCAACGTTCCGCCGGGGAACTCGAGGACAACGCCAATAGCCATGCTCACTCCTCCTGATCTGGGGCTTCAATCGACCATAGAGACAGTCTTGACGGACACTACCCCAAAGAATTCGAACCGCCCATCTGTGGAGCCCAGAGGTCCGTATGGCGGCTGGAATCCCCATCGAAGTCGATCTAGTCAGCGATCCCCCGCTCTATCAGCGGGTCGCCCCAGACGTAGAACGCATGCTTGGGGAGAGCTAGCCGTGAGCTACCAGACGGTTATGAACGCGATTGGGTGGCTCACAGAGCATCCCGATTGTTGAGTGATCCGCTTTCATCGGAGGCCCCACTGGCTATAGATCTCTTCCCGAGAAACGCCATCTTCCTCCCAGTCCTTAGCAACCTGGGCACAGGTTTCAATCTCTTCCTCTTGCCAGTCCTCTGCGTAGCCATATTGCCTTTGAATGGCCTCGCGGCACTTGTCCTCCCATTGATCGCCTGAGGCAACCCCAGAAACCAGCAGAATGACGATGGTCAAAAGAACGGCTCCGCCCATGAGCATCGCGACCTTTGTGATCGGAGCTAGTCCAGAAAACCATTCTTTGAGCCATGGCCTGCCAGCTTGGAGCTTCACGGTGGGGCAAGCTATCAAGAGGTCTTGGAGGAGCGCACGGAAAAGTCCGCGCTGCTCTTGCGAGACATTCTCGGGCCGATCGCCTGGAACCGGTCATGGATGCTGAGAAGCCGTTCTATAGGGCCAAGACAGCCCTAGAAAGCGCTGGCGCTCATGAAACTCCCCATGGGGAGCCCTCCCCAAAAGGTTCGAGCGCTTTGCGTGAGCGGAGAGGGAGGGATTCGAACCCTCGAGAGAGCTTTCGCCCCCTACTCGCTTAGCAGGCGAGTGCCTTCAGCCACTCGGCCACCTCTCCGGGGCCTCAAAACATAGCGTCGCCTCCTCTGCTGCGGCTAGGCTCGGCGCTGTGAATCAAGCCCTGGACCAGTCCCACGGCCGCTACGAGGAGATCTTCAGCGCCGTCGAGGCGCCGTTTGCCTTTGTCGACCTCGCTGCGATGTGGTCCAACGCGGAGGAGATGCTGGGGCGCGCCGGCGCCAAGCCGGTGCGGGTGGCAAGCAAGTCGCTGCGCTGCCGCGCGCTGCTCGATCGCATCCTGAAATACGACGAGCGCTTTGCCGGGCTGATGACCTACACCTTGCCCGAGACCCTGTGGCTGGCAGAGCACGGGTTCGAGGACCTGCTGCTCGCCTATCCGACTACCGATGCCACGGCGCTTGGGGACTTGGCAATGCGCTCGATCGCAAACCCAGCCGATGCGCCAATCGTGATGGTCGACTGCGCCGAGCACCTCGACATGATCCAGTCGGTCCTGGGCACGACGGCCGCGCCGGTGCGCGTCTGCATCGATATCGATGCGAGCTGGTGGGCGCTGGGGGGCCGGGTCAAGGTCGGGCCGAAGCGCTCGCCCATCCACACGATGGATCAGGCAGTCGCGCTCGCAAAGGAGATCGAGCGTCGCCCGCAGATCGAGCTGGCGGCACTGATGTCCTATGAGGGGCAGATTGCCGGGGTGGGCGATCGCCCACCCGGCCGCCGCCTGCGCGGCGCGGCGATCGGCTTCATGCAGCGTCGCTCCGCAGCCGAGCTGGCCAAGCGCCGTGCCGCGATAGTCACCGCGATCCGCGAATTTGCCGATCTGCCGATCGTCAACGGAGGCGGCACCGGCAGCCTCGAGCTGACTGGAGCTGAGGACGCGGTGACCGAGGTGACCGCCGGCTCCGGCTTTTACGCCCCTTCCCTCTTTGACTACTACAGCCGCTTCTCGCTCGCTCCGGCCGCCGGGTTCGCTCTGCCGATCGTGCGCAAGCCGACGCGCGGCGTGGCGACGGCGCTGGGCGGCGGCTATCTCGCCTCCGGCGGCGGGGATGCGGCGCGTCTTCCCGTTCCTTGGCTCCCGCCGGGCCTCAAGCTCGACTCCGAGGAGGGTGCCGGTGAGGTGCAGACTCCGTTGCTTGGCCCACCCGCGGCAGAGTTGACGGTTGGCGACCGCGTCTACTTCCGCCATGCCAAGGCGGGTGAGCTCTGCGAGCGCTTCGACGCTCTTCATCTCGTCGAAGGCGACGAGATCGTTGACGTCGTCCCCACATACCGAGGCGAGGGCCAAACCTTCCTCTAGGTGTAGTTCCTAATCAGGTTGTTCATCCGGCCCTCCTTTGAGGTCGGCCTATCAGGGGCCGAGAATGCGAGCTGCGTACTCGTCTGTGAAGAGGTGGCCGGGGTCGAGCTGATCTCGGATCTCCTGGAAGCGCGACCACTCGGGATAGAGGCCCGGCAGGGTCTCCGCGGTCTGGAAGTGGCGCTTGCCCCAGTGGGGGCGGCCGCCGTAGTCGTTCATGATCTCCTCGACCGCCTCGAAGTACGGGCGCCACTCCATCCCCCGGTACTGGTGAACGGCGATGTAGGTCGTGTCGCGTTCATGTGAGGGGCTGAGCAGGGCATCGTCGGCCGCCGTCACGCGCATCTCGATCGGGAAGAAGACCGGGTAGCGGTTGGCACGCACCCACTCGATCACTCTGCGCGCCGCCTCGGGCCCATGCTCGCGCGGGACGCCGTACTCCATCTCGGTGAAGCGGACCCGGCGCTCGTTGGCGAAGATCCGGTCGCTGCGGTCGGTCGCCTTGCCTCCGGAGGCCAAGCTGGCCGCCAGCCGGGAGAAGCGGGGGATCGCGGCCGGGAAGAGCTTGCCCGCCATCGATATCGTCTCCAGCGTCCAGTTTTCGAGCACGATGTCGTTGAGGTAGGTGGCAACTCGCCCCCGTGCCCGCGGCGGCCCATCAACACGATTGCGCTCCAGCACAAGCACCGAGTCCGCGTAGGGAAAGGTGAAGAGCTCGAAGTGCTCATGGGCTTCGGCGCGCTCTCCGAAGGTGTCGAGGACCTCCTCACGCGGCAGCCGCGTGTCGACTCGGTGCAAGGTGAAGGCCGGTACGCAGCGCAGGGTCACGGCCGAGATTGCGGCGAGGGCGCCGAAGCTCACCCGCGCCGCGCGCAGCAGGTCCGGATCGTCGGCGGCGCTCAGCTTTCGCTCGGTCCCATCGGCCAAGACCAGATCGACTCCCTCGACTTGGGCGGAGATGTTGCGGAGCTTCGCCCCAGTGCCGTGCGTGCCGGTGGAGATGGCGCCGGCAACGGTCTGCTTGTCGATGTCGCCGAGGTTCTCCATCGCCAGCCCGAGCTCGTGCAGTTCCTCGTTGAGATCGGAGAGGGCCGTGCCGGCCCCCACGGTGACGAGCCCTGTGGAGGGATCGGCATCGATCACCCCGGAAAGCGCCTCGACGTCGATCATCGTGCCGTTCGTCATCGCCGCTTCCGTGAACGAGTGACCCGAGCCGACAACGCTGACCTTGCGG
>JANWHW010000029.1 GCA_025450195.1 Solirubrobacterales bacterium | reverse complement strand
GCTCGACGTGGTCTTTGACGAGCGCACCCAGACCTTTGGATATGTGCAGCCCGATCGCTCTCCGGAGCTGATCGAGCTCTCCAAGGAGCCCTCCTGGCGGCGTATCGCCTACCGGCGGTAGTTAGGGCCGCTCGGCGGTCTTCGATGCGGGGTCGATGCCGGCCTCGGCCGCGGCGGCCGGCCACTCCTCTGCCGCCTGCTTGACCTTCCGGCCCGACCAGCCGAGCTCGGCGCCGAGCGCCTCGGCGACGCCGCGCGCGGCGTCGGCCGTGCGCAGCTGAGGCGCCGCAAGCAGGCCAAGGCGCGTTCTGCGCAACAGCACGTCGGCGACGCTGCGGGCCTGCTCGAGGCGAGCGGCAATCGCCGCCTCAGCGAGCAGATCGGGGCGGCCGAAAACGATCGGCGACGTCAGTCTCTCGTCCTTCCAAGTGAGGTCAAGGACCGCTCGGGCGGCGTGCCCGTAGCGAAAAGCGAGCTGGGAGACCGATGCTTCTGAGACGCTCGACGGCGCCTTCAAGTCATCTGGACGGGCCTGCATCCCAAGCGGGATCTCGGCTGTGTGGCACGGCGCCTCCCGGCCCTCGCGCTCGACCAGGCGATCGACCGTCTGCTTCGCCATCCGCCGCCAGGTGGTGAGCTTGCCGCCGGTGATCGTCAGCATTCCCGAGGACGTCTCATACAGCTCTGCCTTGCGCGAGATGTCGACCGACTTCTTCGGATCGCCGGTGGAGATCAGCGGTCGGACGCCGGCGTAGGCGCCGACCAGGTCGGAATCGGTGAGCGAAACGCCGAAGAAGGAGTTGACGGCATCGAGCAGGTAGGCGATGTCGTCCTCGCCCGGATGCGGATGATCGATGTCCCCGTCGTAGTCGTTGTCGGTGGTGCCAATCAGGGTGCGGCCGTACCAAGGCAGGGCGAAGATCGCCCGCCCCTCGCCGGCGGGGACGATGCAGGCGGCGCGCCCGGTCGAGAGGTCGGCGCGGTCGATCAAGACATGGGTGCCACGGCTCGGCGCGATCCGCGGCACATCCTCCTCCTCGACCGTCTCCTGTGGCCGGATGCGGTCTGCCCAGACGCCGGTCGCATTGACGACGTTGTCGGCCTCGACCTCCATCCGCTCGCCCGACTCGGCCTCCACGAAGGCGACGCCGCGAGCGCGGCCGTCCTTGCCCAGCACCTCGGTCACCTCGGCGCCGTTCAGCATCGTCGCGCCGAAGCGCTCCGCCTCGCCGAGAATGGTGAAGACGAGACGAACGTCGTCGGTCTGGCAGTCGTAGAAGAGGTAGGCATCCTTGGGGTCGCGGGGCTCGAGCGAGGGGACCATCTCCAGCACCTCGTCGCCGGGAATCGTGCGGTGGCGGTCAGGCGACCAGTAGTAGTCCTCGTCCTTGGAGGAGCGCATCTCACGACGGCTGCGACCGACCCGGGTCGTCGCCATCACGTCGTACATATTGAGCCCGAGCCCCACGCGGCGATCGCGGCGCTCCTCGCCGAGCGCGGGCACGAGGAAGGGGGTCGGGTAGACGAGGTGGGGGGCCAGCTGGACCATCAGCTGTCGCTCCAGAAGCGCCTCGCGAACCAATCCGAGATCGAAGTTCTGCAGGTACCGAAGGCCGCCGTGGACCATCTTCGAGGAACGGCTCGAGGTGCCGATCGCGTAGTCGTAGCGCTCCAGCAGCGCCACCGAGTAGCCGCGCGAGGCAGCATCCAGCGCCACACCGGCGCCGGTGATGCCGCCCCCGATCACCACCACCTCGAACTTTTGCCCAGCGATCGCCTCGACCGCGGCCGCCCGGGAAATCACCGAGCCACTCCGACGTTCGCATGCATCTCGCTCATGGGAGGAAGACCGTCGTCTGCTCGGGCGGCGGCCGCTCCGGCACGGGCTTCTCCTGACGCGGCGGGCCGAGGTGCAGGAGGGCGACGAAGCGCTCGTCCGCGGGGAGCCCCACCGCCTCCCTTCCCGCCTCGTCGCGCAGCAGCTCGGGAGTGCGCCAGTAACCCGCCAGGCCACGGGCGTGGGCACCGAGCAGGACGATGTAGGAGGCAACAGCGGTGGCGTGCAGGTCCTCCTCGTCTTGGATCGGATCGCCGCCCAGGGCGCAGGAAACGACGACGAGGGTTGGGGCGCGATCCAGCTTCGCCGCCCCCTCCGGCCCGGTGATCTCCTTCAACCGCTCCAGCGTCCCCGCTCCGACGACGCGAAATCGCCATGGCGCGGTCAGATGGTGGTTGGGCGCCCAGCGGGCCAGCTCGAGCAGCTCGAGGATCTCCTCGCGCTCAAGTGGCTCGGGCCCGAAGGCCTTGTGCGTTCGCCTCGTTCGAATCGCGGTCTCCACCTCCATGGCAAGAACATTGTCACCAGGCGCGGAGGTAGGCACCGCTACCAGCCGAAGCGACGCCCGAGCAGAAGCACGCTGCCCAGAGCGAGCCCACCGGTGGCAAGCGCGATGCCCAGGGGTGCCCACGGCTCGGTGCTCGGCGACTCACTGGAGCTGAGGGCGGTTGCCGGCCTGGCTGAGTCCGCTGCAGATTCGGGCTTCTCGCCATGCTTTCCCTCGGATCCAGGTGGGAAGGGAACCCCGCCTGCACTCGGAAACGGAGGTGAGGGCTGCTGACCCGGCCCGGAACCGCCTTCGGCTGGTTCCGAGAGGCCCCCCGTCGAAGGCGGAACGCCACCGCTGGTGACCGGCGGGACGGTGCCCGATTCCACTGGCGGAGGGGTGCCGGCAGGAGACGTCGAGCTGGGCTTGCGCGGGGCCGGCGAGACCGGGAAGGCTTCTTCGGCAGTCGCGGCGAGAGCCTGGCCAGTCACCCATACGGGGGTTTGGTCTTTTGAGTCGGAGTACATGTAGTGCCCGTCCTCGGCCTGCCGAGCCACGAGGTAGTCGAGGGCGCTGTTGCCTCCCTCTCGAATCGAAGCGGGGTCCTCTCCAACCGCGAGCATTCCCTGCACGGCCCACGCGGTCGATTGGGAATTGACTCCCCCCGAGCCCCCGAGCGGGAAGCCACCGCTTGGACGCTGCACGCGGCGTAGGTAGGCAAGCCCACGGCGAGCCGCTTGCGTATCGGGCATCGCCTCCATCACGGCTGCGGTCCCGTCGGCCGTGCTCGAAGACCCCGGCATGTCCCCCCAACCACCATCGTCGTTCTGGACTCGCCCCAGCCAGGAAAGCGAGACTTTCAATCCGCCGCTCACCCCTGCGGCGCGGAGGGCCATCACGGCAAAAGCGGTCGAGTTCGGCCAGCCCTCGAACGATCCGTTCTCCCGGCGCCGTTTTTCGAGCGCGGAGACGAGGTCGCGCCCACCGAAGGAGCGAGGATCGACCCCTGCGCCCTCGAGGGCGAGGATGGTCCGCGCGAAATCCCCACTGCTTTCCAGCTCCTCAACGCGACCGCGCAGGAAGTCGACCGGCGTTCGCCCGAGGCGCGCGACGTCGAGTGGGTTGCGCCCCGCCGCCTCGAGCCCCAGCATCGCCCAGCAGGTCGTTTCCTCGCTCGAATCGCGATCGAGCGAGGGGCCCCACCCGCCGTCGGCGTTCTGGATCGAGACGAGCCAGTTGGCGGCTCGATCCACACCGGCCACCTGTGCTTTGGCGGGCTGCGCCGTCACCAGGGCGATCACCGCCAGCAGAGCAGCCGCCCCAGCCGGGACCCGCCACTCGAACCGCTCGCGAAAGCGACTCAGCATCCGCACCATCGCCGGACCCGCCACAAAGGCGAGGGTAGCGTTGCCGATCGCGTGGGCCAAGTCGAACGCCACGGCCTGCGACTCCAGGGCTAGGAATCGCTCCAGTGAGAGATCGCCTCCGTAGGTGACCATCAGATGGAAGTTCAGCAGAGCGCCGTAGGCGATGCCGGCAAACCCACACACCGCGGCCAGCGTCAGCCGCCCAGGGTTGCGCACGACCAGCGCCAAAGCAGCGCCCAGAATGCCGCAGAGGCCCCAACCGGCCATCTGCCACGGCGTCCACGGTCCCTGCCCGAACCAGAAGTTCGAGACCAGCGCCGACAACGCTCCCACGGCAAACCCAGGGGCACCGCCGAGCGCGAAGCCGGCGAAGATGACGATGTCGGTGGTCGGCTTGACGTTCGGGAAAGCGGCGAATGCGATCCGCCCGACGATCGCCAACGCAGCCAGGGCCGCAACCAGCGCAACGACCTGGGAGGTCGGGCGCGAGCGCTCATACCACCCGAAGCCGGTGAGCAGGGCAGCTCCGAGAATCAGGAAGCTGGCCAGTTCCCAAGACATCAGTCACCCGCCTCCCGCTCGCCCTGAGGTCGGGGCGCCCGGCCATCCCCCAGGAACACCGCGCCCTGCTCGGGAGTCACGACACCGGGAACGTCGAGGATGCGGGCCACCTCAGTGGCGAAGTACCAGCCGCCCGAGAGGATCTCCGAAGCGTCACCGTCGGCGATCACGACCCCGTCTCCGAGCAGCACGACGCGCTCCGCGAAGGTGGCGGCGAACTCAACGTCGTGCGTGGCGACCATCACCCCCGCTCCATCGGCCGCAAGGCGTTCGATCAACCTAACCAGCTCGTCCTTGCGCGCCCGGTCCATGCCCCTGGTCGGCTCATCGAGCGCAATGAGCCCCGGCAGCGATTGGTGCTCCTTCTCCCTGCCGGCCAGCACTATCGCCAGGGCCAGCCGCTGCCGCTCCCCGCCCGAGAGGTCACGCGGGTCGGCATCGAGTGCGTGCTCCAAGCCAACGGTTTGCAGGGCCGCAAGGCCCAACTCCCCGGGCAGCTCATCCTCGACTCTCTCCCGAACCAGAAAGTCGGTTGGGTTCTGCGTCAAGAGCGCGATCCCGTTCGCCACCTCCGCCTTGCCCCGCACCGGCTGGACAAGTCGTGCGGCGGTCCGCAGCAGGGTGCTCTTGCCGGCGCCGTTGCGTCCCATCAACGCAATCCGCTCCCCAGGCCTGACCTTCAGCTCGACCCCACGAAGAACGTCCCGGAGCTCATCGCCACTGCCGAGCTCGACCCAGAGGTCGCGGATCGAAGCGGCGGGCGGGGCCGTAGCGCGCGGGCCCTGTCGCCGCAGGGCACCCCCCACCCTCTCCGATAGCTGAAGCTTCCTCGGTGGTGGGGCCCCCTGCGACGCCACCCGCGCGCCGGCGAGGCCCCCCGCCCTCTCCTCGACGCTTTGCTCCCGAGCCAGTGCTGCCCGAGCCTCACGAACACCGGTCGGGAGCGGGTCGATCCCGGCCAGCGAGAAGAGGCGGGCCCCGGGAGTCTCGAGAGCTGGGTCGGACTCCCCGGCCCATGCGAGGAAATCGCCGGGCGTGCCATCGAAGCCGATCGAGCCCGAATCCATCGCGATGACGCGATCGGCGGCGGCCAGGCAGCGCTCCAGGCGGTGCTCGGCGAGAAGGATCGTCACCCCCCACTCCTCGTTGAGGCGACGCAGGAGCCAGATCAGCTCATCCCCAGCGACCGGGTCGAGCTGGGAGGTCGGCTCGTCGAGCAGCACCAAGCGCGGGCGCGTAACCAATGCGGCGGCGAGCGCAACGCGCTGGACCTCTCCGCCCGAGAGCGTGTCGACCGTGCGGTCGAGGAGCTGTGGGATCGCCAAGGCCAACGCGACCTCCTCAACCGCGCGGGCACGGGAGGCGGGGGGCTCGCCTCGCATCTCGAGCGGGAGCTCGATCTCAGCCGCAACGGTGGTCGAGACAACCTGCGTCTCGGGATCCTGGGCGACGTAGCCCACCACGCCTGCCAGCTCTCCGGGACCGCAGGCAACTGCATCGAGCCCGGCAACGCTGACGCCACCGGAGATCTCCCCACCATGGAAGTGCGGGACAAGCCCGCACGCCGCACGCAACAGCGTCGACTTCCCACAAGCGGAGCGACCGGCAAGGAGCGCGAACTCCCCGGCTCCAAGCTGCATCGATATGCCGGCAAGCGCCGGGCGCGCGGCGCGCGGATAGCTGTAGGTGAGCCGATCGATCGCAAGAGCCGGAACCGAGCGCGAAGAGACGGCGAGCTCAGGCACGCGACACCCCCGGGGCGGCTTGGCTGGCCGCCCGGATGGGCCGGCGGCGAAGCGGCGCAAGCCCAGCCACAACCAACAGCACGCAGAGCGCCAGGGTCGAGCCGCCGATGCTGATCTCGACGGTCGGATAGAAGCCAACGTCATCGACCCCCAATGGCAAGCCGGCGATGGCCGCAACCAGAAGCGTCACCCCAACCGCGTAGAAGCGCCTGTCATAGCGGGAACGAGAGCGAGCTCGTTCGGCCCGCGGCGCATTCAGGCCGTAGCCACGAAGCTCCAATGTCGCCGCCACATCGACGGCGCGATCGAGCGACCCCGCCAGGAGCCGGCGGGCCAGAGCGGCGCGACCCAGCGGAGCCGCGGCTGGGCCACGCAGATGACCGGCGTCGCGGAGGCGGGCTGCATCCGCGGCGGCAACCGGGACGAGACGGGAGATCAGCGTCGCGGTCAGCGCCGAGCGGCCCGCGATCGGCCGCAGAGAACGAAGCACCCGATCGGGGTCGACACACGCCGAGTAGACGCCGAAGGCAACCATCGCAACAGCCGCGCGAAGGCCGATCACCGCACCCGCCGCGAGCGCCTCCGCTGTGACGTCGACCCGCCCCAGCAAAGGCCACTCGCCGAGCCGCAGCAGCACCGTCTGACCGCGATCGACGACGAGCGCGTTGACCGCGACGATCAGCACCGCGAGCGTCAGGCCCATCCACAGCGCGGCACGAACCGCTTCTCGCGCCCCGGCGATCAGTCCGGCGAGGACTGCCGCGATGCCGGCAGCCAGCAGCACCGCCGGGTTCGAGTACAGAAAGGTCACCACGACCAGGGAGCCGAGATAGACGACCGCCGCACCGGGCGATGCTTCCTGCAGCGGCCCAGGCCTTGGCGTGTAGGCAAACGGAGATCTCATCGGACCGGCAACGGTGTCGTCTCCTCCCCTTCAACGGCGACCGCGTAATGGTCTCGCAGCTCGGCGGTGTCGAGCAACTCGGCGGCGGCGCGCACTCCGGCACCGTCGGTTCCAGTGACGACCCAGACGGGAGGGCCGTCGTAGCGGCGGGTGGCCGCGACCAGGCCGGTGCCGATCCCAAACGTCTGCGCCGCCTCGCCACTCTCATCGAGACCGAGGAGCCCGAACCGCGGACCGCGCTGGATGAACTCCCCGAAGACGCCGCTCACCTGAGGGCCTGCCTCGATCTGTGCCGCAGCCGGTGCCCCCCGCACGCGATCCCACGGGCCCACCAACACTTGGATCGCATCGTCGGGAGAGCCGGCGGCGGGTGAGACCCCCACTTCCTCCAGGCGCTCCCGCACCACCGTGCAGGCCGTTTCGCCCCCCAAGCACTCAACCGCCACCGGATGCTCCTCACCGTCATACCCATCGACGAAGGGATGCGGCCACGATCCGACGACGGCCGGGACGCGCGCCGCGGCCGACCAGTCGCGGTAGTCCCACCAGATCGCCTCGCCTCCGCGCAGTGGGTAGTCCGCCGCCCCAACCGAGGACTCGATCCCGTTCACATAGAAGAACCAGTCATAGCGCCGACCGTTCTCCACAGCTCCGGAGACCCCATCGATCGACTGCACGAATCCGCCGCCGTAGCGAGTCGCGATCTCGGCATTGCGGTCGAGCACTCGCATCACGGTGTCCGATTCGGCGGCGTCATCTACCACGACACCGGTGACGGGCTCGGCGCCGAAATCGCGCGTTACCGTGAGCTCGACCTCGCCGACCTGCTCGCCGGCACCGAAGCCGCAGCCGGCGGTCGCGAGCGCTGCTCCAAGCAACGCAATCGCGACCGCCGTGATCCGGCTTGACTTCAAGGAGCCTGCCTCAGGGGCACTTACCGCCGATGCAGACCGCCTCCCGGTTGGAGGGGATGTCCTTCCCGTGCTTGGCGCTCAGCTCCGTGGGCTTGTTGAGCACCACGGTCGTGCCGCCGTCGTTACCGGTGAGGCCGGTCCCGCCGGTCACCTTGACGCCGGATGCCGGCTTTTTCTTGCCCTTGTCGTCGTAAGTGAAGACATGGACTTCGAACGGCTTGCCGGCCTTCGCTTTGTTAGGAGCAACCAACGACAGCTCGTTCGGGTAGGGGAATCCGGCCAGAGCCCAGAGGACTTCGTCGCCTTTCTTCACCTTCACCGATTCGCCGCCGAGTTCGGGGTTTTTGTGGTTGACCTTCAGGTACCAGGAGAGCTTCGAGGTGGCGACGGATTTGCCCACCCCGCAGATCCCGAGCCCAAAGTCGAAGGCGTCGGTGATCAGCACCGGTTTCAGCGCCGCCGTGAACTTGGAGGCCTGTACCAACATGCCGAGAGCCGTTGGGCCTTTGATCGTCAATTTTTTGCCGCTGCCGCCGGTCCCGGAGCCGAAGCAGTCCGCCTTCGGGCTCGCGGCTATCGACGTGGTGGCTGCCCCGAACGAGTCGTCGGCGAGGACCTTGCCGCCACTGCCGATAACCCGCAGGTCCGCGACCGGCCCCTTGGCCACCGCGATCGCCGCGGTTGAGATAACGAGAAACATGGCCAGCGCGCACGCGGCGCCCAGCCGGAATGGAATGAGTCTTGGCATTTAAGCCACCCTTTCCTCGAGGGTTGTCATGGCTGGCCGGGGACAGGTCTCCTGGCTTCCGGGGTGGTTGGCCGCACCTTCCCAGGGGCTCTGTGTTGCCCCCAGTGGCTGGCGCGCGGAACGCGCCTGCGGCTTCCTTTCCCGGTCACAGTGGCGGGACCGCGCCGGTTTCTCACCGAACTTCCCTTGACCACCGACCGTATTTACGCGGGCGAGTCTATCTGGCGATCGCGACCCAGTGAGCCACGTCACCCCGGCTTGAGAGTTTGGTGAACGTTTGTCCAGCAATCTTGGGTTCTTGGCCGGAGCGAATTAAGTTCGCCCCCGCAAACGATTCAACCGTCAGGGGGGAACATGAGGCAACGGAATCGATTCGAGTCGCCGGCTCTGGTCATCGCGTCGATCGCACTGTTCGTGGCCTTGGGCGGCACCGTCTATGCCGCCAAGCAGATCAACGGCAAGGCGATCAAGGTGAAGTCGCTGCCCGGGAATCGCCTCAAGCCCCGCTCGGTCCCCGCCAACCGGTTGAAGCCCGGCGTCCTCTCGGGCGCTCAAATCGCCGGTCCGATCACCGGCGCCCAGATCAACGAGTCGACCCTTGACCGGGTGCCCCTCGCCGGACATGCTGAAACCGCCGACTTCGCCACCGCCGCCACCGATGCTCAGACGGCGCTCAACGCGGTCAATGCCGTCAACGCCGACAAAGTGAACGGCCACAGCGCAGGATGCATGCCCGGGACCCAACCCTTCGGCGGCGCCTGCTGGCAGAGCAAACCCAGCGACTTTCCCCTCAATGCCGTCGAAGCAGCCGTCGCCTGCGCCAAACAAGGCGGCACCCTTCCAGACGCCCTAGAGCTCTCAGCATTCGCCCAGCTATCCGGGGTGAGCCTTGACGCGGGAGATGAGTGGTCAGGCGACATTGTGATCTTCACGGCCGAAGACACTTTTGGGGTCGCCACAGTGACGCCGACTGGAACAGTCCGCTCCGCCCCCTTCGCCAAAAGTGGAGGAAGCCAGACGAGAAAGTTCCGCTGCGTGATCCCTCTGGTCCACTGATCGGCGCGCAACTACATCGACGAACCCGCGTGGGGCGCTCTCTATTCTCAACTTAGATGCGACGGCGCACGCTCAGGGTTAGACAGCGCTTCGCGGGCGTCCTTGCGACGCTCGCATGCTTGGCGATGCTCTCATTCGTGGGCTCGGCGGATGCCGCCTCTTTCCGCCTCCATCCCGAAGCGCCCACCGCCGCCGGAGAAGTGGAGCGCGTGCGCGACTACTGGACGCCTGCCCGGATGCGAAGCGCACAACCGCTCGATGCGCAGGGGCCAAGCCTCGCAACGACAAGCTTCGCCCCGGTCTCGGAACCGACGATCCCAGGGCACGCCGTCAACGGTCGCCTCTTCGTACGCCAGGGTGGCAGGAGGGGCTTTTGCTCGGCAACCGCAATCAATAGCCCGACGCGGCGACTGGTCCTGACCGCGGGCCATTGCGTCAACTCGGGCCCACTTGGCATCCGCGGCAACAGCTCCTGGTCGCGCTATGTCCAGTTCGTGCCGGCCTACACCGGTGGGGTGGCGCCATTTGGCGCCTTCGTGGCGCGTCGCAACGCGGTCTTCGCCCCCGATGACTGGGTCAGGTTCGGCAATCCGAACTTCGACGTCGGGGCGATACTCGTATCCCCCAACGCCGAAGGCGTGAATGTGGCCGACGCCGTTGGCGGTGGCGTCTCGATCCTCATCGATCGCACTCGCCATCAGCAGTTCCAGACCTATGGCTATCCCGGTGAGACCCGCTTCATGCAGGGCTGCGACTCCCCCTATGTAGGGGACGACAGCCGCACCTACACGATCCCCGGCCCGCCGACGATCGCAATCCGCTGCCACTGGATTCCGGGTGCCAGCGGCGGCGGCTGGCTGATCGACGAAGGAACCGCGATCAACGGCCTGACCAGCTACGGCAAGTTTCGCGACTTCACTCATACCTTCAGCCCCTACTTCAGCCAGCGCAACGTCGGCCGCCTCGTGGCGGGAATGTAGTTAGGCGCCGAGCTGGTCTCGGTAGAAGCGGTAGTCGCGCCGCTCGGGCCGCAGGTTGGAGGCCAGAGCGAGATGGTGGCGCGCACGCTCGGTCTGGCCGGTCTTGGCCAAGGCCCTGCCCAAGCAGAAGTGCGCATAGTCGTTCACCTGGTGTGAATCGACAACGGCCTCGAACTCCACCGCTGCCGCCGCAAACCGGCCGAGGCGAAAGTAAGCGCGCCCCAGCGCCTCACGAACCGAGGACTTCTCAGGAGCACGCCGCGCCGCGGCCTCCAGCGGCGCGGTCGCGTGCTCGAAATCTTCCTCCTCGAGCAGCTCGACTCCACGCCGGTACAGCGTGAAAGTCGAGTCGCGATCGGCTGCGGAAGCCATCGCTAAAAGTGTAGGCAGCCGAGGTGATCGGCCCTTGCGAGCGGGCGAAGAGGACCCGCGCGATCTCCTACCTGGACCGCACGGTTTGGACCGTCTGCCGCAACGTGCCCAGGGCGTCGTGGTGCGGCCTCCAGTGCAGCTTGCGGCGCGCCCTGGCGGTGTCCATCAGCACCGGCCGGCGAACGGTCTCTATCCACGCGGCCTCATCGGGCAGGAATGGGATGTGTGCCACCGCCTCAGCGGCGGCTCCCACGGCGAGGCGAGGCGCCGGCACCGAGTGCCAGCCGAGCGCGTGAGCAAGGTCGGAGACCGTCAGCTCTCCGGGCCCGGCGAGGTTGTAGATGCCGGGCTCGCCGTCGCCAATTACCGCCGCGCATAGCGCTGTGGCGACGTCGTCGTGGTGAACGATCTGGAAAGGCACCCCGGGGTCGGGCAAAACCGGCCGCAGCTCTGGCACCTTGCCAAGCGCCCATCGCAGCGGCCCCGGGATGCGCTGGCCGATCGCGAGCAACGGGATCAGGTCCAGCAACAAAGTGGCTTCCGGCCCCGCGACGATGCAGGGGCGGAATACATAGGCATCGGTCTCCGCGCCCACGAGCGCCTCCTCGAGCTCGGCCTCCACTTCGGCCTTGTGCGCTGAGTAGGGGTGGCGCGCCGATCCTCGTACCGGCACGTCCTCGGTGAGCAACTCCGGTGCATCGGAGTGAAAGCCATAGGCCGCAACCGAGGAGGTGTAGACAAGTCGCTTTGCGCCGGCGGCGACCGCCGCGTCGAAGACGTTGCGCGATCCGGTCAGGTTGATCTCGCGGCTCTCACCTCGGCCGGCAACGATCACGAAGGCAAGGTGGACGACCACGTCCGCCTCCTCCACGAGGGCGTCAACCGATTCCCGATCGAGGATGTCTCCACGGCGATATTCGAGCTTCTCCCAATCGCGGCCGGCGAAATTGAATGGGCGTCGCGCCATGCCGATCACTCGCTCCACCTCCGGCTCGCGCTCGAGTGCCGCGAGGAACGGCTTGCCGATCTCCCCGGTCGGCCCAGTGACGGCAACGGTCAGCATTCGTGAACCCAGATCATCGGCTACTGAGCCGATGCAAGCCAGTGTCGCTCCTTTGAGCGCATCACCGGAGTGGCCACCAGGCTGCCCAAGCGCCGCTGCACCTTGCGTGCTCGCGAGTTGTGCCCGGCGGGAAGCAGCTTGGCGAGTTGGCGGTACTCGCGCGAGACGCGGCTCGTTCGGAAGACCGTGGCGATCGTGGTGAGCAGGTCCGATGGCTCAGACACAGTCGTCTTCGCAAGCTCTTCGCCTTCGACCGTGATCCGCAGCTCCGCCGGATAGCTGCGAGCGGGTGGAGGCTGCAAGGGTGCGGCCAGCGCGCCGGTAACCGCAGCGGCCAGCTCGGTCCTAGTCGAGTCGATGTCAAAGGAGCTGGCCTGCGCCCGCCCCCGGCCCTCCTTGGTGGGTACCAAGCGAGCATTGCCCAGCTCTTCCTTTCCAAGCTCCTCGAGCATCCAGCGATCGCCGGAGGCGGCCAGCACCGGGATCCCCTCAGCCGCGAGGCCCTGCGCATAGACCTGCACCTCGTTGAGCGAGCGCCCGTCGAGCAGCACCTCCATGTCCCAGATGAAGGTGTGCGACGAGAAACCGCGCGGATTGGGTGTGCTGGCGTGGTGCCCAACGAAGACGACCGCGTCAAGCGGGCCGCCATGGGCCTTGGTGAGCGAGGGTTCAGCCTCCACCAATGCCAACTCGGCAATCGGGCGCACCTCGATCCCGTCCGGCATGCGCTCGCGTTCGACGTTGGTCCCGACCATGTGCCAGTCCCCGACCGAGATGCGGCCGGCGCCGGCGTCGCGCAGGGCATCGACGACGGTCAAGACCTCATCGGTCATCAACTTGCGACCCCGCGCATAGGCAGCGGGGTGTGAGGGCAGGCAATCACCAGCATCGTCGATCCCCGTGATTCCCTCCATGTCCGTCGCGATCAAGACGTTCACGACGCCGCAGCCTAACCCACGTGCCACAAATGCCCCATAAGCAGCGAAAAAACGGCGCTCGTGGCCGGGGCTGCTACGGTGTTTTTGTCGGGTTCGGCTCAATCGCCACCCGAGAGGTTCCGTTTCCTCCGTGCGCATCTGAGCGTTTTGGGGCCGCTGGATCTCCCTGAATCGCTTAAAAGGAGCTCACAACATTATGTCGTTTGCCGATCTCGGCATCTCTAGCCCTGTGGTGGGCGCGCTTGCCAAGCGCGACATCACTCAACCTTTTCCAGTCCAACAGATGGTCATTCGCGATGCCCTCGCGGGTCACGATCTGCTCGTCCAGTCGCCAACCGGCTCTGGCAAGACCCTCGCCTTCGGGATCCCGATAGTGGACCGAGTCGAGCCTGACCCCAAGCGCCTCTCCGCCCTCGTGCTGGCACCAACGCGCGAGCTGGCAAGCCAGATCGTCGACGAGCTTCAATCCGTTGCCAAAGCGCGACGGCTGCGAATAGCCGCCGTTTACGGCGGTGTCGGCTTCGGCCCACAAAGCGCTGCCGCCCGCCGTGCCGACATTGTCGTCGCCACCCCAGGGCGACTCGAGGACCTGCTCGGGCGCGGGATCATCTCCCTGAAAGACGTTCGCATCCTCGTCCTCGATGAGGCCGACCGGATGCTCGATATGGGCTTCAAGCCGGCGGTGGACCGAATCGTTTCGCAGACACCGGCAGAGCGGCAGACGCTCTTCTTCTCAGCCACGCTGGAGGGCGCCACCGGCAAGCTCGCAACCGCCTATACGCGCAAGGCGCGCCGTCATACCCAAGCGGCAGCCGAGCGCAAGGAGGCCGACATCGAGCACCGCTTCGTCCACGTCGATTCCCAAAGCGCCAAGATCGACCACCTCGCCGAGCATCTGCGCGACGGGGGGCGCACATTGGTTTTCGTACGCACCAAGCGTGGCGCCGATCGACTGGTCAAGCGTCTGCGAAGCCGCGAGCTGGAAGCGGTCGCAATGCATGGCGATAAAAGCCAGGGCCAGCGCGAACGGGCCCTCGCCCGTTTTGAGCGGGGCGACGTCCACACTCTTGTGGCGACCGACGTCGCAGCGCGTGGAATCGACGTCGCAGACATCGCCCACGTGATCAACTTCGATGCTCCCGGAGACCGCGATGCCTACGTGCACCGAATCGGTCGCACCGGACGGGCGGGTCGAAACGGCACCGGAACCAGCTTCGTACTGGCCGATCAGGCTGCCGAAATGCGGCACATCGCAGGCGGTCTGGGGCTTGCCAGCGAGTTCGATCGAAGCCTGGGCCACATCGGCCGAGAGCACCCGCCCGCAAATCCACAGCGTCGTCGTCGACGCAGGCGCAGAGTGACATGAGCAGGGTCCAGAGCAAAGCCAAGAAGTGGAGCTGCGATCAGTGCAGCGTTTCGGTCAGCCGGGTCGATGGCGAGGCCATCTCACTACCCGACAACTGGGCGAGCTCAGCAGAAGGGCGGTTCTGCCTGTCGTGCAGACGCGAGCGCGCGGGGGATGCGGCGTTGAGCGCGACACCGGGCGACAGCCCCGTCGCCGATCGCGCTCGGCTCCGCCGTGCCGGCCTGATCGAGTTCGAGATCCGCCGCACACCCGACCATTCCGACGGGGCAATCGCCAAGGCTTGTCACACCTCGGCTTCGACGGTCGCCCAGGCGCGTCGCCAGCTCCGTCTTCCCCACCCTCCTCAGTCGCCTGCTTCCCAACGGGCTAAGCAACGCGAGCCTGCTGGCCGATAGCGAGCGTCTCCTCGTCGGTAACTAAATGTTGCGAACTCGCCGGCCGATCTCCTCATCTTGCGGATAGCCGGCTGAGTCCCAGAATCCGCCCGCCTCATCGTCGTCGAAGGCGACAAGGGCAGTAATGCGACGAACACCGCAGCTGCGTAGGTAGTCCTCTCCAGCCTGCGTCAGCTTCAGCCCAATGCCCTGCCGGCGACAGTCCTCCCGCACGGCCAGCCGGTACATATTGCCCCTCCATCCATCCCAGGCGGCGATCAAGGCTCCAACGATCTCTCCGTCACGCTCAGTTACTAAGAGGGCAGCCGGAGAATCCTCGATCAAGCGCTCCAGGTCCTCGATGCGATCCGGCGTGCTTGCGTGCTCACTCCGCGCGTTCTCCCAGAGAGTCAAGACCTTTGGCAAATCGGGCACTTGACATCGGCGTACTTTGCTTTCTCGAGCAGGCAATCCCGCAGCATAAAGGCCCCTACGCTCTCTACGATAAGTCCACTCTTGCGGGGCGGGTCGAGAAAATGGGCGCTGCTGGCTTCCTTGGTCGTGGCGGTCGTGACGGTCGTCGCGGCCGTGACCGGCTCGGCAGCCGCGACGCCATCGTGCACGATCGTCGGTACGACCGGCGCCGACAATTTGGTGGGAACACCACACCGCGACCTGATCTGCGGCGGCGGGGGCCCTGACACGATCAAGGGCTTCGCCGGAAACGATCGCCTCCTTGGCGGCCTCGGCAATGACGCGCTGATCGGCGGCAAGGGCGACGACACCCTGCTCGGCGGTCCCGGCAACGACAGGCTGCGCGCCGGCCGGGGACGGGACTTTCTCTACGGCGGCACCGGCTCGAACTCGTGCCCGAACGCTGCGGCAACCGACTTCGTCGATCGTTGTCGCCACCCCGACAGGCCGCACCTGACGTTCCCGGGAGTTCCACCCCCCACGCAGCTGCCGCAGCTCTGCGGCAGCTACACCCAGCCGCCGGACGAATGCCCTCCCGTCCTCTACAGCGTCAGCGTCTCCCCCCACAGCGCCGACATCACGCTGGGACCGGTCGATCTCGAGGTCTCCGTCGAAGCCAAAGACGAGAGCCCGATCGCTTTTGTCCGAGCCGAGATTCGCGGCCCCGGCGGGTTTGTGCGCAAAGTGTCCCTGACCGCGACGAACCAGCTCGAATACGAGTTCGTGGGTGCGACTTCTCTGTCCGAGACAAGCCCCACCGGGACCTACTGGGTCGATCGGGTGACACTCGCCGACGAGCTCGGCAACACCGTCGTCTTCGACAAAGCGGGCCTGGCGGCCGGAAACTTCGGTTACGCGCGCGAACTAGAGGTCTACGAAGGCCCGGACAACGTCGACCCCGAGTTGGTCGACCTCGACATCTCGCCGCCGACGGTCGACACAAGTGGCGGACCGGCGACGGTGACGATGACGGTCCACGCGACCGACCAGCTCTCCGGCGTCGAGAGCATCGGCGGCTCCTTCGATATGCCGAACACGCCCAGCGACTCCGGCTTCCCGATGTCACGGGTACGCGGAGGAGCACCGGATGGGGAATGGGAGATCGAGATTCAGCTGCCCAGGCACGCCGCCCCCGGCCAGTGGAAGCTGGACGATCTTCATCTATGGGACGACGCCGGCAATGCAACCCATTACTTCGACCCCGCCGACCTCGAACCGCTCGGGTTCCCGCTGACCTTTACGCAGACCGGGCCAGGCGACACGACGCCGCCCCAGATCCTCGGTCTCTCGATCGAAGAAACTGCCTTTTCCGGTCAGCCGTTTGTCTACTTCTACGTGCACCTCTCCGACGACCTGTCCGGCATCGCGGTAGAGAACTTCTGCCTCTCGCTCAAGAGCCGATCGCTGGTCAAACCGTCCTACGAAATGGGGATCACCTCGCCCGTCCAAGTCTCGGGCACCGCCCTCGACGGCGTCCTGCGCGTCGGCACCACCTTCCCCCAGGCAGCGCCCACCGGCACGTACGCGCTGACCAGCATCGAAGCCTGCGACGAAGCCCGGAACCCCACCGAGCTGAGTGGCGCCGCGCTCGAAGGAAAAGGCTGGGACCTAACCTTCGAGAACCCGCCTTGATCGAGCCTGTCGATGGTCAGGGAAAGCAGCCCCGCCGCTGATCCTGAGGACGCCTGAAAGTTCCGTGTCAAGCGCGTTCGGTGAGGCGAAGACCTGAGTGACCGGGAGAAGCTACCTGGCCAGCCGCAGGCGCTGAACCGGGAGGCTGATACCTGCGCGGAATTCGTGGTCGAACTCCTGGCCGAACTCGCTGAATCCATGACGGCGGTAGAAAGCGCGGCTCGGATTGCGGGCGAAAATAGCGACTTCGAGCGTCTCGTCGGTGCTTGCGATGAGCCGGTCGAGCAGAGCATCGCCAACACCAGTGCCGTCATGGGACTCTGCGACAAACACGCCGATGTCGCCGACCCCCTCGTCTGTGCGGTCGTACGTCACAGTGCCGACAACCCGACCGTCTACCACCGCCACGAGGTTGCGGCCGCGATTGGCTGGCTTCGCCAGCATCGCTCGGTACTGAGCGAGGTCTTCATCCGTCGGCGGCAACACGGCCAGCTCGTTTTCCAGCACGGACTGCGTAACACCCGTCTCCGGATGCGCGTAGCGGGCCCGCCACGCGTGCTTTCTGAGCCGCTGCACCGCTTCGGCATCGGCCTCAGTCGCGCCCCTGATGTCCATACCGACAGCTTGACAAACGCACGCGCGACATGAGCTGACTTCTTACGCCAGTCCGCTCAGTCGGCAAACGCTGTCCCGTGTCGCCGGACTGGTTATCTCACCCTCAAGCGACACCAGGGCAAGGCTAGCGGCCGGTGAACTACTGGAGGTACGGCCAAAGGCTCAAGCCACCCGTGAACTCGCTGGGAAAGCAAAAGCCCCGTCTCTTGCAGAGACGGGGCTTCGTACTTCGAGAAGTTGGTACCGCTACGGAATTCGAATCGGCCGGCGTTTTTATAGACGCCTAATCAAGATTGCGTATCAACCGCAGCCAGTCTCTGCATAGGACACTTAGGACGCAAATAGTTCTGAGCGTCCAGGTAGATCACTCTCCACCAGTCTCAACCTTTGCGGCTTCCTCTGAACACAGTCCCTCGGGCGCTTTGATCCACCTCGCCTCTCGGCACATCTCGCGTGCTTTGCCCCCCGTGACCTTCCCCACGATCTCAGCGTGGGCGGGCTCGTTGTCTTCGGGAGTCCGCTCAATCTCATGATTTTGCTTGACTGCTAGATCAGCAGTAATCGCTACTAGGAAATCGTCCGGATAACGAGTGAGGGCATCCAGGGGTTGTCGGCCTTCCTCTTGAAGCTGATCCTCAACCACAACGGACAATCTTTGATTTTTGGTCTTGAAGGCGGCACTAGATAGCCGAAAACAATCGCGATCCTCGTCTCGAACTACGTCGAACTGAGGGGAGATCCGCCTGAATAGCCTCGTGTCCAGGGCGACCGGCTCATCAATCCCAATGCTCACAAGGCCGTAAAGCTTGCCTAACCGATAAGACGTATTGCTAGACCATGCTCAGTAAAGCCATCGAAAGTGGGGCCTTCCCAGTCCAGGCCTGTCGCAGGGTCGGAGAAATAGAGGCCATCGTCCTCGCCCAGACCTACCACTATCTCTACATCCAAACCAGCGCGATGCCACTCAAGTTGTAAGCCGCCACCTCGGATAGGAACAATCGTGGGTGCTGGCGTGTCGCGATACATGACCCTCGTCAGGGTATCTAGGGCACAGGTGAGATCAGCGATCTCTATACGAAGTGCTCCTTGCTGATCCCAATTGACGGGTAACGCAAGCAGCTCGTTGAGGCGATCAATAACTGCCCCAAGCCAAACGGGTGCGTCGGCTTCATGAGTTCCTGCTTCATGGGGCTCGGAATCTTCGTCTAGGGGAAATTCATGACTAGTTCTGATATTTGGAGAATCTATGACTACACGAACATCCTGCCTGGGTAAATCAGGAGAAAGAGGAGGACGCATCTCCGCGTCGGCTTTCTGCGGGAATTTACCCGTCAGGATGTGTGGTGAATAAAAGCCCTGTTCGGGGTTCGCACTTTTCTCCATCACTGCCGGCATCAGCTCTCCTGTAGTCCCCACTGCTCATGCATGGCCGGAGTAGTGATGTCCTTAAATGAGCGAACAATTAGATCGCGACCCTTGTCCTGGCAACGAAGAACGGCGGCAGCGCTCTTACCATCGGGTCGTGACACAGCCCTTAGCGTAAGTCTGTAGCCGGGAATATGATTCTCTGTTATCCACATGGGATCGGCATTGATGTAAAAGCGACCGCATGGCTCTCCATTATTTGACCGCAGAAGGTGCCGCTGCCGATATGTCGTGTCCTCAACGGTGGGAAGTGTGTTGGACTTTGGTTTGCGGACGAGCAGCAGTATGTCCTCTAGAGGCCCATGGAAGGGATCCTTGGACTTTGGATGAGCTATCTCGTTCACGTATGTCGTTGCGCACCAAGACGGAGGGTGAGCCTTCAAAATTTCAGTATCCATGACATCGGTAAAAATTCGGTAAAGCTCTTGGAATCGGCGACGTATTTTGCGGTAGCGAGGATAGGGGCCAGCCTCATCGGTTTGCGCCCAGCCGACGACGAAGCGATTTGGTTGGACTTGCACCCTCCAGTGCTCATCCTCGCTGAGGAATGTGTATAGCGAGGACTCGTTCACCACAGTCAGGCGAACACGTGGGCCGGTAGAGATCAGATCAAAGTTCTCCGCCATGGGACCCATCGCCGGTCCTTTACTAAAGGCGGGATAGGTGGTCCGAATCTGCTGCCAAAAGTCAGCCAGCATTGTTGCCTCATCTGCTACCTGGCCGGAGAATTCCACGCCAAGAACTACCTGCTTGACCGGGGGCGACTCGAAGGAAACGGGATCTGCAGGGGTGGCTTCGGAATTCTGATCTGCCATCGTTCGAAGAGGTTATAGCGGCTAGCAGCGGTAGGCCACCTCGCCCGAGAGAAAGGGGCCCAGATGTGCAAGCCGGCGATGCCCGAATCTGGCTGCATCCAGAGCAGGCAAAGTGCCTTGAACCCCTTGGCCAGATACATGGCAGCGGGAACCTTCGATCCTAGGACTCTTTTAGGCCTTGGCCGCTTGGTAGATCGCCAGACATTTGGCGATCGAACGACCCAATCCTGCCTTGGGTCGACAATCCGAAATCAAACAGCCCCGGATCCAAGCGGTGAAAAGTAGGTGGCCCCCGTAAAGATAAGTCCCGCGCCTCCACTCTGGAACCAACCATTTGCCCTTTCTCCGAGGAGTTCCAGGAGGCGCGGGGCGATGATCAGCTTCGCCCCACCGAGCGGACTCGGCAGACATTCCTGCTCATAGCCAGGCTCCGCCGGAGAGACCCGTCACCTATCCAGCAAGCAGCTCGATGCTTCGGTTTAGTGATTCAGGGCGCGCAGCGAGCTGCCCGACCGACCTCACGTCGTATGACAGTCGTTGGCGCAGTGGTAGCACCCGTTCACATCGTCGTAGTACCCCTTGGCTGCTTCGACCGCTTCTCCGCAGGTCGCAAACGTTCCAAGGTTCTGTCGATTCTCGGGATCGGGCAGGCATCCTTTTTCCGAAGCCAGGTCATGAACCTCATGATCGCCACTATCCGACTGAGCATTCCTGTTCACACAATATTCCGGCACAGCGACACCTCCATTTGACTCACCGAAGCCGCAACAGCTCGGAACTCGACAGATGTTGAGTAATCCATTGCCAACCTATCGATCAGTAAGTCTTCACGCAAGCGGGCTACGGCGCTCGTCCTTTGCTGAAGCAGGACCCATCCTCGCTGGACCCGATTCGGGCCTAGGAAACAAGAAGGCGAGCGCCTCGCAATCGAGAGCCAATCTCTGGTGCACAGGCACGGGCTGACTGGTGCAAGAATTAAATCCCGAAGACCAGGGGCCTGTGGATCCAGATCACCTCGGTGCCCACAAACGGCTTGTACAAGCCAAAAAACGCAAAACGCCCCCGCTCGTAGAGCGGGCGCGTCAGTACCGCTACGGGGATTCGAACCCCGGTTTCCGGACTGAGAATCCGGCGTCCTAGTCCCCTAGACGATAGCGGCGAGGAGGCGACATTCTAGCGGGATGAATAGCTGAGGTTTTGCCCTCTCCGTCCGAAGGCGACGCTAGCCTTACGAACATATGTTCGCTTCTCTGGCGCAATGGTTCGAACGTCGGTCAACCGCTAAATTGGCTACCCCACGCGGCGGTGGAGGAACTGGCAGACTCGCGAGCTTCAGGTGCTCGTGTCCGAGAGGACGTGGGGGTTCGAATCCCCCTCGCCGCATTTCCTGGCATTGAGATGCACGCCCGGGAGACAGTCGAAGCGGCGTTGAGATTGCGGGACGAGGAGGGCCTGGGAGCACGTCGCGTTTCCCGACGCCTCGGAATTCCTTTGCCGACGGTAAGAGACTGGCACGCCGGGAAGCTGCCTCGACATGCACAGCCTGACGATGGGTCGCGTCCGCCCACCTGCTCGACCTGCGGACAGCCAGAGCATCGCCCCGATGGCCTCGGACCGTCCTATGCCCATCTGTTGGGGCTTTACTTGGGAGACGGCAGCATCTCCACCCACCCCCGCGGCGTCCATCGTCTACGCGTCTTCTTAGACATGAAGTACCCCCAGATCGTCGATGAGTGTGTCGCTTCGATGCAAGCCACCGTCTCCGGGAACAAAGTCCATGTACTGCTCACCCCATCCAATTGCTACTCGGTCTCCGCTTATTCGCGATCTTGGCCATGCTTATTTCCCCAGCACGGCCCGGGGATGAAGCACACGCGGTCCATCTTCCTTGCGGATTGGCAGCAGGAGCTCGCCAAGCGCTATCCAAGGGAGTTACTCAGAGGGTTGATTCAGTCCGACGGCTGCCGGTCCTACAGCACCGGCCGGGGTGGTTGGCGACAGCCTCGCTATGCGTTTACGAATCGCTCCACCGACATCACCAGCATCTTCTGCTCGGCATGCGATTGCCTTGACTTACGATGGACAGCGTCCTTCCCGAAGTCAGAATCGGCGGTGACGATCTACGTATCTCGCAAGGCGGATGTGGCTAGGCTCGACGAGTTCGTCGGGCCGAAGCGCTGAGTTGCTCAGGCGGGCTGCTTGGCGTTGGGGTGAGGTTTGATCCTCTTACCGGCGCGGATGGCATTGGCGGCGATCTCATCGGCGAAGGTAGGCCAGAGTGCTTCGGGAAGATCGTGGCCCATGCCCTCAATCACTCGCAGGCGGGCATTGGGAATCGCACTTGCGGTTGCGCGGCCGGCGACCGGGCGGATCAGCGGGTCGCTGGAGCCGTGGAGAACGGTCACGGGTAGGCGAACCTTGCTGAGGGCGGACGTGCGATCGCCGGACGCGGTGATCGCGTGGAGCTGGCGAGCAATCCCGGCGCGGCTGTGAGAGCGATCGTAGGAGGCGGCCGCAAGCGCCCGGAAGCGGGCCTCATCCATCGGGTACCCCGGTGAGCCAATCGTGCGGAAGGTCCTGACGGAGTGCTCAATCGCCGCGTCTCGTCCGGCACCGGGACGAGCGAACAAAGTTCCAAACGCCTTCCACGCCGGGAGTCCGAGCCAGCGATTGCCGGTGCTCGACATCATCGAAACCAGCGATCGAACGCGCTCGGGGCGGCGGATCGCCACCGTCTGGCCGATCATGCCGCCCATCGAGGCACCCACCAGATGCGCCGCATCGATTTCCAGGTGGTCCATCAAGGCGGTCGTGTCGTCCGCCATGTCTCGCAGCAGATAGGGCGCGGTGCGGCGGCGACCCAGCAGCATGTCGGTCCGCTTCGGCAAGCCAGCCGACTCGATCTTGGTCGAGTGGCCGATATCGCGGTTGTCGAAGCGGATTACGCGGAAGCCACGCTCAGCCAGCATCGCGCAAAAGGACTCCTCCCAGGCCAGCATCTGGGTCGCGAGACCCATGATCAGGAGGATCGCCTCACCTCCAGGGTCGCCGATCTCCTGGTAGGCAAGCTCAATCCCGTTGGCGGGCGCGAGGCGCTCCTCGCTGAGTCCAAGCATCGAACGATCTTAGCCAGACATCGCTCCCCCGCACAGCGCCAGATGGGCATGAAAGGCGTGCGCTGCCAGGACACTGAGTAGTTTTGACCGGTGCGCACGGCAATCATCTCCGACCTGCACCTGGGCAGTGCCTGTGGCGAGGACCTGCTGCGCGACGCGGGAATCCGGCAGGTGCTATTCGAGGAGATTGCGACCGCCGAGCGGGTGGTTCTGCTTGGCGACGTACTCGAGTTGCGCGAACTGCCGCTGGCGGTGACACTCGAGAGCAGCAGGCCATTCTTCGAAGAGCTGGGCAGCGCGCTGGCAGGCCGGCCGATCGTCTTCGTGCCCGGCAATCATGACCACCGGCTTGCCGAGCCGCTGCTCGAACAGACGGCACTCGCGGCTCAGCCGCTTGGCTTCGAGCAGCACGCCGCCGGATCCACCGACGCGACCACACGGATCGAAGGCTGGCTGGGCGACGCCGAGCTCGAAGTCGCCTACCCGGGTGTCTGGCTGCGCGACGACGTCTACGCCACCCACGGCCACTACATGGACTGCCACATGACACTGCCCCGGCTCGAGTGCATAGCCGCGGCGGCAATGATGCGCCGCTTCGGCACCCTCCCCACCCCCGCCACACCCGCCGACAACGAGCAGACCCGGCGCCCGCTCTACGGGTTCTCATTCTCGCTCGCCCAATCCGGCCTGGCACAGCAGGCAACTCGACCCTCCGAACGCGCTTGGCGGGCGATATCCAGCCGCAACGGAACGTCCAGCCGTGCGCGCCGCGCAGCACTTGGGGCTGCCATCAAGGCGGGCATCCCAGCCACTGTCTGGAGCATCAACCACCTGCTGCGCGCCGGCTTCAGCGCCGACCTCTCCCCCACCGCGATCACCGCCAGTGGCGTCTCCGCCGCCATGCAGATGACCGAGCGGCTCGAGATACGAGCCTCACATGTGATCACCGGGCATACGCATCGGGCGGGCCCCAACGAGGACGATGGCGAGTGGGCACTCCCCAGCGAAGGCAGCCTCCACAACACCGGCAGCTGGGTCTTCTCCTCTGCCTTCCACCATCCCGGAACCCCACCGGGCCCCTACTGGCCGGGGACCGTGACCTGGCTCGAAGACGACAAGCCACCCCGGCGAGTCCGCCTACTGATCGAGCACCCCCGAAACGAGCTCAAGGCCACAGTCCGGCGCCTCTCCTTCAAGGCCAAGCGCTAGCGCTAAAGCCACTCGGCGATGACCCGGCCGATCTCCTCACCCGCATCCTCCTGGAGGAAGTGCCCGGCGTTCTCGATCGGCCTCGGCGCCGGAAAGTTCAGCTGCGTCGAGACGCGCTCGCCAACCGAGAAAGGAAGGATTGGATCGGAATCGGCCCAGAGGACCAGTGCCGGGCGCTCGTCGTCGCGCAGCGCATCGGCCACTCGTTTGCCCTCGGCCGCCCCGGGAGCATCGGGCTCGGTCGGCAGGATCAGCGGGAAGGCGCGCGGGCCCGCCTTCGACTCGGGACTGGGATAGGGAGCTTCGTAGGCATCAATCACCTCGTCCCCGGGGTCGTTCTTGCAGCCGCCTCGCACCAGGAAGCCGACCGGCACGTCGGCGTTCTCGCGCACGAACTCGCGGAACTGGAGCCAAACGTCGCTCATCCGCTGGTGGCCGGTGAACGGGCCCGTCTCCATGATCACCAGACGAGAAAAGCGGTCGGGATGCTCAACCGCGAGCCGCAGCCCGATCGGGCCGCCCCAGTCATGGACCACAGCGGTGGCGTCTCGGACGTCGAGCTCCTCGAGCAGAGCCGCCATCAGCTCAACATGGCGGTCGTAGGTGTACCAAGAGAGGTCGGTGGGCTTGTCGGAGCGGCCGAAGCCGGCGTAATCGGGCGCAATGCACCGGTAGCCGGCATCGCGAACCGGCGGGATCACCTTTCGCCATAGGAACGACCAAGTCGGCTCGCCGTGGAAGAAGACGACGGGCTTGCCCTCCCCCTCGTCGAGGAAGGCGAGTCGGAGCCCATCGATCTCGCGGTAGCTCGACTCAAAGGGAAAGTCCGGCAACCCCTGTAGTCGCTCCTCGGGTGTTCTGACGACGTCTCCTCCCATCGGCTGCCCGAGTCTATCCGCGGCCCCAGCAACCTGAGGCCTGCGCATCACGAAAAGGGCTCATTTCCACCCGAACGTGATGCGCATGAAGTCGCGTAAAAGAGAATGACGACTTTTCCGATCAACATTGTGCTACCGTGCCGCCTCTTCCATACTTAATCAGTCAAAAAACTAAACCAGTCAAGAAAGAAGGGAATCCTTTTTATGCGAAACGCTCCCAAGGCAACCCGGCAGCGCAGCTTCAGCATCAGCCTCTTGGCCGCTCTATTGACGCTCGCAGCAGCGATCGCCGTGGCGGGTTGCGGCGGTAGCGATGACAGTTCCGCCTCCAGCGACGGCGGAGCACTCGACATCGTCGGCTACTCCACCCCAGAGGCCGTCTATGAGGAAGCGCTCGAGCCTGGCTTCCAAGCGACTTCCGACGGGGCCGACGTCAGCTTCAGCAACTCCTTCGGCGCCTCCGGCGATCAGAGCCGCGCCGTCGAGGCAGGCCAGCCGGCCTCGGTAGTCCACTTCGCCCAGGGCGGCGACATGATCCGCTTGGTCGAATCCGGCCAGGTTGCACCCGACTGGGACAAGCAGCAATACAACGGCATCGCCCAGGACTCGGTGATGGTGATGACCGTCCGCAGCGGAAACCCCGAGGGCCTCGAGTCAATCGACGATCTCCTTACCAAGGACGTCGACATCATCACCCCCAACCCGTTCAGCTCTGGAGCCGCCCGCTGGAACATCATGGCGATCTACGGCTCGCAGCTGCACGAGGGCAAGTCCCCGCAGGAGGCACTCAACGCCGTCAAGACCGTGCTCGAGAAGACGGTGGTCCAGCCGGGCAGCGCCCGTGACGCACTTGCCGCCTTCACCCAGGGCGAGGGCGATGTGCTCCTCGGCTACGAGAACGAGGCGATCAAGGCTCAGACCGAGGGCGAGGAGGTCGATTACGTAATCCCGCCCAGCACGATCCTGATCGAGACTCCGATCGCGGTTACCAAAGACGCTCCGGAGTCCGCGCAGAAGTTCCTCGACTTCATCTGGTCCGATGCCGGCCAGGAAATCTGGGCCGAGAACGGCTACCGGCCGGTCAATCCCGATCTGGTCGACGAGAAGCAGTTCCCGACCCCCGCGGACCTGTTCACGATCGACGAGTTCGGCGGCTGGGAAAAGGTCAACGACGAGTTCTTCGATGACGAAACCGGCTCAGTGGCCGAGATCGAGAAGGAACTCGGGGTCTCCACTAGCGGCTAAGCATGAATAACCCGGCAAGCACAGCAGCACCCGCAGCACCCCGGGCAGGCATCCGCCTGCCCGGGCTCGGCGTCGGCCTCGGTCGAGGCATGGTCGTGCTCTACCTGTCTCTGATGGTGATGCTGCCGCTGGCGGCGGTGGTCGCTGAGTCGACCAGCGGCGGGCTCAGCGCCTTCTGGGACTCGGTCACCGGCGCCCAGTCGCTGGCGGCACTGAAACTGACCGTCATCTGCTCGTTGATCGTTGTTGCGATCAACGCCGTCTTCGGCACGATCATCGCCTGGGTTTTGGTCCGCGACGACTTCCCCGGCAAGGGGGCCGTCAACGCCGTGATCGACCTCCCCTTCGCGCTGCCGACGATCGTCGCGGGGCTGACGCTGTTGACGCTCTATGGGTCTGAGAGCCCGTTCGGCATCAACATCGCCTTCACCAGGGTGGCGATCGTGGTGGCGCTCTGCTTCATCACCCTGCCCTTCGTCGTCCGCGCAGTGCAGCCGCTGCTGATGGAGATGGACCGTGAGATGGAGGAGGCGGCGACCTCGCTCGGGGCCGGTGGCTTCACCGTCTTCCGGCGGATCATCTTCCCCAACCTCGTGCCGGGCATCATCGCCGGCATCCTGCTCGCCTTCGCGCGGGCGCTGGGCGAGTACGGCTCGGTGATTCTGATCTCGGGCAACATCCCCTTCGACACCGAGGTCTCCTCGGTCTTCATCCGCAGCCAGATCGAGTCAGGCAACGTCTCCGGCGCCGCCTCCGTCTCGGTCGTGCTGCTGGCGATCTCGCTGGCGCTGCTGATCGGTGTCAGCCTCTTCGCTCGCTCTGGTGTCCACGGGGAGAAGCGAGGCGTTTTCGCACGCATCTTCAATCGGCTCCTCAGTCGCGGCGGAGGTGTCGGCCCATGACCCCCACCAAGCCCGCCAAATGGGGACTGCGCTCTCTCGCGCTCGGCTACCTCGGCCTGTTGCTGCTGGCCCCGGTCGGAATGATCTTCTACAAGACCTTCGAGCACGGTCTCGGACCGCCGATCGAAGCGATGACTTCACCCGATGCTGTGCACGCGATCTACCTGACGCTGCTGATGGTCGCAATCGCCGTCCCCCTCAACACCCTCTTCGGGATCGGCTGCGCACTGCTGCTCGTCCGCCACCAGTGGAAGGGCAACGCGGTGCTGGACGGGATCATCAACCTCCCCTTCGCGATCTCCCCGATCGTCGTCGGCCTCTCGCTGTTCCTGCTCTACGGCAACGACGGCTGGTTCGGGCCAACACTGAGCGAATGGGGCGTCCAGGTCCTCTTCTCGACCCCGGGGATGGTTCTCGCCAGCGTCTTCGTCTCACTGCCGTTCGTGGTTCGCGAGGTGGTCCCCGTTCTCCAGGAGATCGGGACCGAGCAGGAGCAAGCGGCCTCGACCCTTGGGGCCAACGGTTGGCAGACCTTCTGGCGAGTGACCCTGCCGGCGATCCGCTGGGGCGTGGCCTATGGCGTCGTCCTCACCACCGCCCGCGTGCTGGGCGAGTTCGGCGCGGTGACGATCGTCTCAGGGTCGATCTCGGGCAAGACGGAAACGCTGCCTCTGTTCGTGGCCAAGGCCTTCGAGCAATTCAATGAGGAAGCCGCCTACGCCGGCGCGATCGTCCTCGCCCTACTCGCCCTGACCACCCTGCTGCTGATGAGCATCGGCGGCCGCAAAACAAAAGCACAGGCCAGCGGGCCGATCCCGATCACGGGTGACGTTCCGATCTCAACATCCAATGCAAAGGAGGGTTCCTGATGGGAATCGCAGTCGAGGGAGCGCGCAAGCGCTTCGGTGACTTTCAGGCTCTTGACAATGTTTCGATAGACGTGCCCGACGGCTCGCTGACGGCGTTGCTCGGGCCCAGCGGCAGCGGCAAGTCAACGTTGCTGCGGGCGATCGCCGGGCTTGAGACGCTCGATGCCGGCCAGGTCGTAATCAACGGCCAGGACGCGACAGCGACGCCGGCGCAAAAGCGAGAGGTCGGCTTCGTCTTCCAGCACTACGCCGCCTTCAAGCACATGACGGTGTTCGGGAATGTCGCCTTCGGGCTGAAGATCCGCAAATGGGACAAGGCCAAGATCAGCGACCGGGTACACGAGCTGCTGCGCCTCGTTCAGCTAGACGGGCTTGCCGAGCGCTACCCCGACCAGCTCTCCGGTGGCCAGCGCCAGCGGATGGCACTGGCCCGGGCGCTCGCCGTGGAGCCGCAGGTATTGCTGCTCGACGAGCCATTCGGGGCGCTCGACGCCAAGGTCCGCAAGGACCTGCGCACCTGGCTGCGTCGCCTCCACGACGAGATGCACGTGACGACGATCTTCGTCACCCATGACCAGGAGGAGGCGATGGACGTCGCCGAGCAGCTGGTCGTGATGAACGAAGGCCGGGTCGAGCAATCGGGCACGGCCGATGACCTCTACGACCATCCCGCCAACGAGTTCGTGATGAGCTTCGTCGGCGAGGTCAACAGGCTCGGCGAGCACTTCGTGCGCCCGCACGACATGGAGGTCGTCCTCGACCCCGACGAGCGCACCGAGGAGGCGATGGTGCAGCGGATCGTTGCCCTCGGTTTCGAGATCCGGGTGGAGTTCGTGCTCGGCGACGGGACCGAGGTCTGGGCACAGCTAACCCGCAGCGAGCTTCAGAAGCTCGAGCTGCGCGAGGGCCAGATCGTCCACCTGCGACCAGGCCAAACAAAGAGCTTCAACGGTGATGGGTCATCGCCCGATCGCCAGGGGGCCTCGACTCCCTCCGGTGGGCAGGGCGGCGACGACGCAGAGGTATCTGCAGCCGTTTGAAGGGGCAAACGGGGTGGGGCGCCCTTTTTGCCGGGTGGCGCCCCGCCCCATTTCGCCATTAGGCCAAGCGGCGCTCGAAGGTCTTCTCCAGCCCATCCCCATCATCTGCCTCGCCGGTGACCGTCTTGTCGAGACGGGCGATCGCCTCACGGCCGTCGAGGCGCAGCGTCGCCACCTGATTGTCGAAGTAGGGGCCCTCTAGGAGCCGCCAGCGAACGCCTGGGTCTGGGGCGCCGGCAGCGTGAGCCAGGCCGCGAGCGAAAGCGGCGAACGGTCGCGAGAAGCCGGTGCGTATGACGCGCCGCTCGCCCCGCCCGAGCGGGTTGCGGTAGGGAGAGCAAACCGCCTGGTAGACAGGGCTCTTCATACCGGCGTCGCGCTTGAAGGCAATCTCGCAGAGGTAAGCATGGTGGACGTCGCCCGAGAGGATCACGATCGAGGCCGGCGCTTTGCCCCGCTTCCCCGAGCCGACCTCTTCGAGCAGCTCACGCAGGCGGCGGAAGGAGAACTGGAAGGCTGCCCAGTGGTCGAAGTCGAGGGCGCGGCGCAACCGCTCGCTCGGCCGCTCGAGCGCACCGCCCCAGGCGCCATCGCAGAGCCGCTCGTTCCAGGCCTCGAGGTGGTGGAAGCCGGGAGAGAGGAGGTATGGGACCGTGGTCCCGATCACGAGGTGGTCGAAGTCACCGCTGGCATGGTCGACGATCCACTCCCAGACTTTCTCGTCGAACATCGAGCGACGATCCTCGCTGAGCACGCGGGCCGCGCGCGAGTCGAGGAAGAGCGCTCGCACGCCATCGATGTCGCGGCAAAAGCTCCAGCGCGTGCCGGCCGCGGTCGTCTCGATTTCCTTCGCCCAGCCGCGCAAGACATCGGTCGCATCGCGGTTGCCACGCACCCGCGAGTAGATCTCGCTCTCGTCGAGCTCGCGCAGCGAGAGGTTGCCGAGGTGCTGGTAGATCCAGTAGCTGGCGATCCCGTCGATGGCGCGCTCGTGCCACCACTCCTTGCGATCCATCTCCTCGTGCCAGGAGCGCGAGATGTTCCAGTCATCGCTCATGTCGTGGTCGTCCCAGGCCATCGAGACCGAGACCGTCGAGAAAAGCCAGCGGATCAGCGGGTCGCTCCAGGACTCCTCATAGAGCCAGCTGTACTCCTCGAAGTCGACGACCTCCTCGCCAGGCGGCTCGTCCGTGTCGCGGCGGGCACGAATCTTCTCCCGCGTCCGCGGCGAGCCCTCGTCCACATAGATCTGGTCACCGAGCAGGAAGAGCAGCTCAGGCCACTCGCTGCGCTCTTGGCGCGCCATCTGCGCCGCCAGCACGCGCAGAGCGTCGAGCTCGTGCCCATCCTCGTGTTCGTCTTTTGTCTGCGTGTAGGGCTCCTCGTGCGGGACGGCAACCCGGCAGGAGCCGAAGCAGATGTCGATCGGCTTGCCGGGCAAGAAGGTGCGAATCGCGCTGGGCGGCAGGTCGCTGCTCGGCAGCGGCCAGCGCCGCTCACCATCCAAGGCGACCTCGTACTCGTAGAAGCCGCCCGGCTCGAGGCTCTCGATCCGCACTAGGGCGTAGTGGTGTCCGGCGACGCCGAAAGTCGGCTCGCGGTGGCCTAGCACCTCGACCTCGCACGGCTCATCCGTCTCCACCCAGACGCTCGCCTCGGTTTCGGAGACGTAGCGAAGCAGCGGGCCGAGCACGAGCTGGGGCATGTGGACCCTCCTACCCCCCAGCCCCTCCAGCCTCACCTGCTATTCTTGAGTTATATACTCAACAAACTACGAAAGGAGGGGAGAGATGAGCAGCCCGCCCCCCAGCGCAACGACATTCGTTTCCCACGGCACACTGACCGGCGTACTGCACGAGAGAAACCTCGGGCCTGAGCCGAGCAAGCGCGACGACGCCCGCCAGGGACCCCCCACGTCGAACGGATCGCCCGAGCTGGACACGCAGACCTATGAGGCCCTCTACTACCGAGCGCGCCTCGTCCTCGGCAGCTCCCTGCCTCGCCCACCACGCACCTAAATGGTTGATTCCACGCAGCGCGGGTGCGACGAGTCTGCAGTTACCCCCACTATGGGTGGGTAACTGCAGACTCGATGCGGCTGTAGTCGTCAGAGGGTTGTGGAATCAACCATCTAGACCTCGCCCCGCACCCCGTGCTTCACAGAGCGAAGTCCGATCGGGACCGCGCCACAACCCCCGCAGCGCGATCCCGATCGGTCCTGTGGCGACTACCTGCCTTTGCCTCCAGTGCCTTTGGCGCCGCTCGTCACTTCCGGCTCTTCTGGCCTTTCGGGGTAAGCCTGCACAGCCAGATTCCAGCCTTTCAGCGTGAAGGTCACGTTTTTCGCGCCCGCGTACTGGATAGCCACGGTGTGACCGCCTTTCTGCAAGACCGTCGTCTGCATCACCGTGTGGACGAGAGCGACCGGCGCCGGTGATTCGGCAGTCGCCGGCGCGAAGTTCACTTTGCCGGTCGTCTGGCCATCGACGAGGATCTGAATCGGGCAGGCCAGGTCAGCGGACGGTTTTGCCGCCGTGCACGTAGCCGAGCCGGAGAACGTCACCACCGCCGGCGCGATGCCGGGGGTCCCGAAGGACGTGAACACGGTGGGGATGTATCCCGGCGTCGTCGCCGAGGTCGGCCCGAAGACGGCAGACCCGGCCGCGATGCCGACCACAGGCTGCAGCGGCGCCGTCGCCTTCTCCACATAGAGGTTGCCGGCCGCTTTTTTCTTCAAATAAAGCCCCGCCGCCTCCTTGTTGGAGAGATAAACATGCGCCGCTCTTTTCGAGGTGAGGAACGACCCGGCCAGCGACGGCGTTACGGCAACCACGGCGGCAAGCGCCGATGCCACCGCGATCACGAGTGCCGCGCGTGGCCTGGACAGTCTTCTGCTGAGCAATTGAACCTCCGTATCCAAGGCCGCCGGGTAGCCTTTCTTAGTAAGAAGGTCAATAAAGTACAGAAGCTGGTAGGTTCTTGTCGAGCAAACCAATAAACAAACTCTGGTACCCGGCAGGAAGGAAGCAAACTCGCATGAGAAACAAGACTCTCGCCATATCGGCGATCGCCCTCCTCGGGCTTGTCGTGCCGGCGTCTGCCGGTGCCCAGACCCTGATCGGGTCGGGTTCGGTTGCCATGCAGCCGGTGCTGCAGGCGCTATTCGCCACCTACACGAAGAAGGTCAACCACAAAGTCCACTTCATCTACACGGCGAACGGAGGCAACGCCGGTGTCAAGGACGTGCAGAACGGCACCAGCCAGTTCGCGGGCAACGCCCGCACGCCTCTGCCAAGCGACGCGGGAACTACCTACATCAAGATGTTCCTCGATGGCCTCTGCATGGACGTCAACCCGCACAACCAGCTCACCAACATCTCGATCCAGCAGGTCCACGACATCTACCGCGGGCTGATCACCAACTGGAGCCAGATACCGGGCTCCGGCCTGGATACGACGATCGACCCGATCGGCCGCGATACCAATGGAGGGACATACAACTTCTTCCTCCAGGCGGTCCTCAACAACGAACTGCCGTCCTCCAACGTGAACGCGCTGACCGCGGACGGACTGGTCGCCAACGCGGTCAAGCAGGACCCCAACGCGATCGGCTACGACGGGCTCGCCTGGCAGGGTCACGGCCAGAAGACGCTCAAGGTCAACGGCGTTCCCTGCAAAGCATCGAAGATAAGCGTCGAGCCGCTCAAGTACCCGCTTTCGCGCTACCTCTTCCTGGTGGTACCGAACACGGGTGTCAGCCCGGCACTACAGAAGTTCATCGACTGGGCTCGGCGCAATCCGCTCGCCGGCGAAGTGATCCTCAAGGCCGGCGCGGTCCCGGCCTTCAATAAGAAGGCGAAGGGCAAAGGGCGCTAGGTGGAGGAGTACGGCCCCGAGGAGTACGGCCCCCGATGGTCAGACCAGCGCGCCGAGCAAATGCTCGGCGCGCTGGTCTGCACCGTGGTTGGACTGCTGCTGGCCCTGATCGTCACGGTCCTCGTCAGGGCCTGGCCGTCCTTTGCCCACAACGGGCTGTCTTGGTTTGGATCAGGTGGCAATGTCGACGAGCAGATCAACCTGATCTATCTCTCCGGCCTTGGCGCCGAGCCTGACGTCTACACCTTCCACGCCTGGCAGTTGCTCTGGAGCACCTTCCTGATCACCGGCGGGGCCGTCCTGCTGGCTCTCTTTTGCTCGTTGTTCGTCGCCGTCTTCCTGGTCGAGTTCGCACCGGAGTGGATGAGCAACGTGCTGGCGCCGGTCGTCCGCTTCTTGGCCAGCGTGCCCTCGGTGATCTATGGCCTGCTGGGAGTGCTGGTGCTAGTGCCCTTCATCGGCAACCATCTGGTCACCGAGCCCCAGAAGGCCTCGGTCGCGGGCGTCGTCTCGCTGAGCGGCTCCAGCCTGTTGGCGGCGGTGCTGATCCTGGCCTTGATGATCGCGCCGCTGATGACGTCGATCTTCTCCGACGGGCTGCGCTCTGTAAGACCGGGCTGGCTGGAGGGGTCGCTTGCGCTCGGCATAAACCGCTGGCGTACAACCTGGAAGGTCAGGGTGCGCACCGCACGTCCGGCGATCGTCGCCGGAACGGTGCTGGCGACGGCACGGGCAATCGGTGAGGCGGTGATGCTGGCGATGATCTCGGGCTCGGTGGCCTTCGCCCCCAACCCCGCCGACGGCTTGATCTTCCTCTACGAGCCTTCGCGGCCGCTGGCGCCGACGATCGTCAAGAACATCGACCTTCTGGGCTCGAAGCCGGCGAACGCAACGCTGTTCTCGATCGCGGCCGTATTGCTCTTCTCGGCAGCGATGTTCTCGCTCACCGGCTGGGCCACGAGGCGGGCGATGCGCAAATACGGGGCGACCGCCTGATGGATTCCTCTCTCGCGACTCGGCCGGCCGAGATCCCTCCGACCCAGTCCCCCCCACGCCCTGACGGGGGTCGCCCCCGCAGCGGCGTCACCTGGCACCTGTCGGATCGCATCGGCCTGGCGCTCTGCTGGGCGCTTGGGCTGCTCTTCTGCGCGATCGCGGTGGCGATCGTCGCCTATCTGCTCGTCCAGGGAATCAAGTACCTGCGGCCGTCGATGCTGGTCACTCCCGCGTCGGCCGGGTTCAGCCAGAGCGAAACCGGCGGCTTCTCGGACGCGTTCTTCGGGACGCTGATCGTCGCCGTGATGGGAATCTCGATCGCGTTGCCGATCGGTATCGGCGTCGCGGTTTGGCTCGTGGAGTACGGGCGCCCGACCGCGCTTGCCCGCGTTACCGAGTCGACGATCGAGGCGATCGCCGGCATCCCATCCATAGTCTTGGCGCTGTTCGGCACGGTGATCTTCTCCAGCACCACCCTCGGCTTCCTCAGCCGCACCTCCGAAGGCATCGTCTTCGGGCGCTCATTCTTCGCCGCCTCGGCGATGCTCTCCCTGGTTGCCCTGCCGCTGGTCGTCGCCAGCACTCGCGAGGGACTCAGCGCGATTCCCCAGCATGTGCGCGAGGCCTCCTACGCGGTCGGCAAGACGAAGATCGCGACGACGCGGCGGATCCTGCTACCCGCCAGCCGTCCGCAGGTCGCGACGGGCGCGATGCTCGGCCTCGGCCGGATCATCGGCGACACAGCGATCATCGTCGTCCTGCTCGGGGCGACGCAGAACTTCGCTCCGGTCGGTGGCGCCTTCCCACTCAACTACCTGCGGGGGGCAGGCACGACGCTGACCAACTTCGTCTACGAGGCCTCCCCGACCGGGAACCTCGATCAGCCACAGAAGGCCTATGCGGCGGCCTTCGTCCTACTGCTGATGGTGCTGGCCCTTAACGCGGCCGTCGACATTGTCCACCGCCGCGCTCGAAAGGCAGGGACATGGAGTTCGTGACACCGCCTCCGATCCGGCGCCTGGAGCTCAACGAGACCCAGGTGGCGCGCCAGATCGCGCCACCCACGCAACCCGCCAATGGGCATGGCGCCCCCGCCCCCAGTGGCTTCACCGGGGCGCGCCGCTCAATCGGTGCCCCGCAATTCTCGATTCGACGGATGGAGGTCGACAATCTCTCGGTCTCCTACGCCAAACGCGAAGCGGTGAAGTCCGTCTCGCTGCCGATCCGCCAGGGCGAGGTGTTGGCAATGATCGGCCCCTCCGGCTGCGGCAAGACGACCCTGCTGCGCTCACTCAACCGACTGACTGAGCTGACCCGAACCGCGACGTTCAGCGGCCGCATCCTGCTCGATGACGTCGATACCAGCCTGATCGAGCCAACCTTGCTGCGACGCCGGGTGACGATGGTCTTTCAGCAGCCCAACCCCTTCCCGATGAGCGTCTTCGACAACATCGCTTACGTGCTGCGCGAGCAGGGCTCAAGGCGCCAGCGCAAGAAGACATTGGAGCCCCAGGTCCACAGCGCGCTGGAGCGCGCTGGTCTCTTCGAGGAGGTGAAGGACAACCTCGATCACCCCGCCCTGAGGCTCTCCGGCGGCCAGCAGCAGCGGCTCTGCATCGCCCGAGCGCTGGCCGCAGAGCCGGAGGTGCTGCTGCTCGATGAGCCCTGCTCGGCGCTCGACCCGCAGTCGACCCAGGTGATCGAGGACTTGATCGTGAAGCTGCGCGACGACGTCGCCGTCGTGATCGTCACCCACAACCTTCAACAGGCTTACCGAATCGCCGACCACGTCGCCTTCATGTACCTGGGCGAGATGGTCGAGTACAGCAGCGCGACGGCTCTATTCGGATCGCCGCGCGAGAAGCGAACCCAGGAGTACGTGAGCGGTGCCTTCGGCTAGCGGCCGCACCCCACGCATCTGCGCCCTTGCCGTCTGCGGCCTGCTGCTGGCGGGGTCACAGGCGGGTTGCACAACGACCCAGGAGACCGCGGCGCGAAAGCAGGCTGAATCGAAGCGATTTCTCGAGGCTCGCGAAGCCAGGCGCGAGCGCAAAGCCAAGACCAATCCAGCCAGGAGCCAGCCACAATGACCAACCGTCCCCACTACGAACCCTGCGAGGAGTGCGGCGCGGCGCTCGACCCCCAGCAGCGTTACTGCGTCCACTGCGCAGCGCGCCGCGGCAATGGGGCAAACCCCGCCTCTCGCTACTTCGCGGCGATGAGCAAGCGCGCCCGGCGCCCGCTCACACGCCCACCAGCCAAATCGAGCCCCGGCAGCAGGGCGGCGGCGGTCGGCTTCTTCGCGCTGTTGCCGATCGCGGTTGCAATCGGCGTCGTAGTGGGAAAGGCCGGCTCGGGGGAAGACAGCGGGGCCCTGTTGCAGGCGCTGCGGGAACAGGATGCTGCGATCGCCAGCTCCGAGACATCTTCGACATCGCCTGTCGCTTCAAAAGGCAAACTGCTTAAGGGCGGTAAACAGGCACACGACAAGAGCGGCGGCAAGGTCGTCGCCCAGACCGAGAACGGGACCGTCCACCAGATCACCGACTTCAAACCGACGGAGCAGAAGGTCGAAGAAGACACCAAGCTGGTCGAAACGAACGTCGAGCAGGCCGGCGCGGACTACATCAAAGCGCAGCAGAATCTGCCCGACGTAATCGTGGTCGGTGGCGATCCCGACTCCGCGCCGTCGCAGCCGACCGGCAAGGGGCAGCCATGAGCGCGCCGCTGGATGAGACGGCAAGCGCCGACCTGACCGCCCAACGGAACCGGCTGCTGGAGAAGTTCACGATCATGCAGGCGGACTTGGGCGGAGCCTTCTATGAGATGGCGATCCGCGACCACGTCCGCATGGACGTGCTCACCCACAAGGCGGCCGAGCTTCAACGCGTCGATGCCGAGCTTCTCGCCGTCGAGCGGCTGCTGGAACTGGAGAGCTCCGACGCCGCCGGGACCTGCCCTAGCTGCGGCTCTGCCCACGGGCACGCGATGCGTTTCTGCGCTCAGTGCGGAGGGGCGCTTACGCCAGCGGGGGCAGCGGGGGCATGAGGAAGGCGTTGGCCACACAGCTCCAGCGGGCGACCGCAGCCGCCGCGTCGTTGAGCGACAAGCGCTTCGGCCTGCTCATCGCCTCCTCGCTTGTCGCCACCTCGGCGATCGTCGCCAGCGGGCTCGGCCCCGCCGGCGGCGATGGGGCATTGGCTGCCCTGCTTGGCCGGAGCCTCGCCGCCGACACCTCCGCCGCGACCAGCCCGGCGAGCACCTCCCAACCCGCTCCAGGCTCGGCATCTCAATCGCCCAAGGGAGCCACGACACAAGCCGCGGAACCGCTTGGCGTTAACACGCCGGCCCCCTCGCCAGCCCCCGAAGCCCCAGCAAACGACCTCAAACCGCCCAGCGATCCAACGACCTCGACCTCTCCCGCGTCGAGTGGCCCGGTCGGGCCGATCAAGCACGTCTTTGTCATCTCGCTGGCCAGCCCGGGCTATGAACAGAGCTTTGGCTCTATCTCGCAGATGCCATACCTGTCGGGGACCCTGCGGCCACAGGGCCAGCTCGTTCCCGGCTACTCGCTGCTGGCCGAAGCGGCACTGCCCAACAACATCGCCACGATCAGTGGACAGCCACCCAACCAGATGACCGAGTCGAATTGCTCGACCTATGCCCCGTTCCCGCTGAAAGCCACGCCCAACAAGAAGGGCGTTGTACCGGGATCTGGGTGCATCTATCCAGTCGAAGCGCTGACGGTGGCAGACCAGATCAGCGGCGCTCGCCTGCGCTGGCACGCGTATATGGAGGACATGGTCGACGAGAACGGCCCTCACAACTGCGTCCAGCCTCAGCCCAACGCGCCAGACGAACCACCGGCCGGTGGCTACGCGGCGAGGAACAATCCGTTCGTCTACTTCCACTCGCTGCTCGACGTCGGCGACTGCGCGATCAACGATGTGCCGCTCGAGCAGCTGACCAAGGACCTGCGCAAGCCCGAGACCACACCCGATTTCGCGTTCATCTCGCCGAACCTCTGCCGAGCCGGCGTTGCAGGCCAGTGCTCGCCCGGTGAGCCCGATGGGGCCGTCGCCGCCGATCAGTTCCTGGCGGAATGGGCGCCGAAGATCCTCGCCGCAAAAGCGATCAAGAAAGATGGGCTGCTGGTGATCGCCTTCAACGGGCTCGGCTCTCCCGGCCAGGCGCCGGCAACGGATGCGTCAGGAGCGCCTGTCGATCCGTTGAAAGTCGGCGCCCTGTTGGTCTCCCATCGCTACGTGTCCCGGGGCGGGACCCGCGACGGCACGTTCACCCCCTACTCGCTGCTTCGCAGCATCGAGGACCTCTTCGGCCTCACGCCCCTCGCGGAAGCCGGCAGCGCCAGAACGGTGTCCTTCGGCGACGATCTGCTCGGCCCACAGTTCTGACGGACCCTTGGGTCCGGGTGCCCACTGCCGTCGGCTGCCTGACGCTCCTGCTGCTCGCAGCGGCCAACGGGTCGCACGGAAAAGCGATGAGTAGCGCCAAGAAATGGCTCGTTTACTCAAGAATCCTGAAATCCAGTCATCGCAGAGATGCTGTCAAACGCCCATTGCCTCAAGGAAACCGTTGCTCTGTCGCGAAGTCGCGCGTAGAAAGCCTTCTTTAGTTCAATGGCTAAACAAATCCATCCAAATGGATCACGAAAGGGTTACGCATGAATGACGAGAGCTTGATCAGTGGCTGGTGGGTGTTCGCCGGCGTGCTGCTTTTGGTCGCCGGCGTGCTCAACATCATCTATGGGATCGCCGCAATTGGCGATTCGAAGTTCTTCTCCGAAAACGTCGAGTTCATTCTCAGTGGCCTCAACACCTGGGGGTGGATCCTCCTGATTATCGGCGTGCTCGAGCTGGTCGCCGCCTTCTCCCTCTTCTCGGGTGGCGAGTTCGGCCGCTGGTTCGGCATCTTCATCGCCTCGCTGAACGCGATCGCCGCGCTGCTTTCGATCCCGGCGTACCCGTTCTGGTCGCTGGCGGTCTTCGCCCTGGCGATCATCGTCATCTACAAGCTGGCGGAGGGCCCTGAGAGCCGCTCAACCGTCTAGTGCTGTCAGCCGCCGATTGGCGGCCCAGCCACATGCTGTGGACGAAGGCCTCGGGAACCCGAGGCCTTCGTCGTTTGTGCCCCCTCCGAGCCGGCTGGCTCGACGGAGTCGAGGGTCGACCATGGCGCCGGCGCCGGCTTGTGCTCCTCGTAGAAGACGTCGGCGCCGGCGAGCCGGTCCTGCCAGCCACGCCGACGCTCGTCGAAGACGATCCCGATGAAGCCAAGCCCAAATGGAATCGCCGCCAGCCAGAGGCCGACCAGCCGCTTCAGAGAGCGGCGCGGCGGCAGCCCGCGGCCCTCGACGCCGAGTCTGATGCCGAAGAAGCGCATGCCCGGGGTCTGTGCCGCAAGTGACCAGAAGGTGACCAGATAAAGAGCCCAGAGACTGAGCCAGGCGCCGGTGCCGAGCACCAGCGCGATGTCCGACACACCGTCCGCGTTGCCTGAGAAGAACGAACCGACCAGCGCCGCGATCGCCGCGATCCCCGAGAAGACGAGGTTGACGATCAGGCCGTCGAGCGCAAAAGCGAGCACGCGGGTAACCGCACCGGCGCGTTCTGTGGGCTCAGAGCGCCGCGGCCGGAAGAAGATCCGCCGCACAATCCGCTCCAAGGCACCATCGAGCCGGCGAGTCGTCTCGCCGATGGTGTGGCCGATGTCCTCGATGAAGCCGACGCTCTGGGCGCTGATCGCCGCACGGATCTCCGGCGCCTCGGCAATGCGCTCGATCAGCTTCTGAGTCTCCTCGCTGGCAAGCAAGCGCTGCCACACCTCGTCGACCAATTCGCTGTCGAGGGCGTCGATCAGTGCCCGCTTCACCGCCTCGCTCTCCATCGCTCCCTGAACGGCCTCCTCCACGACAGGGCCTTTCAGCACCCGTACCAGCGCGCGCTCGACCGCCTCGCTCTGCACCGCCGCGACCATGGCCTCCTCAGCCGCGACCTCAACCGCGCGATCGATGCCGGCGGCTTTCGTGACCGTGCGCGCACTCCGCACCCCGGCGCCCAGCAGGCGCACCGAGAGCGGCAGCGGCCTGCCGGCAGGGCCCTCCCCCGAGGGCGGCTCGCGATCAGTGGGGTCGTCCACCATCTCGCCTACTGCCACTCACCGTTGAGAGTCATTGGATGCAGCTCGCCTTTGGCGAGGGCCTCGGTGCGCAGATGGCCGACTGCCTGGTACTCGGGCGATCCGATCATGTCGAGGAAAGCCTGCCGAGTCGGGTATTCGACCAAGGCAACCAGGTCCCACGAGTCGTCACCGAGCAGGGCCGGCGAAGACTCGCCGACGAAGATAATGCGGCCGCCGATTTTCTCGAGCAGGGGCGCAACCGCGGCTCCATATTCCTCGTAGCGGGCGCGGCCACCATTGGGCTTGAAGGAAAGCAGGTTCAGCATCACAACGGGCGAACCGTTGCCGGCCTGCTCCGCGAACACCGCAAAGCCCTCCTCGTTGGGGACCTCGGGCCCAGGTGAAGCCTCCATCCCACTCCTCTCATTCGACGACTTCCAGTCGAGCGACTGTATCCGCCCAGCATAGGAAGCTCAATCGAGCTGATCGAGATGCTCGAGCAAGCGATCGACGAAGATCGCCTGGGCGGGGTTGATCTTCCGCTGCGCCGCTTCGGGGTCGAGCCATTCGGCACCGTCGACCTCGGGGAACTCGCGCTTGATCCCAGACCGCGGCGGCCACTCCATCTCGAAGGTGTTGCTGTGCAGCTCCTTGGGATCGAAATCGGCCTCAGCCGCCCAGGCATGGACGACCTTGCCGCCCTTCTGACGCACAGATCCAAGCTCGATCAGGGCATCGATCGCGAACGCCGGCGTAGCGCCCAACTCCTCCCTCAACTCCCGCAATGCGCACTCGTGCAGCTCCTCGCCATCCTCGCGCACACCCTTCGGGATCGACCACGCCCCCAGGTCCTTCTTCGCCCAATACGGGCCCCCAGGGTGAATGAGCAGCACCTCCGGGCCGTCTCCCGCCCGACGGAAGAGCAGAACACCAGCGCTATGAAGGGGGTGAACTACCTGCAACCGCCTTCCTGAGGACCCATCAATGCAAAATCCTAGCTGGCGATCGCACCAATCTCGCTCGCCAGCCCCCGAGCTCGTGTTCTACATCGGGGCGGGCTGGATTTGACCCAGCCGTCCCGGTAGGTCAGGGCTGCACGCCGTCGCGCGGATGGAACTGCTCGGCCGCGAAGAGGTCGTGGACGAGACGGATGGCGATCGAGCCCTCGCCCACCGCGGAGGCTACGCGGTTCATCGACCCGTGGCGGACGTCTCCGGCGGCGAAGACACCGGGCATGCTGGTCTCGAGGGAGAACGGGCTGCGCTCGAGCGGCCAGCTCCCATCGTTCTCGACATCGGCTCCGGTGTGAACGAACCCGCCGTCCTCCCGTGCGCACTCCGTCGGCAACCAGCTTGTGTTCGGGCGGGCGCCGATCATCAGGAAGAGCGCGTCGGCCTCCACCGTCTCCGTTGCTCCGTCAGCGCGGCGACGGAGAACCAGGCGCTCGAGCCAGTCGCCTCCCTCACCGCCGACGACCTCGGTCCCGAGGCGCGCCTCGATATTTGTCGCCCCTTCGACCTGCCGTGTCAAGTAGTGCGACATCCCTGCATCGAGCGACTCCGCTCGCACCACGAGCGTGACCCGATCGGCGTATTCAGCCAGGTGCAGTGCCGCCTGGCCCGCCGAGTTCGCGCCGCCCAGCACGTACACATCCTTTCCGGCCATTGCGGGCGCTTCGGAAGCGGGCCCGCCGTAGAAGACGCCGGTCCCGACCAGTGCCTCGATCTCGGCAACCCCGAGCCGGCGATAGGTGGCGCCCGTCGCAAGGACGACAGCTCGGGCGCTCACCTCGCCGCCGTCGGAGAGGCTGACGTGGAGGCGGTCGCCGTCGCGCCGAATCCCGGTCGCGTCGTGCATGAAGGCGAACTTGGCCCCGAAGACCCACGCCTGCTCGTAGGCGCTCTCCGCAAGCCGACGACCGCTGACGCCGCGTGGAAAACCGAGGTAGTTGCGGATCAGCGAGCTCGAGGTTGCCTGCCCGCCGATCCCGCCGTCGTCGACTACCAGGGTCCGGAAGCCCTCCGAAGCGCCGTAGACCGCTGCCGACAGGCCGGCCGGCCCCGCGCCGACGATGACGACGTCGAACTCACGCCGTTCGGGGTCGATGGTGGCGCCGGTGGCGCTCGCCAGCTCCAGGTTGGTCGGATCCGCGAGAACTGTGCCGTTCGGGAAAACCACCAGGGGAAGTTCCCTCCCGTCGCCGTTTTCGCGGACCAACGCGCGGCCATCGGGCGAATCGGCGAGCAGGAACGCGTGGGGTACCGCGCAGCGCCCCAGGACTTCCTTCAGCTCGGAAGCCCTACCGGTCCACGACTCGCCGATGATGTGGACGGTATGCGGGGACACACGCCGCGCATGGGCCCACTCGAGCAGAAAGGTCGAGACGGACTGGTGGAACAGCTCGTCCGGCGACCGCGTCGGCCGAATCACGTAGTACTCGATCTGCCGCCGTGCCATCGCCTGAAAGATCGCCTCGCCCGTCCGGCCGTCGCCCCAGCTGCCCCACTCGATAAGCAGTCCACGCTGAGCATGCGGGTGAAGAGCGCGCACCTTGCTCAGCAGCTCGCTGCCGGTCGTCTGGTCGAGCCACTGCGCGGCGAGGACGAGCGCGACGTCTTCGCCCGCGGCCAAAAGCGTCTCGAGCTCCGCCATCCCGTCCTCCGCCGAGGAAACGCAGACGACGCGATAGCTCCGTCCATACCGGTCGACCAGCTCGCGTTCGACGTCGCGCAGCAAGCTCTCGTCTTCGTCGACGGCGAAAAGGACGGGGAGGGACACTGCGACGAAAATACAACCCCGGCTGCGATTCGTCGACGCCCGCGTTGGCAGGCCTGCAGGCCATGCGTGCATACTCGCTGTGATCCGTTGATCGGGGCGACTGGTTCAAAGAGGTGCGAACGCCCACTGCTCAAGCCAATCCTCAAGCCGGTCGCTACCCGATTGCTACCTAGTTCAGCCTTCTGAGCGGGACGCTACGCATCGCGCTCGCCGCGCAGGCCATCAGCTCGCTAGCTCGCCGTCGAGGGTTCTGCTTCTCATCCAAAGCGATACTTCTTAGCTACTCCACGCGGCGCAGACGGCTCCGCTTGGCGTAGGCGTCCACTTGGGCGCAGGCGAGTTGGTCCGCGCGCTCGTTCAACGGGACCCCGTCGTGTCCGGGGACCTCCACCCATTTCACTTTGCGACAGTCAACCTCAGTGGACAGTTCTTCCCACAGCTCGCGGTTCATCACCTCCTTCCCATCCGCCTTACGCCAGCCGTTGCTTTGCCAGCCCTCAAGCCGGTCCTCGAAGTTCTCCTTCACGTACGTGGAGTCGATGAAGATGCACACGCGCGCGGGCGCGGGCAATTCGCGCAATCCGGTGATGACCGCCATCAGCTCCATCTGGTTGTTCGTGGTCTTGACGGCGCCGCCGAAGACCTCCCACTGCTTGGCTGTGATGCCATCGGAACGGCGGGCGATCAGAACTGCCGCGTACCCACCGGTGCGGGGGGTCTTGTGGTCGCAGGCGCCGTCGGACCAGATCTCGTATGTGAGGTCGCTAGGTGAAGCCACGATGCCCGCAGTCTGCCTAACGACGTCGACCCATGCAAAGCAGCTGTTTGCTGCTACCGAACACGGCTTGACGGTGCTACCCGGCTGCTACTTATCCACGTAGCCATGGCGCTGGGCCTGCCTGCGGTTGTTCGCAGTTCTTCGCCCCTTGTAGAGCCGAAAACCCCCGCTTGGAAGCGAGGGTTCGCGGTCCTTCGCATCTTTGCTCCTAAATCGGGGCGGCAGGATTTGAACCAGCGACCGCTCGGCCCCCAGCCGACCGTCGCCTCTGCGTCCCTCGTCCGGACACGTCCCTGCCGTCCATGCGTCCCCGGCGCGGGGACGGAACGGACTAAAGGACGTCGTCACCGGTACCAAGGCTGGTACCAAGGGACTACGGTGAGATGCGGAAGCAGGACCCTTGATCCGTGACGGCTCGACTGAGCGAAATCGCTACTGGTGAGTCCTCCCCGAGGTCGCTGTCGAATCGCGATAGATCATCCGGATCCTCGCGGCTCAATCCTGCGCCGATCCTCCAAAGGATCGGGCCAGATTCGCTCTGATCGAGGTTCATACCCCATCGAGAAGACCCCGACAACGAGTGCTGCTGACTAGCCGCTCCTACCGGTTTTTGGCTTGTGCAAAACCGGTCTTGAGAATAGGCTGCCAAATTCCCCATCTCCAAATTGGAGGAGAGTGCTGTTGAAGCGATTCGTGGCGAGCGTCTTCGTTGCCGTTCTTTTTTCCACGGCATCGGCTGTAGCGCAAGGCTGGGCATCCGATGATGCCCAACGAGACCCGCCGACCGGGGTGGCCAGCTTTAACGGGCGTTCGACGACGGCACCAGAATGCGACGTCGACGTCGACAAAACGCAGGAGTTGCGCGAGATGGTCGGACGCGGAGCGACCCGTCGAACGGTTCGGCATGCATTCGCGCTCACGGTTCGTCAGGACATGCCCGGGAAAATCGGCGTGTACACCGCGACGTACCACTCCCCAGGTCTGGTCATCGACATCTTCCGTGGTTTGCGGGAAGTCCATGCGACCGAGGGCGTTCCGACGAATTGGCGTCTACCACTAAGGAATCTGTTTGAGCACAGCTTCATTAGATCAATAGAGGCCGGCAACACGCCGGCCTGGAAATTGCTGGTCTACTGCCGCACCGACACGGAAATAACCCGCAAGCTCGTGTACGGGTTGGTTTTCAGCGATGAGGAGAGAGACAGGAGATTCGACGGGACATTTTTGGTTACCACCAAACTGATTTCTTCTCAGACTTACGACGATTCAGATCCCGAAAGCCCTCCCGAAGTCACCGGCCCGCCGCCACCTCCCCGGTAGCCGCGCGGCCCGCGGGACAAGGCCAACCGCAGGGACGGAGGTCCCGTCGATCGGAGGATCGAGAGCAGGGGCTTATCTGGGCCCCGAGCCAGATCAGGGCAAATTGGACAATCGAAGGCCAGAACAGCACTCTCGGATGTGCATCCCTTCGGAGCGGGTTAGCATCATCACGGTGAAGGGGCTTGGCGCGCGAATACCGTGTTTGGTAGCGGCGGTCGCGTGCCTGGTGGCTCTTTTGCTGGTCCAATCCGCGGCCGGATTCAATGTTCCCGACCAGTTCGGGCTGACGATCAACCCGGGAAAGCAATGGGGGAGGTGGCCCGTGCAGAACGGGAAGGCGACGATCACCTACGCGACGAAATCGGAGGACCTGCGGGCGCCGTTGCGCGCGGCGGCCGCGGCCTGGAACGGCGCCGGCGCGCACGTACTCTTCAGGGAGGTGACATGGAAGCGGGCCCGGCTCCGGGTGTACCGGGCCCACAAGGTGCTTCACGGCGAGCCTTGCGGGACCACCGACGCTCCTGTCACCTTCAAATTCGATTCGCGCACGGGACAGCCCAGATCGCCGGGGACCATCACCCACGGCAAGATCCTGATCGCGGGCCGCTGCGGGGAGGTCAGCCTCACCGAGGACGAGGATTTCGAGCAGTGGGTCCTCGCCCACGAGCTCGGCCACGCCCTCGGTCTCGACCACGAGGTTGGGCGGTGTACCGTGATGGCCCCCTCGTTGCCCACCGACCGGCGCAGTCCTCACGGCTGTAGGGAACTGACCGGGAAGTGGTTTTGCGGCCTGATTTCGCGAGACGATGCAGCCGGCGCTCGATGGCTCTACGGCGGGCGCGTCCGAAACCCGACCCGCTACTGCCTGCTCTACTCGGAGCTGGCGCGGCTGCCGCAGCGGATCAGGGTCAGCGTCACCGGTGACCTGCACGGCAGTTACGCAATCTCTTCCCAGAGCTGGGGCTGGTCGGCGGAGGCAACGCTCGTCCGGCGCAAGATCACAAACGAACCGAGCCTGGTATACGAGGTAGAGGGCGGCACCGTGTCCTGGTCGACCAACGGCACCGGACCCGAGTGGACCATCGACCCCGCGGCGAAAGAAGACCCGAACAAGCAGGAGAACCTCGACTGCTCCTACCGCGGCGAGTCCATTGTCGGCCTTGCACCCGGTGAGGAGGCTCTAACCATCGGAGTCGGGCCGGACTCGGCTCGATACGAGGCCGACGCGTACCAGTTCACTGAGGTGTCCGTGAAGGGCGAATGCGCGGCAGGCGAGTTTGAGGGCTCGCGTCCGCTGAACGGGGCGGTCGAAGCACCCACCTGGCTCAAGACCGGGAGACAGCACGGGTCCATCCTTGGGGACGGCCTGCGGGGCAGTAGCCCGCTCGAACCGTCCGGCGACTTCAGCTCCGGCGGCGGTTCGGTTACCTGGACGATGACTGCCGCCAAGTGACCCGCTTTCGGGGCGTCGCCGGCGACTGGTTGCGGAGCTTCGACACCGTCCCTAAATCGACGGCTTGGCGGGGTTGCTGTTCAGGCTTGGGAAATCGGGCGGTGGGCCCTGACGCTGGCCCTCGGCTCTAAAACGGACCGCGAAGGTCACCGCCACCGCGGCGTCGGCGAGCTGCGCTGCGGACACGCCCGGCGGGTTCACCGCGCCAGCCTATCCCGGTATATCGGGGCGGCTGGATTTGAACCAGCGACCGCTCGGCCCCCAGCCGAGTGCGCTACCAGACTGCGCCACGCCCCGTGACTGCCCTCCATTCTTACGAATCGGGCAAACTATCGCTGCGCAAATCGCCGCAAGGCGATTCGTCCGCGCGGCGGTAGCTCAACGGTAGAGCCTCAGCCTTCCAAGCTGATGACGCGAGTTCGATTCTCGTCCGCCGCTTTCGAGGCTCCTTTCGTCTTTCATCGAGAACGATGTGCCGCTTTTAGCTCGGTGAGCAAGCATCGCGGCCTATAGATGCCTCGCCACCACGCCGATACGGGCTTGGTTGATGGGCATTGGACACCGACAGCATCGCCTTCGAACTCGTACTGCCGCCATAGCAGGCGCGGTTCTTGCGATGGCCGTGGTGGCTGGATGCGGAAGCGATTCGAGCAACAGCGGCAGTGATGCCTCCTCAGGCAACGAAGCGAAGCTGATCGACTGGCCGTTGTTCGGGCGAGTGCCCGAGCGCACCCACTACCTGCCGGCGAAACAGCGGGCGCTCGACCCCCCGCTCCGCGAAAAGTGGTCGATCAATACCCACGGGCTGATCGAGTTTCCTCCTGCGGTCGCCAACGGCGTCGCCTACGTGGTCAACAAGTACGGCAACTTGCGCGCCGTTCAGCTCAGCGATCGCAAGACACTCTGGAGGCAAATCCGCGATCCGAAAGATCGCGGCAAGCCGACTGACGTCACATCGCCGGTCTACCACCAGGGGCTCGTATTCATCGCCCGCCTGGATGGCCAGCTGGTGGCGCTCGATGCGGCCACTGGTAAACAGACCTGGGAGCGCAACCTGCACGCCCACCTGGAGTCCTCGCCGCTGGCAATCGGGGGGACGCTCTACCTCGGCTCCGATGAGACCAACCTGATCGCCCTGCGCGCTTCCGATGGGGCGACGGTCTGGCAGTTCAACGCTCCCGGGCCGATCAGAGCGAGCCCCAGCCACCATGACGGCCGCGTCTACGTCGCCGACTACGAGGGCGGAATGTTCTGTGTCGACGCCGACAACGGCAAGCTGCTCTGGCGAACGAACACGACCAAGGTCCCACCGTTCGGCAAAGGCGGCTTCTACTCATCTCCCGCGATCGCCTTCGGCCGTGTCTACGCGGCGCGAGACGACGGCACGGTCTTCGCCTTCGATCAGCGCAATGGCAAGGTCGAGTGGTCGTTCCCCACCAACAACTTCGTCTACGGGTCGCCTGCGGTCGCCAAGGTCCCCGGCACTCCGCCCACTGTCTACATCGGCTCCTACAACGAGCACTTCTATGCGCTGAACGCCCTCAGCGGCAAGCAGGAGTGGCGTTTTAGCGTAGGTGGGCCCGTGCCCGGCACGGCCACGGTGGTTGGCCACACCGTCTACACCTCGAGCTTCAAGACCCAGCACACGGTCGGCATCGACGTCCACACCCACCGCAAGACCTTCGAGCTACGTGAGGCCGGCTACACGCCGGTCATCTCCGACGGCCGTGCCCTATATCTGGTCGGTTACTTCGAGCTGCTCGGTCTTGAGCCCAAGCGGGGCTGAGCTACCAAGTGTCGACGAAGCGATGGCCGCGAGCCGGCGGATTCCGGCGGGCAGCCGCAAGCGTCGCGGCGATCAGCGAGCGTGTCTCGGCTGGATCGATCACGTCGTCGAGCTCGAACAGCGTTGCCGCGTTGAGGGCCTTGGCATTTTGCTCGGCCGCGGCCGTGAGGTCGCGGACGCGCTGCTCTCGCTCGCTCTCGTCGGGGATCGCATCCAGCTCTTTTCGCAGTGCCAGCCTTACCGCCCCCTCCAAGCCCATCGGACCGAGGTGCGCGGACGGCCAAGCTACGGTCAGCAGCGGCTCGTGCAGGCTCCCTCCGGCCATTGCCTGGGCGCCCAGCCCGTATCCACGGCGCAGGATCACCGTGATGAGCGGCACGCTCAGCGACCCGCCCGCGACCAGCAGCCGCGAGGCATGGCGGACGAGGCCCGTCGCCTCTGCCTCCGGCCCGACCATGAAGCCGGGCGTGTCGACCAGCGAGACCAGCGGCAGCCCGAAGGCATCGCAAAGCTGCATGAACCGGGCAGCCTTGTCCGATGCGTCGCTTGTTATCGCCCCGGCCATATGCCGCGTGTCGTTGGCGACAATGCCAAGCGCACGGCCCTCGATCCGGGCGAGGGCGGTGACCATCTCGGGGGCGAAGCGCTCGCGCAGGAAGACCGCCGATCCCTCATCGGCAAGCGTCTCGACGATCGGGCCGACCGGGTAGGCACGACGCTCGCGCTCCGGCACCAGCCGGCGGAGCTGCTCCTGGTCCGGTTCGGCGCCCGCCGGAATATCGCCCTGGAAATAGGAGAGCAGGCGCTTCGTCAGCTCGGTTGCCTCTGCCTCGTCGGCTGCGCACAGGTCCACGACGCCGTTTCGCGCCTGCATCGCGAGCGGCCCGACCTCATCGGCGTCGACCGTTCCCAGCCCGCCTCCCTCGATCATCGCCGGGCCTCCCATGCCGAGGGACGAGTTCTCGGTCGCGACGATCAAGTCTGAGCAGCCCGCGATCACCGCGTTGCCCGCGAAGCAGCGCCCGGCGACCACCGCGATCCTTGGGACAAGGCCCGAGAGTCGTGCCCAGAGCGCAAACGCCCGCGTGTCCAGCGCCGAGACCACCGGATAGTCGGTGTCGCCCGGCCGGCCTCCCCCACCCTCCGCGAAGAACACGGTCGGCAATCGCATCCGTTCGATCAGCTCGAAAAGCCGGTCCTTCTTGCGGTGCCCCACCGCCCCCTGCGTCCCGGCGAGGACGGTGTAGTCGTAGCTGAGCACGGCGCAGGCAGCGCTCTCGCCGAAGAGGTCGCCGTTGATGCGCGCCGTTCCCCCGATGAGCCCGTCGGCGGGGGTGCGCGCGAGCAGATCCTCGACCTCCCGGCGACCGCGCTGGGCGGCGATTGCGAATCGCCCGTACTCGACGAACGAGCCGGAGTCGATCAGGTCCTCGACGTTCTCGCGCGCGGTGCGCCCACCGGCCTCATGACGGCGCCGGACCGCCTCCGGCCGCCCCTCGTCTTCGGTCAGCGCGCGACGGGCGAGCAGATCCGCCAAGTCGTCGCGCTCAGAGTCCACGCTGGTCCGCTCCTCGTCCTGCAAACGGGGCAGCCAGGACTCGAACCTGGAATCGCCGGTTTTGGAGACCGGTGCCTTAGCCAGTTGGGCCACTGCCCCGAGGGGGCCATCATGCTAGCCGGGCCCGAACGCAGATCGCACTCCTGCGTCCCCCCTGAGCCGTTTGCGCCGGCCTGCGGCCGCGTTCCGCAACGTCTCGTCGACTGCCTCATAGGCCTTCACCCGGCAGTTGACTGGCCTGCTTGACCCAAGCGGTGAGTTGAGCTTCGTCGAACTGGTCGTCCTCGTGGATGTCGAGGTAGCGCACTTCCTTGTGCTTGGACTCGCCGGAAGGGAGAGGACGCAGTGATGTGCCGCGAAAGAAAGTCACTTTGACGTACCTCGTGAAGCAATGAAAGCTGAGGAACCAGCCCCCGGCCTCGACGCCATAGAAGGGCGAGTTCCACTTGACTGCCTTGCGCACGTCGGGGACGGTGCGCACGATGAGCGGGTCGAGGCGGCGCCCGACGTCGCGTTTCCAGCCCGGTATGGCCGCGATGTAAGCCTGCACGGGAGCGTCGCCCTCGGCCTTCGCGATCTGAGGATTGCCACCTGCGAGGAGGGTCGGCTTCGCGGCGACCCTCTTGGCGGCAGCCTTTTTTGTGATCTTCGCCGACTTCTTGTTCGTCTTGCCTGCCATTTGCTCACTCCAACCGGTGCGGTCGAGAACTAGCGGCGAACGAAAACTCCCGACTTGCGGGGTTTCGCTCGATGCGGGCGGAGGGATTTGAACCCCCACGGGCCGAAGCCCACCAGGACCTAAACCTGGCGCGTATGCCAATTCCGCCACGCCCGCGCAATCGCCCTTCCAGGGCCTTAACGCGCGACCAATGCCGCATCGTCACTCATAGATTCTATGATCGAGGCGTGACGGTAGTAGAGCTGAGGCCGGGTTACGAACTTTGGCATCCCAATCGGGAAAAGGCCGATGTGATCACGACCAAGTTCGTGATCGTCCTGCTGATGGCTGCGACAGCGGCGATCGCGGGGCTGATCACGATCACCGGCTTCTCACTGCTCAGCGGTGGCGGCGGGATGGGGGTCGTCTGCATCGTCTTTGCCGTGCTCTACGCGTTCTTTGCCTATCTCGTCACTCGCTGGAGTCGTGGCATCCTGCCGGTTGCCGCAGCCCTCTCGATGATCCTGGCGATCTTCTGCGCGGTCGGCGCCAACAGCTGGTTTGCCCGTGACAAGACAGGCTTTGACGATGCGTTGATCCCCGTGCCGCTGATCGGCCTACTCGTCGTCATCCTCGCGCTGCTGCAGATCCTTCTGATCGCTGCGGCGTTCTATGGCTTCAGCCAGGACTGGCATGTCGAGGAGGAGCGCCCAATCGGTTCGGGAGAGGACTACGGCGCCGGCGCGCCGCCGGACCACAGCTCGCCGCAGCCCGCCTGACGGTCTTTCGGCCTGACTGACCTGCCGGTCGTCTCCGCGGGAGGCCACAAGTCTCCTCGAGAGCAGATAGTCAGTGCTATGCAGAGAGTGCGCTGTGCGAATAGATGCCGGAGGTGGGATTCGAACCCACAAGCCCGTAAGGGCAATCGATTTTGAGCCGATCGCGTATGCCAGTTCCGCCACTCCGGCGTGGGGGCTGAAAGATAGACCGCCGGGGGTGGAGATTTCGGATGAGGAACTAGACTCCGCCGCCGAGATGCAGATTCACCATCTCAACTGCGGGTCGCTCTGCCCTCACGGGAGGCGGCTGATCAACGGTGACGGCGGACTGCTGGAGCGTGCTCTCTCGGTCTGCCACTGCTTGGCGATCGAGTCCAGCGACGGACTGGTCCTGGTCGACACCGGCTTCGGGATGGAGGATGCGCGAAACCCCGGCCAGCTCGGCGCCGGCTTCCGCGTGCTGATGGGGCCCCAACCGAAGGTTGAGACGACGGCGCTAAAGCAGCTCGAGCAGCTTGGTTTCTCCGCCTCCGACGTGAGCCACATCGCCGTCACTCACCTCGACCTAGACCACGCCGGCGGCCTGCCTGACTTTCCCAACGCCGAGGTTCACGTGCTTGCGCCCGAGCTCGAAGCCGGCCTCAACCCAAAGCTGAACGAGCGCATGCGCTATATCGGCGGCGCACACTGGACCCATAGCCCCCGATGGGCCGAGCACCCGGCCAGTGGAGGCGATGACTGGCTGGGCTTCGAGAGCGTTCGGATCCTCCCCGGCCTCGACGTCGAGGTACTGCTGATCCCGCTCATCGGCCACTCTCGTGGCCACACCGGGGTTGCCATCAACACCGGCGACGGCTGGCTTCTGCACTGCGGCGATGCCTACTTCAACCACGGCCAGGTCCAGACCCCCCCGTCCTGCCCACCGGTGCTGCGCTTCTTTCAGACGGCGATGGCAGCCGACAATCGTGCTCGTAAGGCCAACCTGGAGCGCCTGCGGGAGCTGTCCGCCAGGCATGGAGACGAAGTCACGCTGGTCTGCGCCCACGACCCAGTCGAGCTCGAACGCGAGCAGGCGAGGGTGCGCTCCGCCGCCGCAGCCTAGATGGCTGATTCCCATCTAGTGAGCTCCGAGACACCCGAACAGCTCTGGCGACCCTCCGCCGAGCTGGTTGAGCGCTCCCGGATGACGGAGTACATGCACTGGCTGGAGGCCAAGCGCGGGCAAAAGTTCGACGGCTACCCCGACCTTTGGCGCTGGTCGGTGGACGACCTCGAGGGCTTCTGGTCATCGATCTGGGAGTTCTTCGATGTGCAGGCTGACGGCAGCTACGAAAACGTGCTCGGCAGCAGCGAGATGCCTGGCGCTCGTTGGTTCCCCGGCACATCCCTCAACTACGCCGAGCACGTCTTCGCGGGCAAGGACGACGCCGAGACGGCGATCCTCCACGCCTCCGAGCTGCGCGAGCTCGATGAGCTGAGCTGGGGCGAGCTGCGCGCTCAGGTAGGCGCAGTCGCGGCTGGGCTGCGGGAGCTCGGGGTCGAGCGGGGCGACCGGGTCGTCGCCTACCTGCCGAACATCCCCGAGGCGATCGTCGCTTTCCTGGCGACGGCAAGCATCGGCGCGACCTGGTCGAGCTGCTCTCCTGACTTCGGCCCGGCCAGCGTCATCGACCGCTTCGCCCAGATCGAGCCCAAGGTCCTGTTCGCGGTCGACGGCTACCGCTACGGCGGCAAGGACTTCGACCGGCGTGACGTGGTCGCCGAGCTGCAGGCGGCGATGCCCAGCCTGGAGCAAACCGTCCTGCTTCCCTACCTCGACCCCGATCCCGACCTCTTCCCCCTCGATGAGGCAGCCACCACCTGGCCTGAGCTAGTGGCAAAAGGCGAGGGCGAAGAGCTGCGCTTCGACCGCGTCCCCTTCGACCATCCTCTCTGGGTCCTCTACTCATCGGGCACGACGGGCCTGCCGAAAGCGATCGTCCAGGGCCAAGGCGGAATCCTGCTCGAGCACCTGAAGAAGCTCAACCTTCACGTCGACGCCCACCCCGGCGATCGCCTCTTCTGGTTCACCACGACCGGCTGGATGATGTGGAACTTCCTCGTCTCCGGCCTGCTCACCCGCGCCGCGATTGTCCTCTACGACGGCAATCCCGGCCATCCCGATATGGGCGTCCTCTGGGACCTTGCCGAGCGGGCCGGCGTGACGATGTTCGGAACCAGCGCCTCCTACATCGCCGCCTGCATGAAGGCCGGCGTCGAGCCGGGCAGCGGCCGCGACCTCAGCCGGCTGGGGGCGATCGGCTCGACCGGTTCCCCCCTCTCCCCCGAGGGCTTCGACTGGATCTACGAGCATCTCGGCGCCGATACGTGGCTGTTCTCGACCAGCGGCGGAACCGACCTCTGCACCGCTTTCGTCGGCGGCGTCGCGCTGCTGCCGGTCTACCGCGGCGAGCTCCAGGGGCGCGCGCTGGGCGCCGCGGTCGAGGCCTGGGACGAAGACGGGAACGCGGTCACGGACGAGGTCGGCGAGCTGGTGGTCACCGAGCCGATGCCTTCGATGCCGGTCTTCTTCTGGGGCGACCCCGATGGCAGCCGCTACCGCGCCAGCTACTTCGAGATGTTCCCCGGGGTCTGGCGCCACGGCGATTGGATCGAAATCACCTCCCGCGGCACCGCTGTGATCTACGGGCGCTCGGATTCGACGATCAACCGCTCCGGCGTCCGCATGGGGACCAGTGAGATCTACCGCGCCGTGCTCGACGTCGACGAGGTGCTCGACGCCCTGGTGGTTGACGTGCCCCGCCCCGGCACCGAGGGATGGATGCCGCTCTTCGTGGTGCTGCGCGACGGCGCCCGGCTCGATGACGATTTGCGGCGCGAGATCGCCCGCCGCATTCGCACCCAGTGCTCGCCGCGCCACGTGCCGGATGAGGTCTTCACGATCGCCGAGGTGCCGCGGACGCTGAGCGGCAAGGCGCTGGAGGTACCCGTCAAGCGCATCCTGATGGGGACGCCGCCCGAGAAGGCGGCAAGCCGCGACTCGCTTGCCAACCCCGAGGCGCTCGACTGGTTCGTCGAGATGGCGGGCAACCTCGATTGATGACAGAGCTTCCGCACATCGACGGCATCAGCCACCGCCATGTGCAGGCGCGGGGAATCGACTTCCACGTCGCCGAAGCCGGCTCCGGCGAAGACGTGGTCCTCTGCTTGCATGGCTGGCCGCAGAACTGGTACGAGTGGCGCCACCTGATGCCGGCGCTCGCCGAGAACCACCGGGTGCTGGCCCTCGACCTGCGTGGCTTCGGCTGGTCCGACGCGCCTCGCCGCGGCTATGAGAAGGAGAACATGGCCAGCGACGTCCTCGCCGTCCTCGATGAGCTGAGCCTGGAGCGGGTCAAGCTCGTCGGCCACGACTGGGGAGGGTGGATCGGCTTCCTACTCTGCCTGCGCGAGCCGCAGCGGTTCGAGCGCTACCTCGCCCTCGGCATCGTCCCGCCCTGGCCAAAGCTCCGCGTCATGCTCCCTCATGCCTGGCGCTTCACCTACCAGCAGCTCGTCCTCGCACCCGGGATCGGCGCGGCATTGCATCGTGGCGGTCGGTTCATCCCTCGCGCAATTGTCAGCGGCTCGACCAATCGCGCCCCCTGGGACGCGAGGACGCTGAGCATCTTCTCCGACCCCCTCGCCGAACCCGAGCGCGCCCGCGCCGCCGTCCAGGTCTACCGCGTCTTCAACCTGCGCGAGGCCTGGCCAGTGGCGCGCGGCCGCTACGCGGATACCCGCCTCAAAGTGCCGACGCTGCTGATCAACGGAGCGGACGATCCCGTGCTGCGCCCCTCGATGCTCGCCGGTTACGAGGACCACGTCGACGAGATGGAGGTCGAGATCGTCCCCGAGTGCGGCCACTTCATCGCCGACGAGCATCCCGATCTGGTCGCGAAAAAGGCCCGAGCCTTTTTCGCCGCCGACCAGGAGCCGGTCAAGCCGTCCGCCGACGCAACGTAACCGCGCCCAGCGCCAGCGCCGCCAGCGTCACCCCAATCGTCACCACGACGTCGACGATCCCTGCAGTGCCGAGGCTGCCGTCGACAGTCACCCGCTGCAGCGCGTCGAAGGCGTAGGTGAGTGGCAGCGCATAGGAAATCGCCTCCAGGGCCGGCGCCATCTGGTCGCGTGGAACGAACAGGCCGCAGAGCAACAGCTGCGGGAAGACGAAGGCGGGCATGAACTGGACCGCTTGGAACTCCGTGCGCGCGAAGGCACTGACGAAAAGGCCGAGGGACATACCCAGCACCGCGTTGCCGACCGCCAGCAGCCCGACCACCACGGTCGAGCCCGCAACGTGCAGGTCGAGCAACCCGAAGGCCACAGCGGTCGCGATCGCCGCCTGCACCGTGGCCAGCGCGGCGAAGGCGATCGCGTAGCCAAACAACAGGTCGAGCTTGGCCAGCGGCATGCTCATCAGCCGCTCCAGCGTCCCGCTCGTTCGCTCGCGAAGCATCGTGATCGAGGTGACCAGGAACATCGTGATGAACGGGAAGAGCCCGACCAGAGGACCGCCGACCTGCTGAAAGGCGCTTGGGTCCTGATCGAACGCGTACTTGAGAAGGGTCAGCAGCACGGGTGGCACGACCAAAACCAGGGCAATCGTGCGTGGGTCCCGCTGGAGCTGGCGCAACACGCGGCGCGCAACGGCGAGCGCGATCCTCGGGCTCACCTCCCCTCACCTCCCGTCACGCCGCACCCGCCTCTTCGATCAGAGCCAGAAAGGCCTCCTCGAGCCCCTGCTTGCCGGTCCGCTCACGCAGGCTGACTGGCGTCTCGATGGCAAGCAGCCTGCCGTCACGCATCAACAGCAGCTCATCGCAGTGATCTGCCTCGTCCATCACGTGGCTGGAGACGAGGAGGGTCGCGCCGCCCGCGGCGATTTTCGCGAAGGTCTCCCATAGTTCGCGACGCAGAACCGGATCGAGCCCAACCGTAGGCTCATCGAGAACAAGCAACTGTGGCTCGCCAAGCAAGGCAGTGCCGAGCGAAACCCGCGAGCGCTGCCCCCCGGAAAGATTCCCCACCGGCTGATCGACGTGCTCGCCGAGTGAGACCGTCTCGATTACCTCCTCGACCCGGTGAGCCGGCTCCCCAAGCACGCGAGCGAAGAACTCGAGGTTCTCGCGCACGCTCAGATCGCCGTACACCGACGGCGCCTGGGTGACGTAGCTGACCAGGCGACGCAGCGGGGGCGAACCGGCCGGTTCGCCCAGGACGTCGACCCGCCCGGCCTCGACGATCTGCACGCCGACGATCGCGCGCATCAACGTGGACTTGCCACAGCCACTGGGCCCAAGCAAACCGGTGATCCGCCCCCGCGGCACCTCAAAGGAGAGGTCATGCAACACCGGCTTGCCGCCACGCCGAACTCGCAGGCCGGCAACCGATATGGCGGAGCCGGCCGCCATCGCCTTAGGCGGGGGTGACCGGGTTGCGGCGCTCGGCAAAGGAGCGGTCCTTGCTCGCCGCCTGCTCGAAGCGGCGGATCAGCTCGGCGCGCAGGTTCTCGGGTTGGACCACAGCGTCGACGACCAACTCGGAGGCCAGGTGGAGGATGTCGATGTCGGCGGCGTACTCCTCGCGCTTCTCCGTGACGAACTTCTCTCGCTCGGCCTCGTCCTCGATCGCCTGGATCTGGTTGTAGAAGACGGCGTTGATCGCCGCCTGTGGGCCCATCACCGCGATCGAGGCGCTGGGCAGGGCGATGCAGCAGTCGGGCTCAAAGGCAGGCCCGGCCATCGCGTAGAGACCAGCGCCGTAGGCCTTGCGGACGATCACCGAGATCTTCGGCACCGTCGCTTCTGAGACGGCGCTGATCATCTTCGCCCCGTGGCGGATGATGCCGTGGCGCTCGACCGCGGTGCCGATCATGAAGCCGGGCACGTCGGCGAGGAAGAGCAGTGGCAAGTTGAAGGCATTGCAGGTCTGGATGAAGCGCGCTGCCTTGTCGGCCGAATCGACGAAGAGCACGCCGCCCTTCTGGCGCGGCTGGTTGGCGACGATGCCGACGACTCGCCCGTCGAGACGACCGAAGCCGACGATCAGCTCCTTCGCCCAGCGCTTGTGGACCTCGAGCAGGGAGTCGGCGTCGAGCAGCACATCGAGTACCTCGCGCATGTCGAAAGGCTGGTTCTCGTCGGCGGGGACGATCTCGGCGATCGCCGCGTCGGAGGCAGGCGCCACGGGCGAGGCAGACGGTGGCTCCTCTTGCCAGTTGCCGGGCATGAACGAGAGGTAGCGCTCGGCGAGGTCGATCGCCTCCTCGTCGCTCTTGACCAGAAAGTGACCGCAACCGGAGACGCCGGTGTGCATCTTCGCCCCGCCCATCTCCTCCAGCGTCACTTTTTCCCCGATCACCATCTCCGCCATCCGTGGCGAGCCCAAATACATCGAGGCGTTGCCGTCGCGCATGATCACCACGTCGCAGAAGGCCGGGATGTAGGCGCCACCGGCGGCGCTGGGGCCGAAGAGCAGACAGACCTGCGGGACCTGGCCCGAGAGTCGCACCTCGTTGTGGAAGATCCGCCCCGCCCCGCGCCGGCCGGGGAACATCTGCACCTGGTCGGTAATCCGGGCGCCCGCGGAATCGACCAGGTCGACCATCGGCACCCGCAGGGCCAGCGCCCGCTCCTGGATGCGGAGGATCTTCTCGACGGTCTTCGGCCCCCAGGAGCCGGCCTTCACCGTCGGGTCATTGGCCATCAGCGCGATTGGGCGCCCGTCGATCGTCGCCAGGCCGGTCACGACGCCATCGGCGCCGAGGCCCTCCTGGTCCCAGTTGGCAAGCAACGCTTCCTCCGAGAAGGAGCCCGGGTCAACCAGACGCTCGACCCGCTCGCGCACCGGCAGCTTGCCCTGCTCGGCCGTCTTCTCGTGGTGGCGTTGTGGCCCGCCAGCCAAAGCTGCCTCGAGGGCTTGGGCGAAGTCAGTCACGCCGCCAGCCTAGTTAGTCGCTTGGGAGCCGGCCCAGTCGACCGGCCCGGCCCGCAAGACATGGGAGCCAAGTGGGCGGCCAAGCACCTGCTGCGCGGCCCGAGAAGCTTCGATCAGCGCCGGCAGGTCAACCCCGGTCTCAACCCCCATCTCGTGCAGCATCGAGACGACGTCCTCGCTGGACACGTTGCCGGTCGACCCCGGCGGCACGGGACAGCCGCCCAACTCTCCGAAGCTCGCCTCGAACGAGTCGATCCCCTCCTCCAACGCGGCCAGCACATTCGCCAGCCCTTGACCACGGGTGTTGTGGAAATGGGCCGTCAGCTCGGCCCCGGCAAGGCGATCGCGAGCCTCAGCGAAGAATGCGTGAACCTGGCACGGGTTGGCCATCCCGGTGGTGTCGCCGAAGCCGACCTCGGCGCAGCCGGCGGCGGCGAGCCGCTCAGCGATCCCGAAAACCCGCTCGGACGGCACCTCACCCTCATACGGACAACCAAAGGAGGTTGCGATCACACCCTCGCAGCGCAGGCCGGCCTCGCGAGCCGTCTCCAGCGTCCGCTCCAACCCGTTCAGCGACTCCTCGATCGAGCGGTTGACGTTGCGCTGGTTGTGGGTCTCCGACGCGGAGAGGAAGACGCTGATCTCGTCGAAGCGGTCGCGCTGCTCCAGCGCGCGATCCAACCCCCGCTCATTGGGGATCAGGACCGAGAAGGCGACACCGTCGCGGCGCTCCACCCCCGCCAGTACCTCCTCGGCGTCAGCGAGCTGTGGGATGACGTCGGACCGCACGAAAGAGGTGACCTCGATCCGCTTCAATCCCGTCGCCGCAAGCAGGTCGATCAAGCGCACCTTGTCGGCTGTCGCGATCGTCTCCGGCTCGTTCTGGAACCCATCGCGAGGGCCAACCTCACGCATCCGCACCGAATCGGGCAATGCAGGCATGGTCAGAGCTTATGCCGCGCGCGGGCCCGCTCCAACCGTCGCACGACCGGCGCCAGCATCGCGCCCACATGCCCTGGCTCGAAGCGGACCTGTGCATGGGTAAAGCGCAGCGCCGTCAGACCAGCCGCCACATGGGCCTGGTCGCGTAGATGGTCTCGCGCCTGCTGTGCCGGCGTGCGGTGGTAGCGCAGGCCGTCGGTCTCAACGACGAGTCCCAGGGCGGGCCAGTAGAAGTCGACCCGAAAGCCGTTCAGTCGCTGCCGTGTCATCGGCATCGGCAAACGGGCGTCGTCTACCAGCCTCAGAAACCGCCGCTCCAGCTCGGAGTCCGTTAGCCGGAAGGTACGCCGGTCGAGGATCTCCCGCAATCGCCGCACGCCACGCTGTCCTCGGTATCCCTCCAGCTCCTCCCGCAGCGTGTCGGGGTCGATCAGATCGAGCTTGTCGGCCTCGTTGATCGCCCGCTCGAGCTCTGAGCGTGGAAGCTGGGTGGCTAGGTCGACCAAAGTGCGTGCCGGGCTGGTGACGGGAATGCCTTCGTGTTCGTCGATGTCGTGCGAATCCAACGAGCGCAGGTGGACCATCAAGCCCCGCCTCCGACAGCTCCCAGCCCGTATGGAGACGTCTATCCAACCTGAAGCCTCGGCCACGATGCCCCAAAGGGCCCCAGCGCTCCGATGACTGAGCGCAGTCCCTTCGCCTCCACTCAACACCGCAACCATCCATCTACCCTGGGGCGAGAGTTCGGGACGGCCGACCACATAGACACCACGCGCGACCCGGTGCAACCGGCCTTTCTCCACCCGATGTTGGATGGACTGGGCGCTCAAGCCCAACGCCAGGAGCTGGCGCCGAGCCACCACCCCGTGTTGCCGCCCGACCATCTTCCACACCTCCCCGCTCGCCGACCGGTGCTTTGATGACTCCATAGGGTCATCAAGTGCGCACTCGGCGTGGTACTCCCCCTGGAGGCAGAGATTCCGGCTTAGGCGGCCGGGGAGCCCAGTTGGCTGAAGGTGACCACACGGCGCTCGTGGGTGCCGACTCCGATTGTCCGCTCGCCTTCGGTTACCTCGACGTCGAAGCGCAGCTTGCGTCCGTCAACGACCTCGCGCAGAGTCGCGTGCGCCTCGCAGACCGCGCCCTCCGGCGCCGCCGAAACGTGCTTGATGCAGACCTCGAAGCCAACGGTGGCCTGGCCCTCAGACAGGTGCTCGTAGGCGAGCATCTGAGCGCTGCCCTCCATCATCCCGATCATCCCCGGAGTCGAGAGGACGCTGGCGCCGATCGTGCCGCCAACGTCGGTGGTCAACGGGGGCGCGACGGTGAACTCGTCACGGCGCTCGATCCCCGGCGAGAGTGTCGACTCCGCCCCTGACATTGGCTCCGTCTCTGATGTTGGCTCGGTCTCCATTGGCTCCGTCTCTGACGTTGGCTCGGTCTCTGACATCAGACCATGCCGAGGCCGCCGCTCACGCCGAGCGTCTCGCCCGTTACGTAGGTGGCGTCGTCGGAGGCGAGAAAGGCGACCGCGGCGGCCACCTCGTCGGGCTGGCCGAGGCGCTTCATCTGGGTCGCCCCCTTCATCGTCTCGATCACTTTCTCGCCGATCTCGCCGAACTCCTTGGCGCCCATCAGCAAAGGTGTCTCGATTGGGCCCGGAGCGATCGAGTTGGCGGTGATCCCGTAGCGGGCGCTCTCGCGGGCGATCGCCTTCATGAAGGCGACGACCCCGCCCTTTGTCGCCGAGTAAACGGCTGAGCCCTTGGAACCGACCCGGCCTGCCTCGGAGGAGATGGTGACGATGCGGCCATAGCCGGCCTCCTGCATCGCCGGCAGCACCGCATGCGTGCAGTTGAAGACACCCATGAGGTTGATCGCGACCAACCGTTGCCACTGCTCCGGCGTGGTGTAGGTGAAGAAGCCGAATTCGTCGGTGCCGGCGTTGTTGACAAGGATGTCCGGCGCTCCCATCGCCGTCACCGCGGCCTTGACGGATTCCAGGCTCGTGACGTCAAGCTCGACAGCATGGCCAGCGGCCTCTCCGGCGACGCGCTCCGCACCGGCAAGATCTACATCGCCGACCCAAACCTCGGCACCCTCAGCGGCAAGCCGCGCAACTGTCGCCGCACCGATGCCGCCGGCCCCGCCGGTGACCAGGGCTTTTCTTCCCTCGAGCCTCACAGCACCAGGTTCCCGCTTCGCTCCCTCACGGGAATCAGACTATGACGTTCGGTCTCCACGCTCAGCCGCTGAGCATAGACTGGCGCGGGCTATGAGCGAATCGATCCCGATCATCGGCGGCACCGGAGCCCTTGGCGCCGGCCTCGCGATGCGCTGGGCAAGGGCCGGCGCGGCCCTGGCGATCGGCTCGCGCTCGCAGGAGCGAGCCGAGGAAGCCGCAGCGAAGGTCCGGGAAGCGGTCCCTGGCGCGGAGGTCGAGGGCCTGCTCAACGAGGAGGCCGCAAAGCGCGCCGAGATCGTCTTTCTCACTGTCCCTTTCCGCGCCCAGTCGGAGAACCTCAACAACCTGCGCGAGGCGCTTCAACCGGGGCAGATCCTGGTCGACTGCACCGTTCCCCTCGCCGCCGCGGTGAGCGGCAAGGCGACCCGTTCGCTTGGTGTCTGGCAGGGATCGGCGGCCCAGCAGGCCCAGGAGATGGTCCCGGAGGACGTGACGGTGGTCGCTGCGTTGCACACGGTCGGCGCTCCCACTCTCGCCGACGCCGACGCTGAGATGGACGAGGACGTGCTCGTCTGCGGCGACCGCAAGGCAGACAAGGCCAGGGTGGCCCGGCTGATCGAGCTGATCCCGGGCTTGCGTGCCGTCAACGCCGGCCCGCTGGAGATGGCCCGAATCGTCGAGCAGCTGACCCCGATGCTGATCTCGGTAAACAGCCGCTACAAGGCGCACGCCGGGATCCGGCTCACGGGCCTGCCCGACGCCGACCATTGGGCCTGAGGCGAAGGACGTGAAGGTCGCGCTGCTTGCCGGAGGCACCGGTGGCGCCAAGCTCGCCGCCGGAATGCAGGAGGAGATCGGCGCCGATCTCTCGGTGATCGTCAATACCGCCGACGACATCGAGACCCTCGGCGTCCACGTCTCCCCCGACCCGGACCTGGTCACCTACTGGCTCTCAGGGGAAATCGACGAGGAGCGCGGCTGGGGCATCCGGGACGACACCTTCACCGTGTTCGAGCGGCTCACGCGGATCGGCGCGCCCGCCTGGTTTGGCCTCTCCGACCGTGACCTCGCCGCCTGCCTCTATCGACGCCAGTTCCTCGATGAGGGCGGCAGACTGACTGACGCCCAGGCGCAGATCTCCCGCGCACTCGGGGTCACCGCCGAGGTGCTGCCGATGTGCGAGGAGCCAGTTCGCACCCAGGTGCTGACCGCCGCCGGTCGGCGCGCGCTGCAGGAATACCTGATCGTCGACCGCGGAGAGCCCGAGGTGGACGGCGTCGAGCTGGAGGGGATCGAGAAGGCCGAGCCCACTCCGGAGGTCGCGAACGCCCTGCGCCAGGCCGAGGCGATCGTGATCGGCCCCTCGAACCCGGTGATCAGCATCGGCCCGATCCTCGCCGTTCCCGGCATGCAAGAGGCGATTGCCTCCTCTGGCGCACCGGTGGTCGCCGTCAGCCCGTTCGTCGCCGGCAAAGTCGTGAAGGGACCGACCGAGCGCTTCATGGCGGCGGTCGGTCGCCCCTCGAGCGCCGCTGGGGTTGCTTCGCTCTACACGGGGCTGATTGACACGATGGTTGTCGATGATGGCGATCCAGACCCGCCTCCCTCCGACGTTCCCACCTTGGCAACCTCGACCCTGATGGAGGGCGCGGCCGGCCGGGCCCGGGTGGCTCGCATCGTGCTCGACCATGTGGCCGATCTCCCACGTCGCTAGCCTCGCGATGCGGTGAAAGCAACCGTCGTACTTCCAGTCAAGCGCTTCGCGGAGGCAAAGCAGCGCCTCACCGCGGGGCTCGACGACGAGCGCCGCGTGGCCCTGGCCGCGGCAATGATGGAAGACGTGCTGGAAGCGATCGGCGAAGCCCGCTCGGTCGAGCAGACGATCGTCGTCACCGGGGACCCGATTGCGCAGGAGATCGCCCACTCGGCTGGCGCGAAAGTGGTTCCCGACCCCGCAGACGAGGGGCACGTGGAGGCGACGCTTGGGGGCATCGCCAGAGCCGAAGCCGACGGCGCCACCTGCGTCATCCTCCTCCCCGGCGACTGCCCGCTGCTCGACCCACGCGAGCTCGACCGGCTACTGACCGGCATCCCCAAACGCTACGTCGCCGTGGTCCCCGACCGACACGGCACCGGTACCAACGCCCTGGTCCTGTCACCACCCAGCGCAATCCAACCTGCGTTCGGCGAGGGAAGTTGCGACCGCCACGTCGCCGCGGCTCGAGCGGCAGGCATTCCCTTTGCCGTCGAAGAAATGGCGTCGCTTGCGCTCGACCTCGACACCCCGGCCGACCTGGTCGCGCTAACCCGCGAGCTGGAGTCCCGGCCCGGTCGTGGAAAACGCACAGCCAAGACGCTGGGACTGTGAATTCAGGGGAGGCAGCGATGCGCGAACCGGCTGAGCTGCGCGTCATCCCAGTCCTCGGCCTTCCCGAGTTCAGCGTGGGTATGCGGGTCGGCGAGCAGATTGCGGCGCACACGGAGCTCCTCGACGGCGACGTCGTCGCCTGCTCCCAGAAGATCGTCTCCAAGGCCGAGGGACGAATTCGCCGACTCTCCTCGGCGATCCCTGGCAGCGAGGCCCGCCGCCTCGCCGCGCTGCTCGGCAAGGAGCCGGCCCTGATCGAGTTGATCCTCGCCGAGAGCCGCGAAGTCCTGCGAGCAGAGCGAGGCGTCCTGATCACCGAAACGCACCACGGCTTCGTCTGCGCCAATGCCGGCGTCGACAGCTCCAACCTGCCCGAGGCCGAGACGGTCTCGCTCCTGCCCGAGGACCCCGATGCCTCAGCCCGACGAATCCGCGCCGAAGTCCGCGACGCAACGGGAAAGACCGTCGCCGTAGTGGTTTCTGACAGCTTCGGTCGCGCCTGGCGCCTGGGCCAGGCCGAGGTGGCGATCGGCTGCGCCGGGATCGAGCCGCTCGACGACTGGCGCGGTCGTCACGACTCTGGCGGACGTGAGCTGGAGGCAACGCTGATCGCGATCGCCGATCAGGTGGCAGCCGCCGCCGACCTGGTCCGCGACAAGGCAAGCGGCGTGCCCGCTGCGATCGTCCGCGGGCTGGAGCGATTTACCAGCGAGGACGATGGACCTGGCGCCACAGCCCTGCGCCGCCCGCGCGACGAAGACCTCTTTCGCTGACTCCATCGCCGCTGACGCGGCGCTAGTACGTCTCGACGATGTCGTAGAGCGTCGTGCGCTGGGCGGGTGCACGGCCGCCGGCGCGCGCGGCCTCGATCAGCTGCTCGGGCTCCAGCCGTACCCCGTGCTGGGAGCCGGCCATCCGCGAGATGTTCTCCTCCATCAGCGTGCCACCCAGGTCATTGACCCCCCAGCGCAGCGCCTCCGTGGCCGCCCCAAGGCCCATCTTCACCCAGCTGGCCTGCAGGTTGGGGATCGTCTTGCCCAGCGCCAGCCTGAACGCCGCCGTGTGCTTGAGGTTCTCCCCAGAGGAGATCTCCTCGATCCCGTGGGTGCGACCGAGCATCGTGTTGAACGGGATGAAGCTAAGGGGGACGAACTCGGTGATGCCCCCAGTGCGCTCCTGAAGCGCGCGAATCACCCGCATGTGGCGGGCCAGCTCGCGGGGCTCCTCGATGTGGCCGAACATCACCGTCGAGGTCGAGCGCAACCCGGCCCGGTGCGACGCTTCGATGATCTCGACCCAGCGCTTCACCGGCAGCTTGTTCGGCGAGATCCGCTGGCGTACTCCGTCGTCGAGCACCTCGGCTGCCGTCCCTGGCGTCGAGCCCAGCCCGCACTCCTGTAGATAGGCGAAAACCTCGTCCGGGCCCTTGCCCGAGCGCTCGCACATGTAGTGGACCTCCATCGGCGAGTAGGCATGCAGGTGCAGCTGTGGCGCAACTTCCTTCGCCAGCCGCAGCCACTTTCCGTACTCCTCGAGGGTCAGATCGGGGTGGATCCCGCCCTGCATGCAGATCTCCGTCGCACCGAACTCGACCGCTTCCTTAATCCGCTCAGCGAAGTCCTCCTCGGAGACCTCGTAGGCATCGGGCGAGCGCCGCCCCTGGCCGAACCCGCAGAAGGCGCAGCCAACCACGCAGATGTTGGTGAAGTTGATGTTCCGGTTGACGACGAAGGTGACGCGATCGCCGACCAGCTCGGCCCGCAGCTCATCGGCGGCGATGCGCATCTCCTCGATCACCTCAGGCCGAGTCTCGGCGAACAGAGCGGTCAACTCATCTTCGCTCAGCTCCTCGCCCTCGCGTCCTTTGGCTATCGCGTCGGGGGCGAGCGCTGAATCGATTGACTCCTCGCGACGCCGTCCCGACCCACTGCGCGGGATGAAGCTCCAGTACTTCAGCTTGATCACGTCGAGGACTCCCTGCTCCATCCACTCGGGATCCATGTACTGCGGGTAGACGCAGAGCCGCTCCGTCAGCGCATACCCGCGCGGCGCCAACCCCTTCCGCACCTCGTGTGGGCTGGGGAAGGCGTGCTCGGGAGAGATGTGGTCTCCATTCGCCGACAACCCGCCCAGATCGGTCGCGCCGGTCTCGACCAGCTCCGCCCACCAATCCGACAGGTTCGGCGGCACCTGCACCCCCACATCCGGCATCAACCGCCTGCACTCCTGAATAAGCCGCTTGATGTCCTCGATGCCAACAGGCGTCGACCATGCGGGAGGCTCAAGCAGTTCGCCTTCAGGCGGCTCGATCGGCGGCGCGGCCAACAGGGATTCCTCTGACGGAAGCTCTGGGAGCACCGGCGGCTCCATCCCTGCATCCCCTTGAGACGAACGGCTTTCGGAGGAGGAGTCCCCGTTGGCACCCGCCCACCGCTGCCGGGAGGCAGCGTCGGCTATCTCGGCGACCTCCTGGCCGTAGTACCTCGGGTGCGGAACGAAGTTCTGAAGGATCACCTCCTGTAGATGCCCGTAGCGCCGGTGAAGCTTGGCCAGAGCTTCGAGGGATTCGACGCGCTCCTCCTCGGTCTCTCCGATACCAACCAGGATCCCGCTCGTGAAGGGAATCCGCAGCTCACCCGCCGCTTCGATCGTGGCTAGGCGCTTGGCCGGGTGCTTGGTCGGAGAGCCGGCATGGACCGTGTCCATGAGGCGCTCTGAGATCGACTCGAGCATCAACCCCTGGGAAGCGGTCACCTCACGAAGCTGCGCCAGTTCCTCGCGGTCGAGGACGCCGATGTTGGTGTGGGGCAGGATCCCGCGCTCGAGAGCGCGCTCGCAAGCCCACACCACGTAGGAGGTGAAGTCCCGATGGCCCCAATCGGCGAGGCGGGACGCAACCTCCGGATTTACCTCGGGCCGCTCCCCCGTGAGCACCAGCAGCTCCTTGACGTTGCGGCGCTCCGCCTCGTCAAGCCGGCGCTCGACCTCATCCGGGCTGTGGATGTGGGCCCGGTGAGTCGCAAATGCGCAGTACTTGCAGTAGCACTGGCAGGTGCGGGAAAGAGAGAGCGTGTAGTTCCGCGAGAAGGTGACCCTGCGCACGGCTCGCAAGGTACTGCAACCGCCGAGCCGGTAGGCCCGGCGGTTCTATGCCTTGGCCTCAGCTGGAGCTGGGCTTGTCAGATCCGGAGTCGGAGCTGGGCTTGTCAGATCCCGAGTCGGAGCTCGGCTTATCCGATCCCGACTCAGAACTGGGCTTGTCAGATCCGGAGGTCGAGCTGGGCTTGGGCGGCTCGGGCTTGGAGCTGGGCTTCGGCGGTGCCGGCTTGGCGGGTGCAGGCGCGGCCTTCTTCACCGGCTCCGCGGGCTCAGTTGGAGCGGGGCCTCCGGCCTCGATCACGAACTTGAACACCGCAGCCGCCAGCAGCGAGCCGACGATAGGGCCGAGCAGGTAGGGCCAGACGCCACCCCAATCGTTGGAAACGAGTGCTGGGCCGAACCAGCGGGCGGGGTTGAAGGAACCGCCGGTAAGCGGGCCACCCACCATGACGATGAAGCCCAGGGTGGTGCCGATCGCAAGCGGCGCCCACTCCTTGAAGCTCTTTTTCGAAAAGACCGCGGCGAGGATGACCAGCACCAAGCAGAAGGTGCCTATCGCCTCGATGATCATGCCCTGGAAGTTCCCTCCGAGCAGGCTGCTGACTTCGGCCGCCGCGTAGTTGGTGGCCCGCCCCTCGTCGAGCAGGAGGCCCTTGGCAAGCAACGCGCCAAGCACGCCGCCCGAGAGCTGGGCGAGCATGTAGATCGCAGCGTCGATCGGGGCGATCCGCTTGATCGCGGCCGCGGCCAGCGTCACCGCCGGGTTGAAGTGACCGCCGCTGACCACGCCGAACATCACGATCAGGCCAAAAAGCAAGAAGGCGTGAACGAGGCCTACGACTGCGAAGTCTGAGCCGAACTGCGCCTGACTACCGGTGGCCACGAACAGCACAACCACGCTGACGATGAAGAACACCAGCAAGAAAGTGCCGATCAACTCGGCGAGATATGCCGCAAGTCCTCGTTCCTGCACTGGGTAACGCCTCCTCCGTTGTATCCCACAGATCGCTTCTTGGGGCGGCAGTCTATCCAGATCGAGGATCGAATAATTTCCCTGCTAGATGAAGAGGGTTGCCGCGCTGCTGGCGGCCGCTCTGCTGCTCACCGGCGCTGCCGGCTGCGGCGGAGACGGCGCTGAACCGGGCGCGCCTGTTGGCGCGACCCTTGTGCTGGATTTCACGCCGAACGCCGTCCACTCCGGAATCTATGCCGCGCAGCGTCAGGGCTATTACCGCGACGAGGGAATCGACCTGACCCTCCAACAGCCAGGCAACTCGACGGATGCTCCAAAGCTGCTGGAGGCGGGTCGTGTCGAGTTCGCAATCCTCGACATCCACGATCTGGGGATCGCCCGCGAGCGCGGTCTTGAAGTAGTTGGAGCGATGCCAATCGTCCAGCGCCCCCTGGCCTCGGTCATCGCCCGGGCGGACGGCCCGGTTCAGCGACCTCGCGACCTGGAGAACCACACCGTCGGCGTTACGGGATTGCCCTCCGATGAAGCGGTGGTCGATTCGGAGATGAGCGCTGATGGAGGCAATCCCGCCCTTGCCGACAGGGTGACGATCGGCTTCAACGCGATTGGCTCGCTCGCCGCCGCAAAGGTCGCCGCGGCGACCGGCTTCTGGAACGCCGAGGGAGTCGCTCTGCGGCAGCAGGGAGTCCCGATCCGCATATTCAAGGTGGACCGCTACGGCGCCCCGCCCTACCCCGAGCTGGTTCTCACCGCCTCGCGGCAGACCATCGAAGACGATCCCGGCCTAGTCGATGCGATGGTCGTGGCCACGATGCGTGGCTACTCGCTCGCTTCGACGAATCCGAATCGTGCCCTTGACGACCTCCTCGCTTCGGTGCCGAGCTTGGATCGCGCCGAACAGGCGGCACAACTCCGTGCCCTAGGCCAGGACCTTCGCCCCGCACCCTTCGACCCCGTCGTCCTGCGCGCTTGGGCGGCCTGGGACCTCCAGCACGACCTGCTCCAGCATCCCGTCGATGTCGAAGCCGCTTTCGATCTGCCCTGATGGGTGGGGCGGATGCCCCTCTGAGGGAGACTGAGCCGAAGGGCCTCCCTCAGAGGGGTATCCGGCTCACCCCTTGAGTAGCCGATCGACCAGCTCGGGAAGCTCGCGGGCCATACGGGATCGAGGCACGACGAGATCGACGCCAGCAGCCTCAGCAGCCTGCCGGGTCTCGACGTCGACGTGGGAGTAGTAGCCGAGGACGGGAACGCCGAGCCCAACCAGAGCCTCCGGGTTCGCAACATCGAGGTCGGCGACGATGAGCTCAGCACCGCCCCAGGGTGCGTCCTGAAGAGAAGGCGTAAGGACCACCTCGTGGCCGGCGGCGCTCAGCATCGCCTCGACCTTGCTGCCAAGCAGGAGGTCGGAGGTGAGGGCGACAACCTGAGCCACTGGCTTAGAGCGAGCGGCGCTGGCGGAACTCTTCGCGAACGCTCTCGGGGCGGCCCCACATCTGCACGATCTCGGCTCGGCCCTCGCGCACCTCGCGCACCTGCATCTCGCCTCGGACCCCTTCCCCGTCCAGCTTGGAGAGGACACCCTTGACCGTCTCGGCTGCCGCGGCGTGCCCAAAGGTGTGCGCAACGGCCAGCGCCCAGTGCCAGTCCGAGCCCGAGTAGGGATTGGCGTTTACCTGGCTCAGCGCCACCGCCGTATCGACGTAATGGCTCTCGTCGTCGATCCGCAGGTCGATCTCGAGATCGGTCCAGTCCGGAGGCAACGAATCCACGATCAACTGGAAGTCCTCAACGAGGCCCATCTGAGCAGCGTATCTGGTGGGGTCGGGTGTCCCTCTGACGGAGACTCAGCCGAAGGGCCTCCGGCAGAGGGACACCCGACCCCTACTCGACGGGCGGTCGGAGGTCGGGCCCCGGGATCGGGGTTCCGTGTGGGTCGTGGCTCGGCTCGCCAAGCTTCTCGGCAATCAGCTGCTCGAGCTCCTCGGAGATGTAGTGCTCGAGCACCTCCGCCTCATCGTGAACGCGGTCCTCGGGCATTCCCAGAGCCTCGGAGAGGTAAGCCTCGATCAGCCGGTGGTGGCGAATTACCTCCAGCGCGACCTTCTCTCCGGCGGGGGTGAGAACAACTCCCTTGTATGGGGTGTGCTCCACCAACCCCATCTCGTCGAGCCGCTTCAGCATCGAGGTTGCCGTTGCCGGAGTGACACCCAGGCGCTCGGCAACCTCTCCGTTGAGGACTGCGCCCGCCCGGTCGAGCGAGAGCGCGTAGATCGCCTTCGCGTAGTCCTCGATCGCCTCCGCATTGGTGGCCCGCTTGGAACGAGCATCGCTGCTTCCGAGGGCCATCAGACTGAGACCAGCAGGCCGGTGATGTAGAGGGCGGCGATTCCGGCGATCATCCCGGCAACCGAGATCGGGTGCAGGAACCGTCCAGCCTCGTCGCGCATCGCCGGCGCGATCTGGACGATCACCCTGGCGATCGCGCCGACCCCGACCCCGAACAGGAGCGCCGCGAGGCTCGGGTTGAAGGCCGCTGCGCCGATCCATGCCCCAAGAATTGCCGGGGCGCCGGCGATCATCCCGAGCCCGAGGAGCTGGGCCAAGCTCGGCGGGCCACTCGCTTCGCTCGCTTTCCCGCGCAGCGGCGCGACGATCGCCAGCCCCTCGGTGGTGTTGTGGATCGCGAAGCCCACCACCAAGAAGGCACCCAGAGCAAGGGCCCCCGTCGCGTAGGACGAGCCGATCGCCAGTCCCTCGCCAAGGTTGTGGAGGCCGATCCCAATCGCGACGAGCAGCGCCATATAGAGCCCACCGCGCGCTGCGGCGCTGTTGGCTTTCTCACTGCGCCGCGTCAGATGGACGTCAAGCGCGGCCAGCAGCAAGTAGGCGATGAGCGCCCCGGCGAAGACGAGGCTCTCGCCCCCGAAGGCGCTCGGCGCCTCGGAAGCGATCTCGAGCCCCTCCAGCGTCGCGTCGATCGCGAGGACGGCGAGCAGGCCGACGGTGAATGCGATCAGCCCCCCCACCCACTGCTCGCCGACCCGCCGCACGAAGGGCAGCCAGAGCATCCCCAGGCTGACCGGGATCACTCCCACGTAGATGCCCAGCAGCGCCATCAGCCCGTAGAAGTCGAGGTCCGCCTCCGGGGTCTCGGAGGCAACCGGGATCGAAGCGTCGATCGTGCCACCGGTCGAGGTGAGGATGAATATCTCGTACGCCTCGCCTTCGATCCATGGATAGGTGATCTCCAGTGTGGTCGAGCTGAGACGGCCGATCTCGAGCCCGTCCGTCGCCGTGAACGGCGCATAGGCGTCGTTCACCGCGACCTGGGCGACTTCGACCGGGTCGGGGCCATCGTTGCGAAGCGTCAGCTCGATCTCCCCCGGCCGCAGCATCGTGCGCTCAATCGCGACCTCCTCGACCGGCGGCCCGGTTCGCTCGCCCAGCCCAGGGCCGCCGAGCAGTGCAAAGACGCCGATCGCCACCGCGATCAAGGCCAGCGGGATGAGGCCCAGCGCCCAGGCCGGCAGTCCACCGCCAGGCGTCGGCGCCGCCTTGGTTGCCGCCTCCATCAGTCAGCCACCTCCACTAGGCCGGAGCTCCCTTACCACCCCAGGGAAGCTTGCAGTAGGCGGCCGCGGCGGCGGCCGGAGTGAGCAGCGACGGGTCCCCAACCCGGAAGAACCCGGTCCAGCCAAGCTCGGCGAACTCGCTGACGTGGGCGTGGAACATGTAGTCGCCGTCGAACGGGAACTTCATCTCGAGGACCGCTCGCTGGCCCTGACCCTGGATCACCGTGTCCGTGAACTCGCTCGGCTCCAGCGAAGTCCCGGTCGGGTAGTACTGGAAGAAGTTGGCGTGGACGTGAAAGGAGTTGAGCGGATCGAACTCGAGCGCGTTGACGAGATAGATCCGCACCAGGTCATCGCGCTTCACCCGGATCGGCTCGTTGATGTAGTGAAAGCCGATCGAGTTGACCGCGTAGACCTCGTTGGAGAGGTCGAAGTTGGTGTCGAAGCCGTTCATCACCATCACCATCTCGTCGGCTTCCGGCCGGCCCTTCTTGGGGTCGATCACGAAAGCGCCGTACAGGCCGCGTGAGATGTGCGCGGCGAGCGGCGCCACGTGGCAGTGGTAGAGGTGGAGGCCGAACGGTTCGGCCTCGAATTCATAGGTGAACGCTTCCCCCGGCTCGATCTGACCGCCGCCGAGCCGCTCGCCGATCCCCGGCACGCCATCCATCACCGCCGGGTGGATGCCGTGGAAGTGCATCGTGTGCGGGTGTTCGGAGCCGTTGATGAAGCGGACCCGGAGCTTGTCGCCCTCGCGGGCCCTCAAGGTCGGGCCGGGAACGCGGCCATTGTAGGTCCACGCCTCGTACTTGACCCCGGGCGCGACTTCGATCTCACGGTCCTGGGCGATGATCTCCCACTCGCGCAGGACGCGACCGCTGGCAAGTCGTCGCGTCTTCCCGTAGTCGAAGTCCCGAAGCAACTCCGTTGGGTTGAAGCCGTTGGCGCGGTGGTTGACGGTTCGCCCCGGGGCAAAGCTGGCATGCGCGAAGCCGTTGTGGCCAGCGTGCCCGCCACCCCGATTGCCGTTCGGCTTCGCTTGAGCGGGATCTCCCCCTAGCCCACTCCGCGAAACAAGCCCCTGCAGGCCGGCTGCCGCAGGGACGACCGCAGCCGCCCCCAGCAGCCTGCGCCGGCTGATTCGGTTCTTATCGCTCATCACGAGCTCGCTGGGAAGGCATTGCGTCGATGGGTCGAGATTTTGACACATCTAAACCTTGTTTTCGATGCATCAAAAAATCACAGCCGCCGACATGGTGCCCGGCGCACCGGTCAGACCGGGGCAGCCTCCTACAATCGGGAGCCGATGCCCGACCCGACAACCATCGAGCTCGACGCCCAATACCGCCAGCTGCGAGAAGAGTGCGGCGTGCTCGACCGCTCCACCCGCGGCAAGCTGCTGATTACCGGCGAGGAGGGCCCCGAGTACCTGCAGGGCCAGCTCACCAACGACATCGAGGCTCTCGACCCGGGAGAGGGCTGCTATGCGGCGCTGCTCGACCGCAAGGGCCATCTCCAGGCCGACATGCGGGTCCTCGCGCTCGCTTCGGGAGAGCTTTGGATCGACACCGAGCCCGAGGCGCTGGAGGCAGCGCGGCGGCATCTCGAGATGTACAAGATCGGGCGCGATGTCGAGATCGCCGACCTCACCGGCAACCGGGCCATCCTCTCGCTGATCGGCCCGCGCAGCGTCGAGATCGCCGGCACACCCGCGTTGCCGGAGCATTCATGCAAGGAGGCAAGGGTGGGCGGCGTGGATTGCCTGGCCGTCGGCACCCGCGATGGCATCGATCTGATTGCCGCCGGGGACGACGCGAGTCGCCTCCTCGAAGGGCTGATCGCAGACGGGGCTGTGGAGGTTGAAGCCAATGCCGCCGATGTCTTGCGGATCGAAGCCGGGACACCGCGGTTCGGCGCCGAGATGAGCCACCAGACGATGCCGGCGGAGGCCGGGATAGTCGAGCGGGCGGTCAGCTTCACCAAGGGTTGCTACATCGGCCAGGAGCCGGTGGCCCGCCTCCACTACAAGGGCCGGCCAAATCGCCACCTTAGGGGCCTGGAGCTGAGTGCTCCTTCTGAGGCCGACGAGATCCTGTTGCTGGGCGGAAAAGAGGTCGGCAAGATCGGCAGCGCCTGCGTGTCCCCTGCTCGTGGCCCGATCGGGCTGGCGATCGTGCGGCGAGAGGCCGAGCCGGGCACAGAGCTCACCGTAGGTGAAGATGGCGTTACGGCTCGCGTTGTCGACTTGCCGTTCGGCTAGATTCCGCCTCGATGGGGCGTTGGAGAGGCAAAATCGCTGGTGCCTGTGCGCTTGGCTCGCTGGCCTTCGCGATGACGGGCTGCGGTGCGCAAGAGCATCAGAACGATCCCCGGCCCCAGCCGCCGACCCGGGTCAGCGTCTCGATCACCGAAGACGCGATCACGGTGATCCCTGACCGGATTGCCGTCGGCCCCGAACCGACGCAGCAGATCCCCCAGAACGCACACGCCGGGCAGCCGCCGGTCCGGTCAAACGCACCCCTGGACGTCGTCTTCGTAACCGCCAACCTGACCGACGACGCCTCCCGGCTCGAGGTGCGCGGCCCGGAAACGGATGTCAGCTCTGAGCCCCTTATAGCCAACGGCGCGGTGACCCTCCAAACCGCCCTCCCAGCCGGCATCTACAGAATCAGCGCCGAAGACATTCCCAGTGCCGAGCCGGCCAGGCTCGCGGTCGGCCCGTATCGCTCCTCGTCTGAGAACGACGTTCTGCTTCCGTAGTCGACGCTAAGCGTCGCCGGCTGCCTCTTCCCGCCAGCGCTCGGCAAGCTGGCCCGCGTCGGAGCGCGGAGGATTGATGCTGCGAATCTCCCCCTCGATCTTCGGGCTGCGCCGAGCGAAGTCCCAGACGGTGGAGGCTCGCCGCCACAGCTTGCTGCGAGTACTGGTCATCGCAAGCAGCCCGTCGTAGCTTTTGAAGGCGGTGGCGAGGTGCTTGCCGTGTTGATCGAGGCCATCGATCATGTCGGCCATCTGCTCCGCAACGTCGATCAAGGCGTCGGCGACGTTGCCCACCTCCTCGTCGTGGCGCGCCTTGTGAGCGACCTCGGCTATCAGGCCAAGTGCCAGGCCAAGCTGCGACGGAGTGACGATGTAGACCCGATGGCTGCGCGAGAACTTCTCGATTGAGAACCCCGGCAACGCTTTCAACGTCTCGTAAGCACCCTCGACCGGCACATAGAGCAGCACCACCGAGGGCCCGCGGCCGGCGACCTTCGAGTAGTCCCGCTTCGAAAGCTCTTCGGCGCGGGCCTTGAGACGACGGCCGAACTCAACCAGCCGCTCCGAGTCCTCCGCCTCCAGGGCCTCGTCGACATCCTCGATGTCCTCGTCGAGGACGAACTTGGCGTCGATGATCACGCTGCCGTCCCCGGTGCGCACGATGTAATCGGGCCGCTTGCGGCCGTCGTCGCCGCTCACCTGCCGCATGAAATCGCGGCCCAGCTCCAGGCCGAGGTTGCGCAGCTGATTCTCGACCGCAAGCTCGCCGAAGGCACCGCGCGCCTGCGGGTTGGCGATCGTCCGCATCCATCCGGTCATGCCACGATCGATCCGCTCCGTCCCCGACGCGGCCTTCTCGGTCTTGGCAAGCAGGTCGGGGAGCGTTTCCTCTCGCACCGATCTGAAGTCATCGAACATCCGCCCAACCCGCTCGTGAGTGCGCTCGGTTTTCTGCTTGTCCTCGCTCAGCAGGCGCGCCTTCTCGGCCTCGCTCATCTCCAGCCGAGCTTCGGTGGCGGCCAGCTTGGCACTGATCTCGGGCAAGGCCTCAGCCTCGGCCCGCATGCGATCCCGATCGGTCACAAGGTCCTCGCGCTCGCTCCGGACCTGGCCCAATTCGGAACCCAGGCGGGAGGCTCGCACAGCAAAGAATCCCGCCAGGGCGGCGACGGCAAGGACGGCGAACAGCAGCAGAACGGTCATGGCTCTTCCTTTCTCATCGAGCCATTGAAAGTAGCCACCGATACGGACGCGAACCCGAGGCGAACCGTTGAACTAGGATTCGCCGTCCCGCCCGCAAACGCCCTACGAAGGAGCCGATTTGGCCGTCGACACCAGCGAAGTCTCGAAGCTAGACGTGGAGCCCGGAACGCTGCCGGAGACGATGGCGGCTTGGGTAATCCGCGAGGAGCGCCAGGGCGAGCCCAACGACGCCTTCCAGCTCGAGCAGATCGAAGTTCCCGAGCCAGGTGCCTTCGAGGTGATCGTCCGCGTGATGGCGGCCGGCGTCAACTTCAACAACGTCTGGGCGGCGCTGGGCAAGCCGGTCTCGGTCTTCCCCTACGGCGACCATCCCGAGTACGGCCACCACATCGGCGGCTCCGACGCCTCGGGGATCGTCTGGAAGGTCGGCGAGGGGGTCACCCGCTGGAAGCCCGGCGACGAGGTCGTCGTCCACTGCAACCAGGCCTCCTACGAGGATGTCGAGGTCCACGGGCTCGATCCCCTTGCCGCACCAAGCCAGAAGATCTGGGGCTATGAGACGACCTGGGGCTCCTTCGCCCAGTTCACCAAGGTGCAGGCGCAGCAACTCCTCCCCCGCCCCCAGAACCTCTCCTGGGCCGACTCCTCCGCCTACGGGCTGACCTACTTCACCGCCTACCGGATGCTGATCGACCAGTGCAAGCTCCAACCCGGCCACAACGTCCTGATCTGGGGCGCGGCCGGTGGCCTCGGGGTCTTCGCCGTGCAGCTCTGCAAGGCGGCCGGTGCCAACGCGGTCGGCGTCGTCTCCTCCGATGAGAAGGGCGAGCTGGTCAAGCAGTTGGGCGCGGTCGACTACATCAACCGGGCCGAGTTCGGCGAGATGATGCGGACCAAGGAGAACCTTGCCGATCCCGCCGCCGACAAGGAGCGCTTCAAGGCCTCGCGCGGTTTCGCCAAGCGGGTCAAGGAGATCCTCGGCGACGCTCCCGACATCGTCTTCGAGCACGTCGGCCAGGCGACCTTCCCGACCTCGGTCTTCGTCGTCAAGCCGTTCGGCAAGGTCGT